>CAYPSF010000271.1:0-4685 GCA_964413165.1 uncultured Bifidobacteriaceae bacterium
GGGAGATAAAAGCAGGGGGTGGTTTAACCTCCAGAATCTTTTTTACAAGGCATTTCCAACTTTCAGCCTCCGGGCAGAACTTTGGCCACCGCTTCGCGCAGGTCGGTCAGTAAAAATGGCTTGCTGATGATGTCGTCCACCTGAAGTGGCTCGTCAGTGGACTTCAACATTTCGGCATACGCGGTAATCATTATGATGGGCTGGCGGGGCAGGCGTTGTTTGATGATGGCGGCCAGCTCGTCACCTTTCATCCCCGTCATGGCGTAATCCGTGGTGACCAGATCGAACGTGGCTTGCTCAAGCAGGGCCAGGGCTTCTTTGGCGCTGTGGGCCGTCTGCACCTTGTGCCCGTCAAACTGGAGCATCATCTTGATGGCATCGCAGACGGCGGGTTCGTCGTCTATCACCAAAATCTGCCACACTGGCTTGCTCGGTGTTGGCATCCCGGTCATTTCCTGGGAAAAATGCGTGGTTCAGGGCAATTTGATTCAAACTGATTGCCCGTCTAAGAGTTCACCTCCTTTTATACCTTGTCCTTGCCTGCTTGAAAGCGAAAACATGTCCGGGTTTGTTTTGAATCCCAACCCGCATGGCTCCGGTCGCTTGGGACAACTTGCGAGCAGTTTGTGCATAACTTGTGAATAGAGGTGGATAACTTTCGTTTGAATAGGCAGAATAAGAGACGAGATTAGTTTTGCAGTGTTCTAATCCAAAATATTAAAAGTCTTTCCACTGGTGATCGTTTTAGGGCAGGTCCAACAGCCATCAAGGCTTAAGAAAGGGAATAAGTATGAGTGCGACAATGCTGGTTCAGGACACACTTTCGCTGGAAGGCGACAATCCGTGCCATTTTTTCGTGATGTGCGACGACGCGATCACCCACGACCAGGCGATGGAAGTTTGTGGCGGGATCCTGGGCCGTTTTGGGGACGAACTGGCGTTTGCCTTCAGTTTCTGGAAGTTCAACGATCTGAATGACTCGGCAACCGCCCATTGGGCGGCGGAGGCCATGGCCCGGGCGGACATTATCTTGTTTTGTCTGCCTGCCCGTGATCTGACCACGGAGGCGGCGAACTGGCTGGACATGTGCGTCCAGGCCCGAACGAAGGCGGAAGGCGCATTGGCTGTGATGGTCACGGAACCCCACGACATGGGTCTGGCTGTCAGAGCGCTTTTGTCCCGGTTGCAATACGCAGCCTATCGGTTGCGAATGGACTTTTTGCCGCTTTTGCCGTTGCGCTTGGGCGCGGACATCGAGGCCCTGGCCGAATTGTCACCCGCGCTGCTGAACCGGACCCGGGAAGAGCCCGGCAGCAATCATTGGGGGCTGAATGAGTAGTCCCGGACAACGTTGCGATTCAATGGCCGTCGCCCTGGCCGACAGCTGGAATGCATGAGTGCCGACCTTCCAATTGAAAATGATTTGCGAAGCCTGATGGGAAGATTTTCCCGGGCCGGGTGGGTTTGGCATTCGGCCATCAGCAACTCCGGCCCCTGGCGGACCGATTTTACTCCCCTGGGGCTGCGGCGGATGGATGAACTGATACAACATTTGCGCGCAATCGGGGCATTTGCGACGGGATCCTCCACGATTGGCGCCGCCGGACTTGGAGAACGTTTTAATGAGCTTATGCCTCCTTGCTTCTCCGAGCAGGAGTTCATTGGTTTGATCAGATTGGCCGGGACGATTTCAAAACGGGCGCCAGCGCCGGTCGGCGGAAGACCGGAGCAGAATCATTGCGAACCATTGCCTGCCATTCGTGACCATGCCAAAACGGCGCATCTCCAGCCTTTGCTGCCGCACTAAGGCGCTGTTGTCCGGCAGAACAGTCATTTAGCGGAACAGTTTCAACCAAACGCTGACAATCCATTTACGGGTTTGTTTCACATAGAAGAACAGGCCGACCAGGGCCGAGACGATAGCCTGCCAGGCCAAGGTTCCCATCCCAGGGTCAATGTAGGCGAGAACAATCATGATTCAGTTTTCCGGTCGCGATTTACTGGTTGATTCCCCATCGTTCCACTCCAGAGGTTCCCACGTCCCGGCGGGGCAGGGAGTAGACTGCTTCCGGAAAGCCGGCTTTTGCAGCGGGGGTAAACACATAGGAATGCACGAAATAATCGGTCCCAGCGAGCCGGGCTTGTTCGCGCAGAAAACCATCCACCATCACCGGCCAGGCCGGATTTTCATCTGTGGTTCCCAGCAGGACGACCATGGCCCGGTTGCGGGTCAAACTGGTGGCGAGCACCCGGGCCAGCCACGTTTTGAATGCCAGCGAAAGTTCGCCGGGAGAAGTGATGGCGACGAATAAAATGTCAACCGCGGCGGCCTGGCTGAGTGAGGACTCGAACCCTTCGGTTTCGTCCAATGATGCCATGTCCCACCACGCATGACGGACCGGGCATTCAGGTCCAAATTGCCGCAAAACCCGCCAATGGAACTCCATCGCTTTGCTGGCCGCGGTCTCATCCGAGTAAATCACCCCGATGCTCAGACAGTCTCCGATCACGTCCGGAGAGCCACTTTTTATCAACCTTTCAAGTATAGAAGTAGTTTTCATTGTTAGGAAAGAGCATGTAATTTGATTTTGCTGGAACCGACTCATCGTTATTTGCTAAACACCTGTTGTTTGCTGCAACGGTTGGCTGCTTCAGAACTTGAACAGCGCTGCAAGTGAAACCACTTGCTGGTCGTAATCGCGGGTTTGAGGATTGACGATATTATCCTGGGCGTTGCGACCCAGGTTCAACACGTAGGCGAGATTGACGCTGGCATGAGGATTGAAGGCGTAGCCCAGAGCTGCCGACAGGGTGTATTGCCAGTCATCCCGTTTGCAGGCGGGAAGATTCCCGCTGTTGTAGTTGGCAGTCAAGAGCCGGCCGCCCAGGTCCAGGCCCAGTTTGTCCGTCAGCTTGCGGTGATAACTCAAATCGTAGGTACTATCAAAATAAGGGACCTTGCCGACGCTGGACACCCACTGCCACTGCTTGTATTTGAAAGTCAGAGTATCCTTCGGGCTGAAGGTGGCCGCCAGGCTGGCTTCACCGTAATAGGTGATCAGGTGTTGGTTGTTTACCGGAGTGATATGGTTGGTTGACCCGGGGGTGGGGTTGATCGAGTCCGGTTGATAATCCCGGAAATCAGGGCCGCCCTGGATTTTAAACTCCAGCCATTTCCAGGGTTTGCCTTCGATGCCGACCAGCACGCGCTGGTAATCGCTGGACGAACTATAGGGCGAAAAACTGAACTGCTGCTGGTATTGATGCCCGTAACGATAGCCAAGGGTCACCGCCAGTTTGGAAGTGATTTTGTATCCGAAATCCCCTCCGCCATTGACGTCGTAACGGTCCACATAGTTCTGATAACCGGTGACGTTGGTCTGTACGGTCATGAGATCGTAGTAGAGAAGGGAAGCGGTGGGACGAATAAACCATTTGGTCCAATCATATTGGAAGTAAACCGTGGCCCGGTCCTGGATTTGTTCCCGCCGTTCGCGGGGTGCGGCGGTGTTGTAGGCGGTGACGAAACCGCCGGGATAAACCGGCGCCCACTTGCTGCCATCGATGTAGGCAAACGTATCATCCAGGCCGAAGGAAAATGAGTCCGCCTTGGCTTTGACTGCGGCGGCAAGGCGATGGGCATCGTAACTTTCCGATGTTTGATCATGATAGATGGCCAGGTCCGGTGCATACGCCAGGGAAAGTGTCTGCAGCGATTTCTGGATTCCCAGCAAGGGGGCGAAGTTGACTCCAATCTTGGGTGATACGATGGTTACCCAGGACCAGCGGTCCTTGAGCGCCGCAACGCTGCCCGGCGGCACCGTGTACACCGGCGGCAGGTATTTGGAGTCCACGCCCGATAGAAAAACGTTGTTGTCGTAGCCTTCCTTGACGCCCGCCGACAAATCCATCAGCCAGGCGGGCTTTTGCCACGCCGCCGGGCTGGCGGCAGCCGCGGAGGTGTCCGCGCCGTAAATTTTTGAGAGCACACCGCCGACACCCAGCAGGGAAAGACCCAAATAGAGTTTGATTCTTGATTTTTTCATCTTTGCTTAGGGACGCGGAGCAGGGGGGTATCCCTGCATCGCGATGCGAATACTGACAAAGGCGCCCTCACCGGCCTTTTCGCACACGTCATTCGTATGTGATATCGGCAGGAAGCGGGTTTGATTGAGCAGATTCGGCCAAAAGCTACTATTATTGGACGTGAAGGCGCCTGCCGGTTGCCTTAAATTCCAGCCGGCGGGACTTTTTCGATAATGTGCGTGCGTACGCGCTTGCATTGCGGGCAATGGATGACCGTGAACTCCGGCCCGGTGGTCTTGGGCCGGATACCGAATTTGTCCCACGGCTGGATGCCGTCGCATCGCATGCAGCGAATCCGCCAACCGGGCGCGCTTGCCTCCGGGGCCGAAATTTTCTCTGCCGGCTTCGATCCGATTGAATGGTTGCCAGGCACGCTCGCATCCTCCATTGGCTATCGACTAAAACTCGTGCACCTGACAGCTGCGCAAATTGGTATCCACGCTGCAGATGTGATTTTTCAGCCAGTTGCCGAGCATCTCCTTGAGTTGGATGACCGCTGCGGTGGAGGCGCCGTCGCGTTTCACAATACCGACGAGGCTTTCGAAATCTTTGAGGAACTGGATGTGGGCGGCCTTGTTCTTGCCGCGGACCGGGCATTG
>CAYPSF010000272.1:0-4679 GCA_964413165.1 uncultured Bifidobacteriaceae bacterium
CGCTCTACCATGTAGTCCTGCGGGCATTCCCGCCGCTTCAAATTTTCTCAAAGATCAATTCCGTTTTCAAAGCGGGCCGACAAGTTTTTGCCGAGACAGAACAGTTTGGATGTAGTCTCGAGCGGCATTCGGCCCGCAAAAATTGTTTCCACCCCGGCCCGGCCACGTCCGGATTGACGTGACCGGGCAATTCCCTTGGCTCACAACGTGAGCGATTCGATAGTGCCCACCCAGTGATCGGCACCCAACCGGCCTTCGGCGAAGGCGGCGATGACTTGAAACACCTGGTCGGAAAATCCGCCAATGTTCAAGATGTCCTCACGCTCCGACGCCTGCGCCGTCGCGTAGGGCTGGATATCGATGCATACCAACCGCGCCTGCGGATTGAACCGTTTGAACACCGACCATTGGCGCATCGTCTCGGTGCCGCGGCCACCCTTGGCATCCACCCACGACTGGTTGTCGGAGACGAACACCACCAAGTCGCCCTTGGCCTGCTTCTTGTTCAACCACGCCAGCGGCGCGCTGCAATTCGTACCACCGCCACCGACCGCGGCGAGCTTCTGCGCGTTGGTCATCACGCTATCGCGGCTGTTCAACGACACCTTCACGACGTCATTCTCGAACGGCACCACTTCGGCCTGCGGGTTCTGGCGCAACATGGAGGCGGCCACCAAGGCCGCCACATCCACACACCGCACCGACGTGGTCGCACCGGTGCGCTGGCCCGTCACGGCCGAGCTCATCGAGCCGGACACATCCGGGCAGACATACACTTTGCCCGCAATGCACGGAATGTTTGCCGTCGCGACTTCCATCGCGTCCTGGAGCGCGTCCCGAATCAAGTTCGGCACATCGCCACCGGCCGCCTTGAACGCCATCAACAACTGATACGGGAACACGCGAGCGCGTTTCACCGCGTCAGCACTCGCCAAGCGGTTGGCGACCAATTTCACCATGACCTCGTTATCAAACACGCCATGACGGGCAAACGTGTTCAAGTTCATCCGCGTCATCTGCCAGGGCGCGTTCTTCGCGATGGCCGTCCACTCGGCTTTGCCGAGATCCAAGGCGGTCAACATCTGGAAGGCCACGTCCGGCACTTCATCCCGCTTGCCAGCCTTGAAGGCCTCGAACTGCTTCACGATCTCCGGCAACGCGTCAGCGTTGTGCTTGCGACCAAGCAAATAGCCGTAGAATGCATCGCGGGTCGCATTGCCCGGTTTCGGATGCACCATCTTGACGAGGTCCGCCAAGGAAGGCGCATTGCCCACTGACGCCCGGAACAACTGTTCATCCGTGCGGGATTCGAGCCAGCGCTGGACCAATTTCTTCGGCACTGTGCCGAGGGATTTGCGGCCCACCACGCCGGAACGCAAAACCTGGACGAAATTGCGAAGCATCTTGCCGTCGTCAATCACGCGTTCGAATACGGTGCGGAGCAATTGCGGATCTTTCACCGACAACGCCGCGCACAACATAGCCGGCATGTCTTTCATGAAACCCTGCTCACGGGCATACACGGCGGTCTTGGCGACGAACTGCGCATCCACTTCCTTCGTCAAGGCGAGCACCTTTTGGAGCTGGTCCTCGGCGGAGGCGTAATAGGTCGAGTTCAAACAGCCGGTCACCGCGTATTGGGCGAGCACCTGCTTCGGCGCGAGCGTGTAAGCCGGGCCACCCGCTTCGTTGATGGCATCGGTCTGCGGCAAGAGCGCGCCGCGCAAGGATTGGAATATTGATTTGTTAGCCATACGTTTTCTTTCGTTTAATTCTGCCAACCCCTTTTGCAGCCGCCGTGCCAATTGCAATAAATCCTATGAACGCCACATAAACCCCAATATTTGCGGGCCAAACAATCGTTTCAACAGTACGACGAGATTTAATTTGCAGGATCACAACACTAGCGAATAAAATAAATAACAGGAATAAAAGCTATGAACACCAAGAAACGGGTGGTGATCGGTTTGCTCGGCAGCGTATTGGACTCCGGGTTTCACCAGGAACGCTGGAACAGATGGCGCCCGACCATCTCTTTGTGCAAACACGGAGACCTGCCAATCGACCGTTTTGAACTAATTTACGATCCAAAGTTTAAGGATCTGGCTGGTGTGATCATGGCCGACATTCCTCGGGTTTCCCCAGCCACCGAAGTCCGCGGCATTACTCAGGCACTGCGTGATCCCTGGGATTTCGAGGAAGTATATGCCTCGCTACATGACTTTGCTCGCAGCTATGAATTCAAGCCGGACGCGGAAGATTATCTCGTCCACATCACCACGGGTTCGCATGTGCAGCAGATATGTCTGTTCCTGCTCACGGAATCGCGCCACTTCCCGGCACGGTTGCTGCAAAGTTCACCCGCAGACAACAAACGCCGGGGGCCCGAAGGCAAGTTTGCGATCATCGACCTCGATTTGTCCAAATACGACCGCCTGGCCTCGCGCTTCGGCAAAGAGCAAACTGAAGCTCGCTCCTTTCTCAAATCCGGCATTGCCACTCGAAATAAACATTTCAACCAATTGATCGAACAAATAGAGCATGTGGCAATTCATGCGAAAGAACCGATACTCCTGACCGGGCCGACGGGCGCTGGAAAATCACAGCTGGCCCGGCGAATCTACGAACTCAAAAAGGCCAGGCACCAAATCGCAGGTTCGTTCGTGGAAGTGAACTGCGCCACCTTGAGAGGTGATGCAGCCATGTCGGCACTTTTCGGTCACGTCAAAGGCGCCTTCACCGGTGCGCTCAAAGATCGTCCGGGTCTATTGCGTGCCGCGGATGGCGGCTTATTGTTCCTCGACGAAATCGGTGAATTGGGACTGGACGAACAAGCGATGCTGCTGCGGGCCCTGGAGGAAAAGCGCTTTCTCCCCTTCGGCAGCGATCGTGAGGTCAGCAGCAATTTCCAACTTATTGCCGGCACGAATCGCCATCTTCCGACGGCTGTCCGTGAAGGCCGCTTTCGCGAGGACCTGCTGGCGCGGACCAATCTGTGGACGTTTCACCTGCCCGGCTTGAGCGAACGCCCGGAGGATATTGAACCCAATCTTGATTACGAATTGGACCAGTTCGCTCGCAAGCGTGGAACACGGGTCACCCTGAGCAAGGAGGTGCGCACAGAATTGTTGGAGTTTGCCCAATCACCGGCAGCCAAGTGGACCGCTAATTTCCGGGACTTGAACGCCTGTATTACGCGCATGGCAACTTTGTCACCGGGTGGCCGTATCACCAAGCAGGTGCTGGGCGGAGAAATGGAGCGACTGAAAGCCAGTTGGACCAAGCCGCTGGCCGATGATGATAATGCTGCCGTGCTCGGAGGGGTTCTCTGCGACAAGGTGAAAGAAAAACTCGACCTATTTGATCAGGCACAGCTGGCTTTCGTCATCAGGATATGTCGGGAGTCGGCTACACTTTCTGACGCCGGGCGTAAACTTTTCGCAGCCACCCGAGAAAATCGGAAAACTGCCAATGATGCCGACCGGCTCCGCAAATATCTCGCACGGTTCGATCTCGACTGGCAAACGATCAAACATGGCGAATCTGCATAGTGGGCACCGCTACACTGGTCATGAGATGATGCCCCCGACAGGAAGTGAACCGGGTCACCCGATTTCATTGATGCAGGCCAACAATTACTGAGCCAGATTGAGCGCGTCCTCTCCCAATGGCGTGAAATAGGCTTAGCCCTCGGCATCACGAAACAAGAGTTGGATCAATTTGACGGCGCATTATGGGAAAATGGAAAACACGCGATTGGAGAAACGAAGTCTAAATGTTCGTGATAGGCGACCGGAAGTGGCTGATTCCGAGACTTTTGGCGACCTGATATGCGAAACACAGCGACCTGACTTCGGAAAATATACACTTTTTGTGAGAAATCGAAAGCACGGCCTAATGGGCGTAAATTGAGCTGCATTGAGGTGGTTGGCCGAAGCCTTGGCACGGTAAAGGACACATTTCATTCGATGCTCTGACACACCTGAGCTGGTCCCAGCGCGACGAACCTCAACTATAATTTCACCACTATTACTCACTCTGACGAACGGAGAGAGTTGCTTATAGAATTCTGGCTATCGGATGTTAGCTGCGAGCTGGCCGCGGCTCGGGCCAGCTCGCCATGAAGTGATTTTACGGGATCGGCGGTGTCCAGCCACCCAAAACATTCGCTCTGGAATAGGTGCTTGCAACCTGGGCCGCTGTCAGCCGCACCACCCACGAGGGGCGTGTCGAGAGGTTAATGGTCGCTCCAGCAAGAGTTTTGCTGCCATATTCAGCGCCACGGCCGGTGGATGCGTGCCCATTATCGTCCCAGGCAGCAGCAGTGATGTGGCTGTCCATGCTGCAATTGATATACGCCGTCTCGCCGTAGGGATACCAGGGCCGCATCAAAGTGGAAGTATTGTTTCCCACATTACTTGACCGGCAGACGGTGCAACCGTTGAACACGATACCGAACGGGACAGTCTGCGGCGTGCTCGGCGCGGCATTACACCCGCCCGTCGTGTTCATCTGGCGAATGTTGCATGTGGAGAAATACGCCGGCCCGCCGCTGTAGATGAAATCCTCTTCGCCGCGGATTTCGCAGTAACTGAAATAGTACGGGCCATACCAGACGCCCAAAGTGTCCTGCCAGCCGTTGATGTAGCAGCGATAAAATTCTATTTTCCCGCCGTAAA
>CAYPSF010000273.1:0-4608 GCA_964413165.1 uncultured Bifidobacteriaceae bacterium
AACGTGCGCGGTGTTTCCCCGCTGGTGATTGGCAAGGTGCTGGTGGAAACGCAGGCCGAGACCAACCAGCAAGCCCGGGCGGATGCGCCCATTTTGCGGGGCGTGGACCCGCAGGCCGAGGGCAGCGTCAGCATCCTGCCGCAGAGCATGGTGGATGGAAAATTTGATTTGAGCGGCCATGGCGTGGTCGTCGGCATCGGGTTTGCCCGCGGTCTGGGGTTGCATGTGGGTGACCGGTTGTCCATTTCTTCGCCGCACGACCTGGAGCAGATGCGCAAAAACCACGGCAAGGAAAACGAAGAGGTGACCGTGGCGACGGATTACGAGGTGCGCGGCATTTTTGACGTGGGTTACTACGAATTTAACACCCTGTTCATTGTCACTTCGCTGGAGAACGCGCAGGATTTGTACGACCTGGGCGATTCGGTTCATATGCTGGAGGTGACCTTGACGGATCCCGACCAGGCAGCGGTGGTGAAAAAGCAATTGGAACAGACTCTCGGTGACGGGTTCGCGGTGAGCACCTGGATGGATCAGAATGCCACCATGCTCAACGCGGTCCTGGTGGAAAAGAACGTGATGCTTTACATCATGTTCTTCATTGTCGTGGTTGCCGCCTTTGGCATCACCTGCACCCTGATCACGTTTGTGGTGATGAAGACCAGTGAAATCGGCCTGTTGAAGGCGGTCGGGGCCACCCACAGCCAGGTGATGTTTGTTTTCGTCATTCAAAGCGTCATCGTCAGCATCTTCGGCGTCGCCTCCGGCCTCAGCCTGGGGTTGTTCGCCTTGTACATTCGCAATGATTTTCTGCATTTGATGGACCGGTTGACGGGGTTTGAATTGTTCCCGGCTTCCATTTACGGTTTCAGCGAATTGCCGGCGCTGATGGTTCCCTCGGATATTGTGATTATTTGCGGGGGGTCGCTGATCATCTGCCTGATGGCGGCGATATTGCCTGCCCGTCACGCCAGCAAAATGAACACCGTGGAGGCGCTGCGCCATGAGTAAGAGAATTGGTAACATCGAACATCGAACATCCAACGCCGAACATCCAATGTGGCGTGATGCCGCAGTTCATTCGATGTTGGATGTTCGACGTTGGATGTTCGATGTTTTCCATTTGTTCGCCGGAGGTCTTCCGTGAGCGAGCCGCTCCTCTCCGCCCGCGGTCTCAGCCGGACGTATACGCTGGGCAAACGCGCGCTCGAAGTATTGCGCGGCGTCAACCTGGACGTGGCTCGGGGTGAATTTCTCGCCTTGCGCGGCGCATCCGGCGCGGGCAAGAGCACCCTGCTGCATTTGATTGGCGGTCTCGATTCCCCGAATGCGGGTGAAATCCAGTTCGCCGGCCAGAATCTGGCTGCGCTTTCGGAAGGCGAACTGACCTATTTCCGGCGCCGCCGGGTCGGCTTCGTTTTCCAGGCGTATTACCTTTTGCCGGAACTGGACGCGCTGGAGAACGTCTGTCTGCCGGCACGGGTGGCGCGCGTGCCGGCCGGGCCAGCCGGGGCGCGGGGTCGCGACCTGCTGGCGCGGGTCGGGCTCAAGGATCGTATGGAACATAAACCTTACGAGCTTTCCGGCGGCGAACAACAACGGGTGGCCATCGCCCGCGCGCTCATCAACGAACCGGAACTGCTGTTGGCCGATGAGCCGACCGGCAATCTGGATTCGCAAACGGGCGGCGAAATCATGGAGCTGATCAAGAATCTCCGCGCGGACAAGCGAACCACGCTCATTATTGCCACGCATGACCCCAGGGTGGCGGCCCACGCGGGGCGGGTGGTGGAACTGGTGGACGGGCAGATTAGAACGTGAAACGTTTATCGGTTGAATCGTTGAACCGGGACGCAGTTTTAATTACAGCCGATTGAACGATTCAACCGTTTAACGGTTTAACACAGAATGAGCAGCGATTACTGGGAACAACGCTACCAGGCCGGGGATATTCCGTGGGAAAAAGGCGCGCCGACGCCGGGGCTGGTGGATTTTCTGGCCACGCATCCTGATTTGCTCCGCGGCACGGTTTGTGTGCCCGGGTGTGGCACCGGCCATGACGTTCGTGCCTGGGCGCAGGCCGGCTTCGATACTTTCGGCTGCGACCTCGCGCCGGCCGCCATCCGGTTGGCCACGGAGAAGACCCGGGCGGCCGGACTCACGGCAAAATTCCAAATTGCCGATTTTTTGCATGATGAACCGCCGGTTCAATTCGACTGGATCTTCGAGCACACGCTCTTCTGTGCCATCAACCCGGCCGAGCGTGACGATTATGTCCGCGCCGTGTTGCGCTGGCTCAAGCCGGAGGGACAATATCTGGCGGTCAACTACCTGATCCTTGAAAACGATGAAGGCCCGCCATTTCCCTCCACGCGGGAGGAGCAATGGCGGCGATTTTCGCCCCATTTCAAATTAAAGGAGGACTGGGTTCCCCGTTCCTATCCCAACCGAACCGGACGGGAGCGCATGTTCTGGTGGCAGCAGGTGAAATCTGCTTAAAACCCGTTGAAAAACAGCGGTTTGGCGCTAACTTGCCTTGGATATGCTTGAAGATCGTGATTACATGCGGCAGTCGGAATACCCGCCGCGCATGCCGTTGACCGTGGTGCTCCTGGTGCTCAATGCGATTATCTTCGTCATTGAATGTTTTACCTTGGGATATCCGCCGCGGTTTTCCCTGAATAATTACTTCGCGTTGAGCGTCGAGGGGTTGAAGCACGGGTTTGTCTGGCAGTTGCTGACGTATCAATTCATGCATGCCAGCTTCTGGCACATCCTGTTCAACAGCTGGGCGATTTACCTGTTTGGCCGTGAAATCGAGGAAACCCTCGGGCCCCGGAAATTTCTGGTTTTGTTTCTGACCGCCGGCGTGGTGGGCGGGATGTTCCAGATCCTCGCCGCCTTGCTCTGGCCGGCTTACTTTGGCGGACCGGTGGTGGGTGCATCGGCGGGCGGCTTTGGCCTGATGGCGGCCTATGCGGTCTTGTTTCCGGAACGCGAGCTGTCCCTGCTGTTTCCGCCGGTGACCTTTCGGGCGAAAACCATGCTGATTTTTTCGGCGGTGCTGGCGGTGGCCGGCATCGTTTTCCCGGTGGACAACGTTGCCAATGCAGCCCATCTGGGCGGGATGTTGACGGGCCTGGTTTTCGTCCGCCAGCTGGTCCTGAACCGCTGGCTGCCATCGGACTTTCCTTCGGGTGGCGCCGGGCCGGGCAAGAGCCCTTTCTGGCGCTCGGCCGCGGAACCGCCGGACGAGGATTTGTCCACCGACGAATTTGTCCGGAGCGAGGTGGATCCCATTCTCGATAAGATATCCCGGCAGGGCATCCAGAGCCTGACCGAACGCGAGCGGCAAATCCTCGAAAAAGCCCGCTCCCGGATGGCCAAGCACTGATGCGAAGTCGTTGAATTGTTAACCGCAAAAGCGTTGAATCGGTGCAACGGTCAAACAGTTCAACAATTCAACGATTTAACGATTCACTTTTTCGATTATTTCCGTTTTCATTGACCTATGATCACGCGTTACTCACGCCCTGAAATGCGGGCCATCTGGACTGACGAAAACAAGCTCCGCATCTGGCTGCAAATCGAACTCCTGGCCGGCGAAGCGCTTGTCGCCGAAGGCGTCGTGCCCCGGGCTGACTTCGCCAAAATGAAGTCCGGCGCGGACAAATGGTTTGCCGATTTGCCCGGTCTCGTCGTGCGCCAGAAGGAATTGGAGAAAACCCTCAATCACGATGTCATCGCCTTTACCACGGCCGTCGCTGAAAAAATCAACGACCGGGCCAGCCGCTGGTTCCATTTTGGCCTGACCAGCAGCGACATCGGTGACACTGCCTTTGCGGTTCAGATGGTGCAGTCGGCGGACATCCTGCTTCAGGACGTGCAGCACCTGCGCGCCGCCATTGCCAAACAGGCGCGCAAATACAAGTTCACACCCTGCATCGGCCGCAGTCACGGCATCCATGCCGAACCGACGACTTTTGGCCTGAAGCTGGCCCTCATGCACGATGAATTCGATCGCGCTCTCGAACGTCTGGTGGCCGCGCGCGAGCGGGTGGCCGTGGGCAAGTTGTCCGGCGCCGTCGGCACCAGCGCCCATCTGTCCCCGGCGGTTGAAGCCGCGGTCTGCAAAAAGCTCGGCCTGCAACCTGCGCCCATCGCCACCCAGGTGGTTCAACGCGATATCCACGCCGAATTCATGACGGTGCTGGCTCTCGTTGGCGCCAGCATCGAGCGCTGGGCCGTCGAATTCCGCCATCTCCAGCGCACCGAGGTCCTCGAAGCCGAGGAACCTTTTACCAAGGGCCAGAAGGGCAGCAGCGCCATGCCGCACAAGCGCAATCCCATCACCTGGGAACGCCTCACCGGCCTCGCCCGCGTGCTCCGGGGCAATGCCGTCGCCGCCCTCGAAAACGTCGCCCTCTGGCACGAACGCGATATCAGCCACAGCAGCGTCGAACGCATCATCTTCCCCGATTCCTGCACGCTGCTCGATTACATGCTCGGCCTGTTCCTCCGGCTCATGGATGGGCTGGCGGTTTATCCGGAGAACATGAAGAAAAACCTGGGCCTGAGCCTGGGCATGTGGAATTCCCAGACCGTCCT
>CAYPSF010000274.1:0-4608 GCA_964413165.1 uncultured Bifidobacteriaceae bacterium
CACCCACAATCGGCATTGGGACAAATGGTTTCACCAAATTTCATTAATCATCGATTTAATCGACGCTTATTGAGAGGACTTGAGCACTATTTTCAACGAAATGATGCATTCCCGGCTGTGGCAGGCACCGTACGGCATTGACTGCCACTGCTTCGGCATCCGCACCCGGCCAGCCGGCCTCCTGCCGGATTCTTTGGATCCGACCTTGAAAACTATTCCCGCCCCTTCACGGAAGTGGTACTTTCCGCGCCAACCAGAGCCATGAAATCAATATCCCTTCTCTCCTGGATGATAACGATGGTCGTTTTATGTCTCGCGGGAGCCATTGCCCCGCTGCCCGCCGAGGAACCGGCCAGGCACACCTTCACCATCGGCACCAATGATTTTCTGCTCGATGGCCAGCGGTTCCAGATCCGCTGCGGCGAAATTCACGCCGCGCGGGTGCCGGCCGAATACTGGCGCCAGCGCCTGCAAATGGCCAAAGCGATGGGATTGAACACGGTTTGCGCCTATCTGTTCTGGAACCAGATTGAACCGCGGCCCGGTGAATTCGACTGGTCCGGCCTGGCCGACGTCGCCGAGTTCTGCCGCATCGCCCAGTCGGAAGGACTGTGGGTCATCCTCCGGCCCGGGCCGTATGCCTGCGCGGAATGGGAAATGGGTGGCCTGCCGTGGTGGCTGCTCAAAAATGATGACCTCCGGCTCCGTACCCGCGATCCGCGCTACCTCGACGCCGCTAAAAAATACCTGAAAGAGGTCGGCCGCGTGCTCGATCCGCTGCAAATCACCCACGGCGGCCCGATCCTGATGGTACAGGTCGAGAACGAATACGGCTTCTACGGCAAAGACGCGGAATATCTGGGCGAGGTGCGGCAGGCGCTGCTGGACGCCGGTTTCGACGTGCCGCTCTTTGACTGCAACCCGCCAGGTCATCTCAAGGACGGCTACCGTTCCGATCTGTTTCCCGTGGTAAACTTCGGTTCCGACCCGGCGGGCGGGTTCAAGGCATTGCGCGAAATCCTGCCGCAAGGCCCGCTGATGTGCGGCGAATTTTACCCGGGCTGGTTCGACACCTGGGGCGCGCCGCATCATCTCGGCAACTCCCCGCGTTACCTGGCCGACCTCGAATACATGCTGACCAACGGCGAATCGTTCAGCATCTACATGGCCCACGGCGGCACGACCTTCGGCCTGTGGTCGGGCGCGGACCGGCCGTTCAAGCCCGACACTTCGAGCTACGATTACGACGCGCCCATCAGCGAAGCCGGCTGGCCGACGGAAAAATTCTTCAAAACCCGGGACCTGTTCGCGAAATATCTGTTGCCGGGCGAAACTATTCCCGAACCGCCGGCCACCAATCCGGTCATCGCCATCGCGCCGGTTGACGTGACGGAATGCGCCCCGGCGTTTGCCAACCTGCCCGAGGCCATCCCGGACGAGCGGCCAGGCACGATGGAAAAATACGACCAGGGCCATGGCTGCATTTTGTATCGCACCAAAATTCCCGCCGGGCCGGCCGCCACACTCGAGGCGGCGGCGGTTCATGATTTTGGTTTTGTGTTCCTCGATGGCAAGCGGGTTGACGTGATGGACCGTCGCAACAACCATTTCACGGTCCAACTGCCGGAACGCAAAAAAGCCGCGACGCTCGATATTCTGGTCGAGGCCGTGGGCCGCGTAAACTTCGGCCAGGAGGTCCACGACCGCAAAGGCGTCCTCGCGCCGGTGAAACTTGATGGCCAGGAGCTGGCCGGCTGGCAGATTTTCAACCTGCCACTTGACAGCCGGATGCTCGCGCATTTGAAGTTTCGTGGCAGCGGACGTGAGTCCGCTGCATCTTTTCATCAGGAAAGTCAGAGCCGACTCACGTCGGCTGCCACAGTTCAGGGGTTCAATGGCCCGGCGTTCTGGCGGGCAACCGTGAATATCGAAAAACCCGGGGACACCTTTCTGGATTTGCGTTCCTGGGGCAAAGGTGTGGTCTGGGCAAATGGCCATTGCCTGGGCCGGTTCTGGAACATCGGGCCGACCCAGACGGCCTACCTGCCGGGTTGCTGGTTGCACGCCGGCACAAACGAAATTGTGATCCTCGACCTGCTGGGACCGGAGAAGCCGGTCATCGCCGGGCTCGCCCAACCGATTCTCAACGAGCTGCATCCCGAAAAGGATTTCGCCCGGGCGCACCGTCCGAAGGTGACACTGCAACTGGAGGCAGCGAAACCGGTGCTGGCCGCGTCATTTGCCCCCGGCAGCGAGATGCAGGAAGTCAGATTCGACGCGCCGGCGAAAGGCCGTTATTTCTGCCTGGAATCGCTTTCCGCGCTGGACGGCAAACCGTTTGCCGCCGTGGCCGAACTGGATTTGCTGGATGAATCCGGCAAACCGCTGAGCCATGAAGGATGGACGATTGCCTTCGTGGACAGCGAGGAACGCGGCAAGGAGGACGGCACGGCGGAAAACGCGATTGACGGCCAGACGGCAAATTTCTGGCACACGGAATGGGGCGCCGCGCAGCCGGGCTACCCGCATCGGCTGGTGCTCAACCTGGGCAAAGCGCGGACGATTTCCGGTTTCCGCTACGTGCCGCGCCCGGGCGCCGACACCGGCCGCATCAAGGACTACCGCATCTACATCGGCGACGATCTGGTTCGCAAATGAGATTCAATATTGCTGGAGAATCTGAATACTGGTAGGGCAGCCACAACGTCCGTCGCTCCGGTTAAGTGGCCAATAATTGCGACATCCCTGCCCCATTGCAGGAACCAAACACCCCGAGACGCGACTGACTCATCTGCATCACAGTCCAACAAAACAAAATCCAATATCGAACATTCAATCTTGAACTTCCAACTTCGAACGCCCGATCAAACCACTGGCCTGACTTCAACGTTCAGTCCCGCATTGCGGGATTGAGCGTTCGATGTTCACTTTTCAGATTCTATCCAGCGGACTTTTGACTCCCAGCCCCGGCCTCTGCATGACGTGGGTATAAATCATCGTCGTCTCCACGCTCTTGTGACCAAGCAGTTCCTGGAGCGTGCGAATGTCCGTGCCGCCGTCCAACGCTTGCGAGGCAAACGAATGCCGCAACACGTGCGGCGTCACCCGCTTGTTCAACCTGGCTTTGCCGCCGGCCTCCTTGATCTTCATCTGGAAAAGCCGGTCCGATACATGATGACGCCGTTGGACTCCGCTGCGCGGATCCAGGCTCAAATGATCATCCGGCCAGACCCAGAACCACGGCCATTCCTCTCCGGCTTTGGGATATTTCCGTTCCAATCCGTCCGGCAGCCACACACCGGCAACTCCCGCTTGACGATCCTGTTCGTACAACCGCCGAATCCGGCTCAAATGCCCTCGCAGCGGCTCCACCACCACATGGGCCAGCGGGGTAAAGCGATCCTTGTCCCCTTTGCCCGCCCGCACCGTGATGATCTCCTGTTCCAAGTCCACGTCTTTGACCCGCAAGCGCAACAGTTCCATCAAGCGCAGCCCGCTGCCAAAGGCCACACAGGTCAGCAACGCCCAGCGATCTTCCAGTTGCTCCAGCAGCAACTTCACCTCGCTGGGTGTCAGCCACGATGGCGCATGCGTCCGCACCTTGGCCCGCTGATAATCGGCGAAATCCCCCAACTCCTTGCCGAACACTTCCCGCAACAAAAATACCACGGCATTCAACGCCTGCCGCTGGCTGCTGGCACTCAACCGCTGATCCAGCGCCAGCCCGTCCAAGAATGCCCGAATGTCTTCCGCTCCGCGCGACGCCAGATCGTCAGATCGGCAGAAGCGCGCAAACCGTTCGAGCCACACCAAGTAACTCTGCTCGGTCCGATACGAATAGTGCCGCCGCCGCATCACCGTCAGAAACGCCGTCTTCCAGGCCGGAGTCTCATGTCTCCGGACAGGCTCCGGCCCACTCTTTTCCTTGCTCGCACGCGGCGTCGAATGTTGAGCGTCGAATGTTGGGTTCCGAACCTTTGTTGCCGGTGTCATGGTTTGGATGCCCTTGGCCGCCACCTTGGCCTCCCGGAAAAACCAGTTGATCGCCTCCTTCCACTCCTCGATTTGCCAGGGCTGGGGATTTTTCTCCGACTGGGCCCAAGCGATGAAATCGCGGGCCGATTGCACCGTGACACTCGCCCGGCCACGCCGGCAGAAACTCAAATACCAACGCAGCGTTATTTCCCAGGATCGCCTTTGCCGTTCCGGCAGTTGGCTTTGAGCCAACACCTGGGCCCATGCCACAAACCGTATTTCGTTCATACTCCGATTCCTTTCCAGCTTGACCTGTCGCGTGACCACTTGCGCGCTTTACGCGCGCTCTTCGGTTTAGCCCTTCCAATAAACGCCTGATAAAGCGAAAAAGGCTTCGGTTTATCAGGAAGCCAATCCACTAGCATTAAAGTGGGCAATCCGGGCTTGACGGCTGCATAGCAGACCCTTATGCTCTTGACAAGTCAGGAAAACGAATTTATTCGAACTGGCAAAACCGAAAACGCAATCGTTAACGCCGTTTTCCTGATATACCGAAAATTTTTTCGTTTATTAACACTGTTAGGCCGAATGCGCCATGAGACTTTTGCCTAAATCATCCGAGGATTGGAGCAA
>CAYPSF010000275.1:0-4591 GCA_964413165.1 uncultured Bifidobacteriaceae bacterium
GCCGACCGGATCGCCCATGTCATGGAGGCAATCGAACATCGTGATGAGGTCGTATTTCCCGGGCAGGTCCTTCGCTTCCCGGGTCTGGAAGCCGATGTTCGTCACCTTGTGTTCCTTTGCGTGCTGGCGTGCTTCTTCGATGGACTGCTCATGGAAGTCAAAGCCATGCACTTTGGATTTTGGAAATGCCTTGGCCATGATCATCGTGGAGATGCCGTGACCACACCCCACGTCGGCGACCTCGCCGCCTTGTTCGAGTTTTTCGACGACACCGTTGAGAGCCGGCAACCATGAGTTCACCAGATGATTGTCATAGCCGGGACGGAAGAAGCGGGCGACCGCGCAGGACAGGCACTGGGTCTGATCGCCCCACGCGACGCCTTCACCCGTGCGGAAAGCGTCTTTCACCAGCGGCATATTCTGCTGAAACGCGGCTGCAGCTCCGAATGCCGGGGCGAGATAGAACGGGCTGCCCGGGTTGGCGAAAACAAACGACTGCTCGGGCGTCATCGAGAACGTTTCGGTCGTCGGCTCAAAGGTGATATAATTCGATGCGGCCTGGGCGGAGAGCCACTCCCGGAGATAGCGCTCCTTCAATCCCGTCTTGGCGGCCAGTTCACCCGAAGAGAGCGGACCGTTTTCGCTCAGCGCCTGGTAGAGCCCGAGGCTTTCCCCGATCTGGACCAGTGGGACGCTAAAGGCGCCGCCGAGGTCGCGGAGAATGCCGCCCACGAGGGCGTGCAGGCTGGCCTCGTTAATCGTGTTTTGTTCCGGTGGTTGCTGTTGGGTGCTCATAGATTGGTGCTGAAATGTATTACTCATAGTGCGTGTGAGAGGAACAAGTCCACGGCGGGTTCCCGGATGCGAGTAGCACTTAAGTCCCATTCATCGCAACCGCGTCCAACGGCTCCATGTGGATGCCGCGGCCTGGCATTCAATTCTCCACGATCACCGGCGATTCGTAGAATTCGATGGTCGGATCGACATGAAACTTCGCGCGAATCATCGGTGCGACGCGCTCGTTCATGAACGCACGGGCGGCACCTTCATCGTTCCACAAATAGACTCCGCCAGCGGTCCGGCAGTCCTTCGAATGCAGGAATTGTTTCCGGACTAAACCGGGCACGTTGCGGAATTTTGGTGCGGCCTCGTCAAACGCAGCGCGAAGCTGATCGGCGGTGACGCCAGCAGGCAGTTGGAAGCGGGTAACGACAGTAATCAAGTTGTCCATGGGACAATTGATAGGGCAAGAATGGCTTTCTGTGAATGGGACTAAAGGCGTAGTGATTTCATCTGTTGGTTAATGCCTTTGAAGTCAGAACCTCACTTCGCACTTATGAAACAATAGAACAAAAAACCACTCACCCTTGACAACCCTCATAGGGGCTGCAGCGCATTGTTCAGGCACAGCCGCCGGGACATTGAAATGAAATTATGACGTGAGCTACTACTTAACACGCCTGGCTTCCCAGCTTTTCGCAAAAGTATGCCCCATCCACTCCTCCGTAAAAGTCCCCTTGATGGTATCGCTGCTGATATTGCCTTGGTAATTGTAGGTGGCGCCTGGGCCGTTTCCCGACGCAGGAGGATGGGTAAAGTTGAAAGAAATCACGATTCCTTGGAGCTTCGCCTCGGTGATGGGTAATTCGGAAGTGGGCGCCTTGCCGTTGACTGTGGGACCGCTGTTGTAGCTGAGTGTGCCCGTCAGTGTGTCGCCGTCGAGTCTGAGTTTCAAGGTCTGCGCGGCAGGGTGCACTTGGGTGTTGGGAGTGACAACGGTCACTTTCCATGTGCCAGTGGGATTAACGACTGACTCCTGGGCGTTGGCGGTTGGGCCAGTGATAACAGCCAGGAACAATAGCGTAGTCGTTAAACAAATGCTTCGTTGTAGTTTCATGGTTTTTTATGGCTAATTTGAACTTTCACACAAGTCTTCAGACCGTCCTGCAATTAAATGGTCACACCCAATGCCGCCTGACATCCAAAGCCCAGGCACGCGGGGCGGATGACGTCCTCCGCGATAGCGGAACTGGACCAGCCATCCCGCGTTGCCGGCTGCGACTTGTCAGGACTTTTTCGGTGCATTGTCCACCATCTCCTGCAGGCTCTTTATGAATGATCGCAACTGATCGTTCTTAGGATTGCCCGTGCTAGCGCGAATCTTCACCACGTAGTCTGAAGCGACCTTACAGTAAATAAACGAAACAAGAAAGCGGTTGGTAGAACTTGACGTGAACGCGGCAGATTTCCAGCCCGGCCGCTCTTTGTCTGGGCTGGACTCATAAATCTTGACGTTTGAATACTTCCCTTGTGCTTCGAGCGCTTTTACTCCTGCGAGGCTGTCCTGCAAGAAGTATACACTGGTCTTGGCGGCATCGTCTCCCAACGCCCTGACATAAATCGTAACCTCTGCGTCGTCCGATTCGTACGCGACCGCGACGCCGGCTTTGCCGGGTTCAACCTCGTAAGGCGTAGCCTTCCCTCTTTTGTAAGTACCAATCGTCTCAGGAAACTTGATGCCGCTGCGCTGCTCATCGTAGACATCTGCGCGTAGCCAACCGGAGAAGAACGCCATAAAAATAAGTGCCAATGAAAATGTACGCATGCGATTGCCCTAACGACAAAGCTCAGCCACCGCCACCGAGGCGTGATCCCGCTCTGCGGGACAATCCTGACAATTGAATTTCATAAAATCATCCAACTGACCGGCGTAACGGCGGTTTGCTGCAGCGCCGTTGTCAGGTGTAGTTTTCATCGCTCCAGCTTCCACCGAAAATTATAGCACAACCGAACAAAACAGAGAATCATGATGCAAATCCAGACAATCGGATGGATCGCGGCCATGTGCAGCACGATCGGAAAACTCGACTGTGCCATCCACTTCGGATGAACGAAAGTGGGGTCGAGGCCGTCCGCCCAACGCGGTATCTGGTAATACAGAGGCGCCTGTGCCACCAGGCCAATAATCACAAGTAGCCAATTCTCGAAAGTCTTGCGCGGTTTCGATGTCTCGGAGGGTGTGGTCATATGCTTGGTTAGGGCCCGGTTTCATTATCTATCTTGGCATTGCACCCATTGGTACAAAAATAAATCCCGCCAGAAAAAGAGCCAATCCTGCGAATGCAAAATCCGACATCTCCTGCCTACGTCTTCGCCAAAGCAACTCTACCACTCCCATTGCGACCAGGCAGCCACAAGCGACGAGATAGCCAACAGTCACACATGCCACCATTTCGTGTGTGTCGCCCCAAGCGTCTATCGCCATGGAATAGGTGTGCCGCAAATAGAAATGAAATGCGAGCAGGGCCGGGCAAATAAAAATGATGCCGGCCTTAACGATGAACGAGAACAATCCAAACCATTCTTTGCCAGAGATGGGGAATGTCTTCATGCGCTCGAATGTGGCCTAAATTCCAGAGCTCAGGCGCGCGGGGCCGATCGGCGTGAACCGCGAAGCGGAACTGGACCGGCCATCCCGCGTTGCCGGCAGCGATTGGTTAGGCGACATCATGGATTCTGGAGTGGCGGGGGCAATATGCGTCGCGCAATCTCAACCTCATCGTCACTCATACGAATAAACAACCCTCTGCGAACCCGGCTTTCGAACATCTCGCGGGCATTCGAGTCAAACCAAACTTGGAACGAGGGCAAGTCAGGAAAGTGACGGGGCGGTTGGGAGCATTGCGCAAGGCGCTCGATAAACGCTTGGTGCAAAGACGCAACATCGCTCGATGGACGCCTGACGATTTCGTGTAGCGAAGGAGAGTCAAAGCCGAATTTGGCATTCGTGTAACTTAGAGTGCGATGTTGAAACACCGCCGTGAATGCAATCGTGACTTGCTCTCGGTCGGCATTTATGGGCAGTGGAACATGTGTCTTGTTGTAAATCAATTGACCGAAATAGCGGCGGCTTGCGTCGATGTAATTGATGCCACCATTGTCGAGATGATGCGGATTCAAGAGGCGCCTAAGCTTCTTTAGACCAACTTCGGTGAATCCAAGGCGCT
Source organism: uncultured Bifidobacteriaceae bacterium (assembly GCA_964413165.1). Taxonomy (GTDB): domain Bacteria; phylum Verrucomicrobiota; class Verrucomicrobiia; order Limisphaerales; family UBA11358; genus UBA11358. The sequence goes on from CAYPSF010000275.1 coordinate 4,008, forward strand.
CGAATTCTCGACGGGATGAGGCCGCCGTCTGCAGGAAATGCTCCGACAAATCTTGCGGGGCGCATTCCAGATCAGCCCATGAGTTTGGCATCCAAGCTTCCGGTGTTGGGTGTTTGAATCGTGTCACAAAATATGCGAGAGGCAAACGTAGCAGTCCACGCATTCGCGCTAACTCTCTCAGAGACAGAGCGCGGTAACTAACCCTGTAATAGCCTGCAGTACACATACGCGAAGCGTCGCCTAACGTCCAAGCTCAGCCACCGCCGCTGAGGGGTGATCCCGCTCTGCGGGACAATCCTGACAATCAAATTTCATAAATCGTCCAACTGGCCGGCGTAGCGGCGGTTGTCTGCAGCGCCTTTGTTAGGCGCTTCACAAATCTCCGCCGAATGCATCTGAACCTAAAACTTGGATCTTCGCTCGGCTGGCAAAGTAATAAATATATCCGCTCGCTTCCGTCCCGTATGACCAATCAATCCAGATATCTCCCGCTTTGACTGTCGTATTGTGGTCTGCCCGAGGAGTGACATCGTATCCTTTCCCATTCGCACTCGGCTTCCGATCGTATGACTCACGAACCTCGC
>CAYPSF010000276.1:0-4563 GCA_964413165.1 uncultured Bifidobacteriaceae bacterium
CCTCGGCGCCGCGCCCGATGCCTGGGACGACACCGTCAACTGGGCCAAAGGCAAAAGCCATGACCTGGCCCTCGTCGAAAAGGCCGGGCTGATTCTCCGCAAGGAAGGCGGCGACCATTATTACGACCGCTTCCGCGGCCGGCTCCTGTTTCCAATTTGCGACGAACAGGGCCGGGTGATCGGTTTTAGCGGACGCGTGCTGTCCGGCGACGAAAAAACCGCCAAATACGTCAACTCGCCGGAGACGCCGATTTTTACCAAGAGCCGGGTCTTCTTCGGCCTCGACAAATCCAAACGCGCGCTGCTCGACGCGCAATCCGCCATTGTTTGCGAGGGCCAGCTTGATTTGATCGCGTGTTTCATGGCCGGGGTGCAGAACATCGTCGCGCCTCAGGGCACGGCCTTCACCGCCGACCACGCGCGCATCCTCAAACGTTATGTGCCCGAGGTGGTGCTGTGTTTCGACTCCGACGAGGCCGGCCAGAACGCTGCCGTGCGTTCGCTCGACCACCTGCTGGAGTCCGGCCTGGCGGTGCGCGTGGCCGTGGTGCCGTCGCCGCATGACCCGGACAGTTACATCAAGGCCAATGGTGGCGAGGCGTTCCGCCAACTGGTGGAAGGAGCCGAGGGATTTTTTGACTATTATCTAACCCGGCTTTGCCGGCTGGATGACGCGAACACCGACAAGGGCCGAAACACTATTTTGCGCGGCATGGCCGAGGCCGTCCATAAGACCGGCAACGGCGTGCTGATTGACAAGTACGCGCAAAAGACGGCGTTGCGGCTGGGTGTTGCAGCGGAAGCGGTCCGGACCGAATTTTCAAAATTCAAGGTTCAAGGTCCAGCGTTCAAGGCCCAGGATTCCGAATCTGATGAGCCGCCCCTGGAGCCGGAAACCGAAATGCCGCGTCCGTCCGACAAGGAATTCTGGCTGCTGAAACTGCTCCTGATGCATGATGAATCGGTTTCCCAGGCGGCGGTGCACCTGGACGCGAACTGGATTTTGCATCCGCTCGTGCGGCAGATTGTGGAAAAGCGGCTGGCCGCGCAGGCGAATGAAACCTGGCAAAGCCTGGCCGCGTTCCTGGACGAATGCGAATCACCCGAGATGCGAGGCCTGGTCACCGAAGCCGTGGCCGAAGACCGCAAACTTCCGGATCCCGACCGACAACTGACCGACCTGGTCACAAATCTGCGCAATCAATTTCTCGACCGGCAGATCGCCGCGTCCGTCCAGCGCGCCAGCCAGCCGGAAATATCCGAGGCCGACGGTCTGGAGTTGCTGCGCCAGCAGCAGGAGCTACGTCAGCAAAAGCGCGCGCCATTAAAGTGATGGGTGACAGGTGTCAGCAGCGTACGACTAATGGTGGTCGACCCGGTTTCAACTTTCAGCAACGTTCGGCAATCCCCAGCTGTCATCGTGGGTTAATAGTTTGACATTATTTGGGCTGTTATTTTATAAATGTGCAAGCGAAACGACGTTTGTGGTCTCAGTCTGAAACGTATTCCGCAGCCGGCCAAACCGTCTATGAAAGATCATCCGGGAGTTTATCTTAGGCTGACGCTGGCCGTGTTGGTGTTAAACCTGTCTGTCCTGCCACCGGTGCAAGCTGCTTCTTGGGTCACCAACGGCCCGCTGAACAGCGCCCACGAATGGCATACGGCAACATTACTTCCGAATGGCAAAGTGCTCGTCGCTGGCGGTTATACGAACTACGGGGCTGGTTATCTACCCACATCTACGGCGGAACTGTATGATCCGACTGTCGGGACGTGGACAAGCGTCGGTTCGATGGCCAAGGCTCGGGGACTTCATACGGCCACACTTCTGTCCAACGGCAAAATACTCATTGCCGGGGGAGCTACTTCCTCGGAGATTCTTGTCGGCGCGGAATTATATGATCCGGCCACGAAATCATGGACGTCAGCCGGCGTGATGAGTTTTGAACGTTGCAGTCACACCGCGACCTTGCTGCTTAATGGCAAGGTGTTGGTTACTGGCGGCGCGACCGGCGGTAACTTCCTCTGCAACGCAGAGCTGTATGATCCGGCGGTTGGCGGATGGACGCTGACCGGCCTGCCCAATACCGGACGCCAAAGTGCCAGTGCGGTTTTACTGCCCGATGGGAAGGTGCTGGTCGCCGGGGGCGCTGACGCTGGCGGTCACCCGATTACCAGTGTCGAAATTTATGACCCGGCTATGGGGACATGGACGGCGACCAACGCCTTGAACACGGCTCGCGCTGAATTTACCGCGATACTGCTGCCCAGTGGCAGGGTCCTTGTCGCTGGAGGCAATGGTACCAACGGTTTGTTGTCCAGCGCGGAACTCTACGATCCGGCCACCGGGACGTGGACCAATACCGGCGCAATGAACAACGTACGCTTCCGACATACCGCGACCTTGCTGCCCGGTGGAAAAGTCCTGGTTACGGGCGGGCCGCTCGTAAGTAGCGCGGAGATTTACGATCCAGCCACCGGGATATGGACGGCCAGCGGCACGCTCAACACCGCACGCTACAGTCATACGGCAACATTGTTGGCCAATGGAAAGGTGCTCGTCGCTGGCGGAGCTCTGACCTTGGCTTCCTTTCTTTCCAGCACGGAGGTGTACGATAATGCAACCAACGGAACATGGACGGCGACTGGTGGGATGAACACCGCCGGATATCTCAAGGCGACGTTGCTGCCGGATGGAAATGTTCTGGTTACGGGCGGGGCCGTCGTGAACCGGTACAATTCGATTGCGGGGACATGGACGACAACCAATCCACAGAGTTCGCCGGGTTCTTCTCACACGGCAACGTTGCTGCCCGGCGGGAAAGTGCTGGTCGCGGGTGGTTATCGTGGCAACAGCTATCTTGCCAGCGCGGAGCTGTTTGACCCGGTTGCCGGGACATGGACGAATACCGGCGTGCTGAACACCGCGCGTTTTCAACACACAGCGACCTTGTTGCCGAACGGCAAAGTTCTGGTGGCGGGGGGTGGTAATGGTGGCTCCATCCCGACTTCGATTGCCGGTGCGGAACTTTATGATCCGGCCACCGGCACCTGGAGTCTGACGGGTTTGCTCAAAACGGCCCGCCGTGATCACACGGCAACCTTGCTGCCGGTCGGGAAGGTGCTGGTGGCGGGGGGCGCGACCGGCAGCAGCACCCGGCTCGCCAGCGCAGAGCTATACGATCCGGCCACGGGGATGTGGACGGACACCGGCGCGCTAAGCACCCCGCGCAATGCTCACACGGCAACGCTATTGCCCAACGGGAAAGTGTTGGTGGCCGGGGGATTAAATTTCCCCACTTATCTTGCCAGCGCGGAATTATACGATCCCGCCACCGGGACGTGGACGGTGACCGGCCCGATGATCAGTGCGCACGCGAATCACAGGGCAACGTTGCTGCCCAACGGGAAGGTACTGGTCGCGGGCGGTGAAGGAAGCAGCGGTTATCTTGCCAGCGCGGAACTTTATGATCCGGCCACCGGCACCTGGGCGGCGACCGGCCCGATGACCGTCGCACGCTCCGAGAGTCCGGCGACATTGTTGCTCAACGGGAAGGTGTTGGTTGCCGGAGGGCATGCCAATGGGGGCTTTCTTGCCAGCGCCGAGTTGTATGATGTCGGGCTGGGCTACGCCAATTCCTGGCAGCCGCAGATTGCCACGGTCACTTCGCCTCTCAATCTCGGCGGCAGCCTGGTCATCACCGGTTCCCAGTTCCGAGGCATCTCCGGAGCGTCAGGCGCTAATTCCCAGGATTCCTCCACCGATTATCCATTGGTGCAATTGCGCAGTATTGAGAGCGGGCAAACCATGCTCCTGTCGACAACCAACTGGTCCACCAATTCCTTCGCCTCCTTGCCGATCTGGAATTTTCCGGCCGGTTATGCGCTGGCCACGGTGTTCGTCAACGGCATCCAAAGCACCTCCGCCGTCGTCAATATCAGCGTCCCGGTCCCGACGACCGCCATCCTGACCGGCGCCCAGGCACAAACCAATCGGTTCCAATTCACCTTTACCAACAGTGTCGGCGCGTTGTTCGGCGTGCTGACGACTACGAACCTGGCGCTGCCGTTGAGCCAGTGGACGACTTTGGGTGGGGTGGTGGAAATTGCGCCCGGCCAGTTCCAGTTCACTGACCCGCAGGCGACGAACAATCCGCAGCGCTTCTACCGCCCCTACGCGCCATAAATCAGAAAGGCGCAGTCCTCACGGACAGCGCCTTTATGAAAACAGAAAATTAAGGTTTCGATACTCGTCACCCGTCAATCATCACTCACTTGGCCCCTTGATCGATCCACGCACGGATCAGTCCGATCTGCTCAGGCGTGAGCGGCCCGATGTTCGCCTTGTTGTGCTCCGGCGGCATCCAGGAATCATGGTCGGTGGTGGTATGCGCGACACATTTGACCACGAAGCTGTTGGCGCTGTCACCGGCCGTGAGGATCTTGCCGTCCTTGCTGCCCTTGAGCACGTTTTCCAAAGTGTCGAGCCGCAACCGGGCCTTCGGCTTTTCGCCGCTGTGACACTTGACGCACGAGGCGTCCAAAATCGGCTTGATGTCGGTG
>CAYPSF010000277.1:0-4552 GCA_964413165.1 uncultured Bifidobacteriaceae bacterium
CGACGCTCATGCCGGATTGGAGCGGAATCAGCAGCGTTTTCAGGGGGTTGCCCTTCAGCGCCGAGAAGGCCGTGCGCGAGTTGGCCACCGTGTTGATGCGGATGCCGAACCAGGCCACGCCGTAGGAACCCAGGATGCCCAGGACCGAGGCGAGCAGGATGACGCAGCCGTTGCGGACCAAGGTACTATGGCTCAGCAGATTGTCGGGGCTGTTCCAGGGCAGGCCGATGAAGTAGTAGGCCATGCAACCGCCAATCAAGACCCAGAGAATGAGGAGAAATTTGCCCTGTTGGAACAGGTAAGTTTTGCAGGTCTCCCAAATCATGTTCGACACGCTGCCCATGCTCGCATGCACGGGCAAAGCCTTGGTCAGCCGGTATTGGACCAGGCCGAAGGCGGCGCCAATGACGCACATCACAATGCCCAGATACATCAGCATCACCCCGCTGATGCCGCCCAGACCGTCAAATCTGACCTGGGTCAGGTCGGGAATGTTGATGCCCGCTTCGCTGGCGAAGGAGGGGGAGACAAAACCCAACAAGCAGAACATCGCAAGTGGCCATGATTTAATTTTATTTTTTCTCATAGAAAATTTAACAAATTTCACGACTCTAAACTATGGAAGAGCCTCTGCCCATGCCAACCATTTTTGGCAAAGAACTCTCCCAATTTTGAACTGGGGAGCCCGGGTCACACTGTAGTTCAGCACGATGGATGCCACTAAATCCTGACGCGGCGCATTTGACCTTGTCGCTCGCGGTACGTTTCCGCATCTTGGCGGCGATGCCCGAACGCGCAGTCTCCACTTTGAACAAGCCCGACGCGGCGTTGGAAATGACGCTGCGCCCATCGTTGTTTTCCGAATTCACCGGCCAGCCCAAGGTGAAGGAACGGCTTGAGATCGGCGTGGCCGCCGCCAAACAACGGAAGGAGCCGCTCGACCATATTTTGCTCAGCGGCCCGCCCGGCCTGGGCAAGACCACGCTGGCCAACATCCTTGCCAAGTCGATGGGCGCCAATCTCAAAAGCACCAGCGGCCCGACGATTGAAAAGGCCGGCGACCTCGCCGGATTGCTGACGAACCTCGAGGAGGGCGACGTGCTGTTCATTGACGAAATCCATCGCCTGCAAAAAACCATCGAGGAATACCTGTACCCGGCGATGGAGGATTTCAAGCTGGACATCATTATCGATCAGGGGCCGAACGCGCGGAGCGTGCGGTTGAACCTGCCGCGTTTCACGCTCATCGGCGCGACGACGCGCAGCGGGTTGCTCACCGCGCCGTTGCTCACGCGTTTCGCCGTGCGCGAGCGGCTGGATTACTACGTGGCCGCGGACCTGGAGACGATCATCGTCCGGTCGGCGCGTTTGTTGAAGGTGGAAATCGAGCCGGCCGGTGCGCACGAGATCGCCCGGCGCAGCCGCGGCACGCCGCGCATCGCCAATAACCTGCTCCGCCGCGTGCGGGACTACGCTCAGGTACGGCATGACGGCCGCATCACCGCCGACGTGGCGGACAAGGCGCTGGCCATGCTGGAGATCGACCAGAACGGTCTGGACGAGATGGACAAGCGCATTCTCGAGGCCGTCATCACCAAATTTGGCGGCGGGCCGGTGGGTGTGAATTCACTGGCCGTGGCCGTGGGCGAGGAGCCGGACACCATCGAGGAGGTCTATGAGCCGTATCTCATCATGGAAGGCTACCTGAACCGCACATCGCAGGGCCGCGTGGCGACGGAACTGAGCTATAAGAAGCTCGGGTTGAAACCGGCTGCGGGAAACCAGGCGAAGTTTTTTTAGCTTCTTGCGCTGGGCGCCTGCCTGCAATTCGTACCGGCCAGGAATCGCCGTTTCTGGCTGATTGGATTGGGCCCGGTACCGGTCATTTTACCTGTGGTATGTGGCGGCAAACGGAGTTATCTTCCGGGTTGTGAAAAACATCGCGGTGCCAATTCTCAAGGCGCTGTCAATCCTGCCCCGGGAAGGACGCGAACCAACCCGCGCCGTCCCGGCGGGTGAGGAGGGCTCTTTCGCCGCCCGGCGCCGGCGCATGGTCCGTGAACAATTGTCGGGTCCCGGGCGCGGCATCACCAATGCGCGCGTGCTGGCCGCCCTGGGCAAGGTCCCGCGTCATGAATTCGTCCCGGCCGAACTCCGGCCCCGGGCTTACGACGACCATGCCCTGTCCATCGGCCACGGCCAGACCATTTCCCAGCCTTTCGTCGTTGCCTTCATGACCGAACAGCTGGATCCCCGGTCGGGGGACCGCGTGTTGGAAATCGGGACCGGCTCGGGTTATCAGGCCGCGGTGCTCGCCCAACTGGTGGGAGAGGTCTACACCATTGAAATCGTTGACGCGCTCGCGCAACGCGCCGGGACCGACCTGAAGCGGCTCGGTTACACAAACATCCGGACGCGCGCGGGGGACGGTTCCCGGGGCTGGCCGGACGCCGCCCCGTTCGATTCCATTATCGTCGCCTGCGCCCCGGAATCGGTGCCGCAACCGCTGGTGGACCAGCTCCGGGACGGCGGCCGGATGATTATTCCCGTCGGGCCGGATTGGGACCAGAAACTGGTCCTGCTCCGCAAACAGGGCCAAAAGCTGGAGGAGCGCGCCGTGCTGTTCGTGCGCTTTGTGCCGATGACCGGCGCGGCCCCCCGGCCAGGTGGCGACTGACCGTTACTCCCGGTTGCTTTCACCCGGCAAGCTCATTCGCATCTTCCGTTCGCTTTCGGTCGGTCCACCCGCGCCAAAACACCCACCCGCAGGCGGCGGCCATCCCAGTCCAGCCGATGGTTTTAACCGTCGCGGCGATTTCCGTGTCGTATGGCAGCACGTTCCAGCGCGTGAAAATCGTGTTCCAATCGTGATCACCTCCGCCCAGCAGAGGCAATTGCAGCGCCCGGGCGTCAGCCATGTAACGGGCGATGTTCAACCAGTTCTCAAAAAACCAGATCACCGCGGCAGCGAACGACAACGCCTGCCCCTGGCGCCAGAACGAAACCGCCAGCACGACGGGGAACACCAGCTGGCCCAGCGTCCCGCCGTAAGTTTCCAGCCGGCGGCTGAACAGTCCGACCATCGGGTGGCCGGCCTCGTGAAACAGCAGGTTCGCGTGGTCCAGGCCAAAAATGAAGCCCGGCTCGCTGGCGAACAACAACCCCAGAAAAACCGCCAGGCCCGGAACAAATCCCGCCAGCTTCCCTCCGGTGACTTTTTCCCAGCGATGCTTGGCCATGCCCGATTGTGGGTGGGTCGGGCGGTTTTTCACAAGTGTTGAGATTGGCTTTTGCCTTTCCTTCCACGCTCAATCCGTGTTTCATCTGTGGCCGTTTGAAGATGCCAAATCGTAAATCGTAAATCGTAAATCGTAAATCGTAAATTCAACGATGCCCAAGCGCACTGACATTCACAGCGTCCTCATCATCGGCGCCGGACCGATCATCATCGGCCAGGCGTGCGAGTTTGATTATTCCGGCACGCAGGCCTGCAAGGCGCTCCGCGAGGAAGGCTACCGCGTCATCCTCATCAACTCCAACCCGGCCACCATCATGACCGACCCGGAGTTCGCCGACCGCACCTACATCGAGCCCATTACCCCCGAATGCGTTGAAAAGATCATCGTCCGCGAGAAAGAGGAGATGAAAAAGCTCAAGGCGAAGGGCAAGCTGGTTTTATTGCCTACGCTCGGTGGCCAGACGGCTCTGAACACCGCCATGGCCCTGAACAAAAGCGGTGTGCTTGAACGGCACGGCGTCGAGATGATCGGCGCCAAGGCAGAAGCCATCCAGAAGGGTGAAGATCGCCAGGTCTTCAAGGACCTGATGCTTTCCATCGGACTCGACGTTCCGATTTCCGGCACTGCGCACAACGTGGATGAAGCCCGCGCTGTTGCCGAAAAAATCGGACGTTTTCCGCTCATCATCCGGCCCGCCTTCACCCTTGGCGGCACCGGCGGTGGCATTGCCTACAACCGCGACGAATTCGACGAACTCGCCAAGCGCGGCATGGACCTCTCGCCCGTCAGTGAAATCCTCATCGAGGAATCCTTGCTCGGCTGGAAGGAATACGAGATGGAGGTCATGCGCGACAAGGCCGACAATTGCGTCATCATCTGTTCCATCGAAAATTTCGACCCGATGGGCATTCACACCGGCGATTCCATCACCGTGGCGCCCATCCAGACGCTGACGGACAAGGAATTCCAGATCATGCGCGACCAGAGCTTTGCCGTGATCCGCGCCGTGGGCGTGGAGACCGGCGGCTCGAACATCCAGTTCGGCGTCAACCCGGACAACGGCCGCATGGTCATCATCGAGATGAACCCGCGCGTGAGCCGCAGCTCGGCGTTGGCGTCCAAGGCCACTGGATTTCCCATCGCCAAGATCGCCGCCAAACTTGCCGTGGGCTACCTGCTCGACGAGATCAAGAACGACATCACGCGCGAGACCCCGGCCAGCTTCGAGCCGACGATCGATTACGTCGTCACCAAGATCCCGCGGTTTGCGTTCGAGAAATTCGCGCAGGCCGACCCGACGCTGACCACGCAGA
>CAYPSF010000278.1:0-4545 GCA_964413165.1 uncultured Bifidobacteriaceae bacterium
TTTGCCCGGCTCGCGCCCAACTGGATTGTCGGTGATCCGGCGCCCGCCTACACCCGGCTGGCCGAACGGTTGCGTAAAAAGGGTGCCGTCGGGCCGTTGTGGAGCTACTTTTCAACCATTCAACGCCTTTGGCCGCAGGGCGTAAATGGAAAATGAACCCGTGAAAAAATTATTGCTCATTTCCCCGCTCTCAAGGAAAAGCCTGATGGGCGATAAATTCTTTTTCCGCATGCCCTGCCTCGGGCTCCTCAAAGTGGCGGCGCTGACGCCATCCGACTGGCAGATCACCATCGTGGATGAGAAGATCGAACCGTTGGATATGAACCAGCAGGCCGATCTGGTGGGCATTACCGCCATGACGACCACCGTCCAGCGGGCCTATGAAATCGCCGATCATTTCCGCCAGCGGGGCATCAAGGTGGTGCTGGGCGGGATGCACGTTTCCTGCCTGCCGGACGAGGCTCAACCGCACTGCGACAGTCTGGTGATGGGAGAGGCCGAAGCGCTGTGGCCCGCGTTGCTGCGTGATTTCGAACTCCACCAGCTAAAGCCGGTCTACCGTCATCAAGACGGCCTGCCTTCGCTGGCCGGGTTGCCGCCGCCGGATTGGAAGCTTTACGAAAACAAGAAATATCTGCCCGTTCATTTTGTCGAGACCACCCGGGGCTGCCCGATCGACTGCGAATTTTGCGCCGTGACCAGCGCCTTTGGCGGGAAATATCGCAACCGTCCGCCGGAGGAAGTGCTGGCGGAACTGCGGGGATTGACCCCGTTCGACCGGGGGACTTTCGCGCTCAAGAACTGCGTGCTGTTCGTGGATGACAACATCATCAGCAACCGGGCCTATGCCCGGGAGTTTTTGCCCCGCATTGCCGACTTGAAGCTCAATTGGTTTGGCCAGGCCTCGGTCAATATTGCCAGCGATCCGGAAATCCTGAAACTTTGCCGGCAAAGCGGGTGCCGGGGACTCTTCATGGGTTTTGAATCGCTCTCGCCCGAAACCATCGCCGCGATGGGCAAACGCGTGAATCACCCGGACCAGTATTTCGATATCGTTCAAAAAATTCACGATCATGGCATCGGCATTGACGGCTCGTTCGTGTTTGGTTTTGACAACGATGACGAGGGGGTTTTCGACCGCACGCTGGAATTTGTTTTGAAGGCGAAAATTGAAGTGACCTACTTTTCCATCCTCACGCCGTATCCCGGCACCCGGCTGCATCAACGGCTGGCCCGGGAAAATCGGATTCTGACTCAGGACTGGTCGCTTTACGATGCCAACCACGTGGTCTTCCAACCCCGTACCCTGACCGCCGACCAGTTGCTGCAGGGCTATCACCGCGTGTTCAAGGAGGTCTATTCGATCCCCTCCATTTTCAAGCGGCTCTGGGGAACGACGGCCTGGAAGAATTTGTTTTACCCCATGAACCTCGGTTTCCGGCAAAGCGTTTACCGGCTGGCGCGGGCGGTGCCCGCATGATTTGAAAGCCGCACCATGCTGTTTCCCAAGAACTCCTTCCCGGCTCCTCCTCCCCGTGTGGTCATCACCGGGGCCGGGATTGTGACGTCATTGGGGCAGGGATGGAAACAGAATGCCGCGGCGTTTCGCGCCGGGAAGACGGGGTTCCGCCCCGTCACCTGCTTCGATGTCAGCCGGCAACGGGTCAAGACCGCGGCGGTGGTGGATTTACCCGCCGTGTTGCCGGCGACCCAACTGACCGAACGGCAAAGAAGACGGTTGGACCGGGGTGGCATCCTGTTGCTGCTGGCGGCACACGAAGCCTGGCAGCAGTCCGGCTGGGAGGTTCGCGGTCAGCTGCCGGTCGTTTTGGGCACCACCGCCGGCGGCATGACGATTGGGGAGGATTATTTTCGCCAGGCCGTCAGCTTGCCCCATCACCACAAAGGACAACCCACGCGGGCTTTGTATTATCAATCGCAAATCCAGTCGCGGTTGGTGCTGGACGCCCTTGGTTTTACCGGGCCGATTACGGTTATCTCCAATGCCTGTGCTTCCGGGACCAGCGCCATCGGTGAGGCCTGGGAAATGATCCGGCGGGGACAAGCCGACCGGGTTTTGACCGGCGGTTATGATGCCCTCAGCCAGATGGTATTCTCCGGTTTTGATTCGCTGCAAACGTTGTCGCCAACGAGTTGCCGGCCTTTCGACGCGCAGCGGGATGGGTTGGCCCTGGGTGAAGGCGCAGCGGTGTTGGCCCTCGAAACCTATGCCTCCGCCCGGCAGCGGGGCGCCGGGATTTTGGGGGAGATCATCGGTTACGGCACCAGCATGGATCGTCATCACCTGACGCAACCGCATCCCGAGGGAGAAGCGGCTTACCAGGCGATGCAACTGGCATGTGCCAGCGCGCAAGTCATGGCGGGAGACGTTGATTACATCAACGCCCACGGCACCGGAACGCCTTTGAATGACCAGGCCGAGGCCAAAGCCATCAGCCGCTGGGCCGGCAGCCGCGCCGGCAACCTGCCGGTCAGTTCAACGAAAGCCGGCATCGGGCATCTTCTGGGCGGGGCCGGGGCCGTGGAGGCCGCGGTTTGCCTCATGTGTTTGCGCGAACAATGGTTGCCGCCGGAGATGGCATTCGAGACCCCCGACCCGGCCTGCGCCTTTCGTATCGTTGCCCGGCCGGAAGATGCGCCGGTCAGGACGGTGCTCTCAAATTCGTTCGGATTCGGTGGTGTCAATGCCACCCTCATCCTGCGGAGGTGGTCATGAGCCGGATATTCGTCTGCGGGTTGGGCAGCGTCAGCCCGGCGGGTTGGGGGGTGGAGGCGCTGCGCGCTGCCCTGGAAAAAAATGAGGCCCTGCCGGCCCAACCGCTGATGCGTCCGGGCTGGCAAAAGCCATTGAGCCTGCGGCCCGTTCCCAACCCGCCCGCCCGGCCGCCTTTTTTGGCCCATCCCCATATGCGGCGCACCAGCCCCATTACGCAGTATGCGGCGGCGGTGGCGCTGGAGGCCGTAAAAAAAGTTCCGCCGGGCAGCGGGGTTGATCTCCGGATTGGAATCGTTGTCTGTCTGCAATCCGGCTGCGTGCAATTTTCGTTCCGGTTTTTTGAGGAGACGTTGAAAGACGCTGCCACCGCCAGTCCGCTGTTGTTTCCCGAGACTGTTTTTGCCGCGCCGGCATGCCATGTGGCTGCCCTGTTGGAAAACACACCGCTGGTCTGCACCCTGACCGGAGATCCTTCCTCCTATGCACAAGGATTGGCTTTCGGAATTGACTGGTTGCACGAAGGGCGGGTGGATGTCTGTCTCGTGATCGGTGCGGAGGAAATCCACTGGTTGTCGGCCGACGCCCTCTGGCAATTTGACCACCGCGCCATCATCAGCAGCGGCGCGGCGGCAATCGGCCTGAGCCTGAATCCGGAATGGTCGTTGGGCGTGGAACTTGAATTGATCACCGACGCGCATCCTTACACCCGACCGGCGAACCGGAAACTGGCCGCCAGGGAAATGCGGGCGCAGCTGCCGGCACAAAGCCCGGCGGAAATCCTGTATGACGGTCTCAATGACAGTCCGCGTGCGGATGCGGCTGAAATCGAGGCCTGGGCCGGGTGGAGTGGTCCGCGCCGCAGTCCCAAACGGGTGTTGGGCGAAGGCTTGATGGCTGCGGCCGGCTGGCAATGCGTGGCTGCCTGCGAGGCGATCGCCAGCCGCCAATTCAACGCCGCCAACGTCAGCCTGGTGGGGGCAAACCAGCAGGCGGTCGGGGTCCGATTCAAGCGCGGCGGCCGGGCCATTTCAGATTTGTAATTGTCGGCAACCGCGGGCAGCCTTGCGTCATGAATCCCCGCGTTATCCTGATTACCGGCGCCAACGGCGGCCTGGGACAGGCCATGGCCCGGTCGTTCCTCCACGAATCCGCGGAAAACATAATCTGGCTGGGGGTCCATGAGCACCTGGATCAGGCGGAAAAACTTGCGGCGGAAAATCCGGAGCGCTGCCGCACGATTGCCCTGGACGTAACCCGGCCGGATAAATGGAAAGCGGCGGTGGCGGAGATTCTCGTCCAGCACCGGCGATTGGATGTGCTGGTGAACAATGCCGGCTGTCACCGGGACGCCCTGCTGGCCACGATGGCTTTGGACTCGTGGCAAAAAATTCTGGCCCTGAACCTGGACGGGGTCTTTCACGGTTGCCAGGCAGTTCTGCCTACGATGATTGGCCAGCATAGCGGCCGTATCATTAATATCGCCTCGCTCAGCGCGTTGCTGGCGCCGGCCGGCCAGACAAACTATGCCGCGGCCAAGGCCGGCGTGGTGGCGTTGACCCAATCCTTGGCCAAAGAAGTCGCCCGGATCGGCATCACGGTCAACGCAGTTTGCCCGGGATATGTGGAGACCGGGTCGTTGGCCATCGACGAGGCCGAACGCAAAAGAGCCCTGGAGCGGATTCCGATGAGGCGGTTCGGCCAGCCCGGCGAAGTGGCTGCCGCCGTCCGATTTTTGGCTTGTGCCGAAGCCGGTTACATTACAGGTTCAACCCTCAAAATTGACGGTGGCATATTCTAATGAACGATAC
>CAYPSF010000279.1:0-4530 GCA_964413165.1 uncultured Bifidobacteriaceae bacterium
GCGGTGACGTCCACGAAGAGCTGGATTTTTTCGGCGCGGAAGGACATGCGTTCCAGGCCGCCCCCGGGCACCACGGGCGATCGGGAATCCGTGGATATCTTCACATCCGGCGGCTGTAATTTGCAGTCCAGGCCGGCGTCGCAAAGGTTGGATTTGAAATTGCCGGTCATGATATTGAGCAACTCGCCGGCGACGTCGCGAATTTCGTTCACGTCCTTCATCTCGTCGGGGCTCAGGCCCAGAATGCCCGCCGCGACCGCCCGGGCGGAGGCCAGGTTCATCCGCAGATAGACCCCGCCCATCACCTTGCCGGAAAAACCGATGGTGCCGAGCAGATGCTCATTTTCCAGCGGCTCGGCCAGGTTCCGGTCAATGCTTTCAAGCTTGCAGGACAACATGGTTAGAAACGTCTTTATGAGCGCCAATGCCAGCGGGGTTCCCATCGCGAGCACCATGGCGCAGCCGACCCCGTTGCGCATGAGGGCTTCCTCGACGGTTTCCACCGAGTATTCCGCCGGGTTTTCGGCATCGGGATTGGCCACGCGCAACAGCCGGTCGCGGAGGGCGGGATCCTTGTTGATCACCTTGACGATTTCATCCACATCGGAATCCTGGCGCGCGACGAGCTGTGTCAGGCGCGAGGCGCTTTCCAGCTTCGGGGCGAAGCCGTAGCGCCGGGCCAGATCCTGATAGCTGGTGTTGTCCGCCATAATTCAAAATCAAACCGCCGGTTTTTTTTGCAGCGACACAATCCGCCCGGCCTTTTCAATAAGCTGCTCGTCCTTGAAGGGCTTCACGAGGTAATCCCGCACGCCAAGCTTGGCGATTTGCAGCACGTTTTCGCGGCCCGATTCCGCGGTGAGCATGATCACTGGAATGGCCTTCAAGTCCGCATCCTCTTTCAATTTGGTCAGCATGGTGACGCCGTCCATGACGGGCATGGTGACATCCAGGATGATCAGCTCCGGCTTTTCGCGGGCGGCGGCGGCCAGGCCTTCTTCCCCGTTGGTCGCTTCGCAAAGCTGCACGTCATACGGCCGGAAGGCCTTGCCTACAATCAGCCGGATGGTCCGACTGTCATCAACGCTTAGTATTTTTATTGCCATAAATCGCAGGGGGTTAGTTAAATTTAATGTGGATTTCCACGACGAGGCGGTCATCGCCACAGTCAAACACCAGCAATTCGCGGTGCACGTCCGGCATGGGTTCGACATTAAAGGCGGTGCCGCGGATGATGGCGGGTGTGCTCACCGCGCAGTCGGCACCGGTGTCGCAGAGCCATGATTTCAGGCCGCCGGTCAGCATGTTCGTGGCTTCACCCACCACGTCGTTCACCTCGTGTTCACCGGTGATTTCCTCCGGCTTCATACTGAGCATGGCGGCCGTCACCTGATTGGCAAACGGGGTGGACAAATGCAGGTAAACGGCACCGGTCACAGTTTCGCCGGCAAAGCCCACCGAGCCGCTCACCCGCTCGCCGAACACCGGCACGGCGGCCCGGGGGACCAGGACGGCTTTCATCGACAACATCGTGTCAAAGACATCCGCCAGGTGACGCGTCATGAATTCGCGGACATCGGTGATTTGAACAGTTTGGCTCATATTGATTTCAATGGTTCAATGGATTTGAGGGTCGATTGGTTCAACAATGGCGACGGCACGCACCGCCGGAAATGATTTGGTTGCCGCTCCGGTCTGGAGCGCATGCAAAATGGCGTGGGGCATCAGATCGAGCGGCAGCACCCGGTCCACGGCGCCGAGTTCCACCGCGGCGCGGGGCATGCCGTAAACAACGCAGGTTTCTTCATTCTGAGCAAGGGTCGTGGCCCCGGCGGCCTTGAGGGTCTTCATCCCCTGCGCGCCGTCGCAACCCATGCCAGTCAGCAATAACGCCAGGGCATGGGGACCGGCGCAAACGGCGGAATTAAACAGGATGTCCACGGCCGGGCGCACATGGTGCATCATGGGACCTTGTTGGAGGATGATACGATAGCGCGTTCCATTCCACGCCAGGGCCATGTGAAAGTCTCCCGGGGCGACCAGGGCCAGGCCGGCGTGCAATTCGTCGCCAGACACCGCTTCCCGGACTTCAAAGGCGCAACATTCGTTGAGCCGTTCGGCAAAAGTCTTGGAAAAAATGGGCGGGATGTGTTGCACGATACAGATGCCCGGCAATCCGTCCGGCAAGCGCGTGAGGACATTTTTGAGCGCTTCGGTGCCGCCGGTGGAGGCGCCCATGACCACAATCTGGCGGGCTGAAAAACTGGTTGAACCCGCCACCGTGACCGGGCCGTGGCTGGTGGTTCCCTTGACGTTCAATCGCGCCCGGGCGGCGCCCTTGACGCGCAACGCCAGTTGTTCGCGCAAATCACCCAGGTTCCAGGCGGAGGTCGGTTTGGCCAGCACATCCACTGCGCCGAGTTCCATGGCCTGGAGGATGGTCCGCGAACCCACCTGTGTCAGCGAACTGACCACGACCACCGGCATGGGCCGGTGCTGTTGCAGGACCCGCAGGAACGTCAGGCCATCCATGCGCGGCATCTCAATATCCAGCGTCAGCACATCCGGATTCAACTCGAGAATTTTATCGCGGGCCACATAGGGATCGGCCGCGGTCCCCACCACCTCAATCTCGGGGTCCAGGGCCAGGGTATCGGCAATCATCCGCCGCACGACCGCCGAGTCGTCCACTACCAGCACACGAATTTTTTTATGCGTATTCATCCCATGGTCATGAATTGGTCCACACGGTCGAATGATTCCCGGACGGCAATGACCATGGTTTCCAACTTGTCTCCGGTGATGTTCAAAGCGGTGGTCACGCCTTCGTCCATGCGGATCGCGTAGCCGTCCCAGCCGGGCGCCGAACCGGCCAGGTGAGCGAGGCCATTAGCCAGATGCGTCACCACCGACAGCCGCGGGCGCGGTTCGAGCACGGGTTGATGATGATGGGCCACCGCTTCCACAATGTCCTCCGGCAGGTGCCAGTCCTGCAGCAGACACGCACCGACTTCGCTGTGGTCGGTGCCCAACACTGTCTTCTCCGCCTCCGAGCGGGTGTTGTGACCCTGTTCGACCCGCTGCCGGATATCCGCCTGAAAGTCCGGGGTGAGGGCCTGGCCCAGGACCAGTTTGCCGATATCATGAAGCAATCCAACGGTGAACGCGATCGCCGGTTCCAGGTTCAGGTCCGGGATTTCAGCGGCGATCGTCTCGGCGGCGGTGGCGGTGACGAGTGAATGCCGCCACAGTTCATTGGCTTCCACGGCGTAACCGGGCAGCGGGACGACCATGGCGCTGCCGAACGCCAGGGTCAATACGATGTGCAGAATTTGCTGGTGCCCCAGAAGAAACACAGCCTGGTCCACCGAAGAAACCGGTTCTTCCAGCCCGAAGTAGGGCGAATTGCAAGCGCGCAGCAGTTTGGCGGTGAGCACGTTGTCACATTTAAGGACGTGGACCACCTCGTCATTGCTGACCGAGGGTTGATCCAGGAGGTTGACCAGCTTGAGTGCCGCGTAAGAGACGGGTGGCAGATTTTTGACTTTGGCAACCAGTTCGTGAGCGGTCATAAAAAATAAGTGTTGGTGCCGGGGGTTTTAATGGTGACCTTGCCGGTGGTGAGGTCCATGCGCAAAGTGCGGGAGGACAATCCGCCCACATCCCGGCCTTGAATCGCATACCCGTTGCGCGCCAGCAGGCCGCTCAGAGCCTGGGCATTGCGCTCGCCGATGTTGAAGACACCCTTCTCGTCGAGCAGTGAGGCGCCGCCCGCGACTTTGACCACCAACCGGTGACGTTCGGCACCGAGGTTGTAAACGGCCTGGAACAGGCGCGGCACACCGGTGTCCACAAACATGAACGGCGCGCTGGCAGCCTTGGCGGCGTCGATTCTTGAATCGGGCAGCATGATGTGCAACAATCCCCCGACCTTCTTCATCGGGTCGTAAATGGTTATCCCCAGGCACGAACCGAGCGAGTAAGTCACCAGTTCCGCACTGGGGTCGTTGCTGACGACCATGTCGGCCACACCCACCACCAGAGCTTTCCGGGGCGGCGGGATGACCCATGTTCGCGTTGCTGTCATACGTCAAGGCGACCCCGTCCGGTCGGCGGACGGAAAACGGCTGCAGAGCACTGTGGTTGTCTTGGGTCATTGATCATCATCGGTCATTGGAAGCACCGGCTGACCGGGTAGCAGTATGTCCGGGCGCTCCAGCTGATTTCACCGTGTTCATATCCTGGGCCAGATCGTCAAACTGCCATCCCGCCAATTTTAGCGCCGTACGCTTGCAAAACGACCGTTCCTCCCGCAGGAGGTCCGGTCCGATTTGGTATCGGTTTTTGGAAGGCAAACTTGAATGAAAAACCAATCAAATTCCCATCGATTTTGCGGAAAAGGGAGCCGTTTTCACGGGTTGGCCTCCATCGGCACGCCGATTTCCTCCGGCGCTTCCACGAAAATCGGCTCCTTGATGCCGGAAATACGCTCAAAATTCTGGATTTTTTCCAGGGTCATTTCGCTGAGCG
>CAYPSF010000280.1:0-4526 GCA_964413165.1 uncultured Bifidobacteriaceae bacterium
GTGAAGATCAACCACAACGAGCTGCTCACGTATCCGAACAAGGCGGATCAAATCATGTTCGGCACGGTGAAACAGGCGGCGGACATGGGTGCGGCGGCGGTGGGAGCGACAATTTATTTCGGCTCCGAGCAAAGCGGGCGGCAGATTGTGGAGGTGGCGCAGGCGTTTGCGCACGCGCACGAACTGGGGATGGCCACGGTGCTGTGGTGTTATCTGCGCAACAATGCATTCAAGGTCAAGAGTGCGGACGGCAAAACCACCGACTATCACGTCTCGGCCGATCTGACCGGCCAGGCCAATCACCTGGGCGTGACGATCCAGGCAGACATCATCAAGCAGAAGCTGCCGGAGAACAACGGCGGGTTCAAGGCATTGAACACGGGCAGCTCCAGCTACGGCAAGCTCGACGAGCGGATTTACACCGAGCTGACCAGCGACCATCCGATTGACCTGTGCCGTTACCAGGTGGCCAATTGTTACATGGGCCGCGCCGGCCTCATCAACAGCGGCGGGGAATCCAAGGGCAAAGGCGACCTGGAACAGGCCGTCGCCACCGCGGTGATCAACAAACGCGCCGGCGGCATGGGCCTGATTTCCGGGCGCAAGGCTTTTCAGCGCCCGATGGCGGAGGGCATTGGTTTGCTCAACGCCATCCAGGACGTGTATCTCAGCAAGGAAGTCACCGTGGCCTGAACCGCTAATCTTCGCTGATTCACGCTGATTCCAGCCATCGTCCCCGGGGTGAAGCGACGGAGGACGGGTGAATGGGAACGGGCGGTCAAATCCCGCGGTTATCGACCAGGTGGACTGCTGATTCTTTTCTGAAGGGTGGAGTCGCCCGGAAATTTGGTCAGGCCGAGCTGCCAGGTTTGCTGCGCGTAATCGGGTTTGCCGATCTTTTGATATTGATCGCCCAGGACGACATACGTTTGGGCAAACTGCGGCTGGGGCGCCATCGTTTCCTGCTGGTCAATGAGGCTGGACAAGCGCTGGACGACTTCGTTGTCCCGGGCCGGATCCGCCGGCCAGCGGGACATCGAAGCAGCCTTCATAAATTGCGCCTCCCAGTTGGCGGGATCCAGTTTCAACGCCTCGTTGAAACTTTGGTCGGCCTGCATCGCCAGGATGCCGATCTGGTTATAATCGCCGCCCGCGTCGCGAATCGCGCGCAGCTGGTTGATTTGGGCCTCGCCCAGCGTGGCAGGAATTTCCGGATCGTTGGGACTGTCCGCCGCGCGCTGTTTCAGTTCCGCAATCGCCTGTTCCAGCTCGCCGGCCTTTTGCAACCGCTGAAAAATCGCATGCTTTTCCATGGCGGTGACCGACGGAGACAGCAAAGCGTCAATGGCCTGGCTCAATTTGGCTGACGCCTTTGGCTTCAAATTGTCTGAAAGTGAATTTGTAACGGGAGCCTGAGCCAGCCGGCTGGCGTTTTCTGAAACCGCTCGCGGCGGTTCCGGTTTTGGAGCTATCATTTTTTCCGGCGGCGACTGCTCCGCCGGTTCCGACATCGATGCGGCGAGCGGCACGGGGGCTGGCGGCGTTTTTTGCCGGTTCAGATAAACGATGGCCCCGGCTGTGGCGGCGACACAAACAAATATCAATGCGATAGTGGATGGTTTCATTTTTTCCGTTTCCTTAAGTTAAAGTTCAAGCATTTCCCTGTTCGCGCCGGCGGCGCGCCCGGGCCACGACCCGCCCTTGTAAAGCCACGGGAATCACCCAGGCCAGCATCAACCAGAAGCCATGATTTGAAATGACTTCCGCCCAGCGGAAGAACCGGTTTTGCTGGATAAATTGCCGGGCGATTTCGGTGTTGGCCTGCAAGGCGCGGGCGACGCCTCCGACCGCAAAATCGTGGGCGACCACCATTCCACCCATCGCCGCATTCCACGCGGCGCCACAGCCGCAAAAAACCTGCCAGCCGGCGGCCAGGCCACCATGAGCCCAGACCCCGAGGGCGCACGCGCCGATCGGGAATATTCCCAGCGCGATCGCGCCAAAGGGCAGCAGACCGATGGCCAGGCCGCCGAAGCTCAGCGGCGCGACGGCGATCCCACCCGAGGCGAAAATCACGCCGACCGCGTGGCTGCTGCCGATGGCGATCCAGGCTTTCACCGGCCCGCGCATGATGTCAAACCGGTCGCCCAGGCGCACATGAATGAGCGGCAGCCCGAAACAGCTCCACCGGCTGCGATATTCAAACGCGGCCGGCGGAAAATTCCCGGCATATTCCTTTGCCAAAAGGCCGGCCAGATACCGGCGCCGTCCGGGAAGTGAGCCAACGACAAAAAAAAGAATGCTTAAAAAATAAATGACAATGGTCTGGCTGAAGAACAAGCCCCACAGCCACCAGGCATCCTTGTGGTTTCGAAACGTCCAGAACAACGGCACGGCCAGCATGGCGGAAAATACCAGGGCGACCATGAGGGAATTCCGGAAAAGAGATTTGATGTGTCCGCGCTCCTCGTCGGAATGAGCTTCGTCCATGCTCATGCGATAGCTGGCGTAATTGCCAAAAATGACGAGCAACGGGCTTAAAATCGCGCCGAGCAATCCCAGGGCGCCGGCGGCTTTGGCCGTCGCGCTGCCTTTCGCGGCGGCAGCGCCGAGGGTTGCCGTTTTGGCGGAGAGGGTGAGCGTGGGCAACGCCGCCAGGGCACTCAAGGTGAAAGCGGTTCCCGGATTCGTCTGCTCCAACGCGCCTTCCACAAAGGCGAGCACCTGTTCGTGTAACAGCTTCCGCCCGCGCGACAGCCGTTGCTTCACCGCGTCCTCGCTCAATTCCAGGCTTTGCGCGACGGCTTCGATGGATTGATGTTCGCGATAGAACAGGATAAGCGGCTCGCGGTAACTCTCGGGGATGCGTTCGAGCGAGCGCCAAAGGATGGCCTCCTCCTCCCGGCTGATCAGGTGTTCCGAGGGCAACATGCCTGACGCGGGTGATTCGTCCGCCGTGTCCAGCGGCTCGGCGGCATGGCTCGGTTCCCGTCCCTGCTGCCGCAGCGTTTTGCCGATGAGATTGCGTGCGATGCCGCACAGCCAGGCGCGGAGTTTTGCCGGCTCGCGCAGCCCGGCCAGTTGTTTCCAGGCGGCGACAAAGGTTTCCTGCGCCAGGTCTTCGCTCTGGCTCAAACTGCCGGTAGCGCTGTAGGCCAGCGAACAGACGAGCGATTGGTAACGCGCGATGATCTGGCCAAACGCGTCGCGATTGCCCGCCAGGCTTTCGGAGACCAGCTCGGCGTCATTGAAAACTTCAGTGCTCACATCTCTGGTGGTCATCATATCACCGCATAAGTACCGGGAAAGAGCTGGAGGTGACAAAGAAAAGCATTTGGCACACTCCGCATCGCAGCTGGGAACGATCCCGGAAGACAAAAGGACGGTCTGCCAGTCCGGCTCAGATAAGAACCCGTCCCGGCTGTTCACGACGCAAAGATTGGTCAAACCGATCATGCGCGTCTTGTCGTCCGCCGTCACTGATATCCATACTCCTGATTTATATTAAAAATGACGGGTGATTTTAGCGCATAGCCCGGATGAATAAAAGCCCTATTGATTCGGGCCAAACGACACGATAAAAGGCACAGGACCAACAGGTTGTACCGGGGATGGCGGTCCCAACGGAATCCGGTCTACAGCGGGTGCCGGTATGGAGAAAATGTTGAAGGTTTCTTCCGGCCGAAACCAAACGGCGCGGCCGGCGTTTCATGGAATGAAGCGGTTTGCGACAGGCAATGCGTGAACCTTGTCCGTAATCATCATAACCCGCCTGCCGCATCGTTCACGCCGCGGATTGAAAGACCAAAACAAATGAACCTCATCCCCAACCAACCCCGAACCGGATTCACGCTGCTGGAAATCATGATCGTCGTGGCTATCATCGGCCTGCTGGCGTCAATGGCCATCCCCAACTTCATGGAAGCCCGCGCCAAGGCGCAAGCCAACCTCTGCATCAGCAACCTGACCCAAATTGATGCCGCGGCCAGCGAGTTCGCCCTGGAAAACGGCCGGAAGAACGGTGATGCCATCAACTATCCCGGCGACCTGACGCCGTACCTCAAGCTGAACCGGGCCGGCGGCATCCCCGGTTGTCCGGCCAACGGCGCTTACGCTGAACCCGCCGTGGGCACGCCGCCCAGCTGCTCGCTCAGCAGTACCGTCGCCCCGCCCCATCTGTTGCCGTAAAAAAACCGGGCGAACAATCTTCGCCCGGTTGGGTGAATTTACCCGCGAAATCTATGGCTTCCAGATCATGTCGGCCACGGTGCGGCCGGCCGGAACGAACGGGATCACGTGTTCGGTGTAAGGCACGATCACGTCCAGCACATACGGTTCCTTCGCGTCCAGCATCCGCTGGATGGCGGGGCGCAGGTCCTTTTTGAACATCACCCGCTCGCATTTCACGTTGAAGGAATTGCAGACGCGCACATAGTCGGGATAAATCTGCTCGCGTTTGTCCGGGTCGCCGAGATAGGTGTGGCCGCGGTTGCCGGCGTAAAACTTGTCCTCCCACTGCACCACCA
>CAYPSF010000281.1:0-4523 GCA_964413165.1 uncultured Bifidobacteriaceae bacterium
GCGGAGAGGAGTTCGCGCAAATTCCATGTCTCAACGAACATCCGCTCTGGATTGCGACGCTGGAGAAAATGGCCCGGCGGTTTTTGGGCAGCCTCTTGCCGGCCTGATGCCGTCGGGGTGCGGTTTATTTCTCGCGTTTGACCGGATTCCGGAAGCGGACCTTGACGGTGTCGCGCAAAATGCCGAGGAACGATTTTTTCTTGGTCTGGACCAGGACCTCAACGGGGGCGCACTTGTGGCTGCATAGCGGGCACAGGAAAAGGGGATGACCGCCCTTGAGCTGCATCACATGCACGCAGCTGTTACACATCACTTCGTTGCAGTGGGTGCATTTGTAGGTGATGGGAATCTGCGGATGGCGGGGGCAGAGAATTACACCGTCATCCTGCACCACCGGCGGCTTCGGACGTTCACGTTCAAACTTGGGGATGGAGATGTTGATTTCAGTGGATTCCACGAATAATTCCACGTCACCCAGATTCACCGTCTGGCCGGGCAACAACCAAGCCTCCTTGACCGGGTCGCCATTGACGAATGTGCCATTGGTTGAATCGCAATCGCGGAGTTTTACGCCTTCCGTTGACAACACCAATTCACAATGGCTGGTGGATACCGTGGGATGCTCGATGGGGAAGTCACAATCCGGATCACGCCCGACGTGATTGACGCCAAGACGCAATTCCAGAGTCCGGTTTTCCAAACCCTCGGTTTTGATGAGCAGTCTGGCCATATCATCTCCTACAAGACTGGACCAATTTTGCTCTCGGCCAGGGCAAAAGTCGAGTGGAAAATGGACGGCCGCCACCGCGGTTATAGCGATAAATATTGGGAATTTTAAGAAATCGGGCCGATTGGGTCAGGCGGCGGCGCCAGCGGATTTTGAGCAAACGCGAATTCCCTGACAATTTCCCCCCCGACCAGGTGTTCCTGGATGATGCGTTCGAGCACCGTTGGGGTGCAGGAATGATACCAGACGCCCTCGGGATAAACGACCGCGATCGGCCCGTGCACACAAACGCGCAGGCAGTTGGCCTTGGTGCGATAGACCAGCGGTTCCGGTCCGACCAGGTTCAGCTCCTTGAGCCGTCGCTTCAGGAATTCCCACGCTGCCAGTCCCTGCTCCCGGGCGCAACACTTCGGCTCGGTCGGCTCGGCGCACAGGAAAATGTGGCGCCGGAACTTCCCCAGGCCGAGCGTTTCGATGGCGGTCTGCAGTTCCGTTTTCATGAGCGTTATCCTATCCCCGATCGCCATCGTGGACAAACCGGATTAAAGACTCCTGCCGACAATCTGGCTCCGACCGGATGCTTCATCAAAAAAGTGCCATGATCCAATCCGAACGCGTCAACCCCACCACGCCGACGACGGCGGTGCCGGCGCCCGCGAGCGCGCGCGGGGTGATTTTTTCCCCTTCCACGATACGTGCCAGCGGCAGCATAACGATAGGCGTGGTGGCGATGATGGCGGTGACGATGCCGGTGGGGGTGTTTTCGAGCGCCCATTGCATGCAGCTTACGCCGATTGTCTGTCCAGCCAGGCTGTTGGCCAACACCCAGGGCCAGAGCTTCAATTTTTCGCGCGGGGAAAAGGAATCCTTCATTTGCGCGTCGTCGCCGTGCCGGCGGGCGTGCCGCCATTTCACGATCAGAAAAACCAGCCCCAGCGCCACGGCGCCGCCGATGACCCGCTGGTAGCCGGTCGTGCCGGGGTCGGGATGTTCGCCGGCGGCGTGGGCGACAAAGTAGGCTTTGCGGCTCAACACCGCGCCGAGCGCGCCGCCGAGAGCGGCGATGGCAGTGGCCAGGATGCCAATCCCCAGCCGGTGCGGCGTGACGTTCAAATGGCCGCCGGGCGCGAGCGCGATCACCACGCCGGCCAGAATCACGGCGACAAAGAAAATTTCCACAAGGTTGAGCCCGGTACCGAGCCAGGCCCATTCGATCAGGGTGGCGAACACGGCGGTGAGGCATTGGGTGAGTAGAACGGTCCGGCGGCTGCCAAGTCGCGGCAGCGCCTGGAAATATGCGGTGTCGCCCAAACCGATGCCTGCCAGCCCGCTCAGGACGAAAAGGGAAAAGGCCGCGCCGTGTATGCCCGTTCCCAGCGTGTTGGCCCAGAGCGCGAGAAAGAACATCGCGCCGACGATGCGCCAGAAATTCGCCTCCACACCGCCCAGCCGGGTCGAGGTGCGATGCCCGCAAATGGCGGAGAAGGAAAACAGCAGGGTGGTGAGCAGCGCGGCGAACATGTCGGATGCAAACGGGATTGGTTGGCGCGATCAGTCCAGTTTCACGGTGGCGCCAGCGGCCGGGCGGTCAGAGTTCGTCGTAATACTCGTCGGAGGCCACATCGTTGCCATCTTCCACCTCCACGCCGCTTTCCTGGAGGATTTTGGCGATGTCCGGCGCAACCCAGCGCTTTTGCTTGTCTTTACGCGACACCGGCTTGATGCGATAGCGGCCCGAAGCATCGCTTTCCAGGATGCCCCGGTCCGCCATCCGCATCAGGACTGGTTTGGCCCAGTTCTCGTCCGCGTAAAATCTTTTTTTGTTGCCGGCGCGCCGGGCAATTTCCACCGCATTTATGTATTCGGCTCCCCAGGTTTTGAGGAAATGAAAAATTTCGCGCTCGTCGCCATCCATGGCCCCAATTTAGCCGCTCCGGACGCTGGCGTCGAGGGACAAAATAACCCGCAGCGGCGGCGGATTCTCAATCCCTTTGACACGCGGCCGGCACAGCGTAAACTGCGCGGCGACTTTCATTATGCCTACATACTATCTGGCCTGTGACCTCGGTGCGGACAGCGGCCGCCTGATTCTGGGAACGCTTGACGGCGGCAAAATTACTCTGGAAGAACTGCATCGTTTCGCCAATGTTCCGATCAAAACCGACGGTGCCTTGCACTGGAACATCGACGGCCTGTTCAACGAATTGAAGGTCGGACTTAAAAAAGCCGCCGCCCGCCGGTTGCCCCTGGCCAGCATCAGCACCGATTCGTGGGGTGTGGATTACGTGCTGTACGACGACCAGGGACGGATTTTGCCGCCGGTGTGGCATTATCGCGACGCGCGCACCGCTGCGGGCGTGGCGAACATCCGGGCGCGCGTGGGCTGGTCGGCAGTGTATTCCGAGACCGGCATCCAGTTCATGGCGCTGAATACGATTTACCAACTGGCCGCCGAACCGCCCGACCGCCTGGCCGGCGCCAAACAACTGCTGCTCATCGGCGACGCCTTCAATTATTTCTGCTCCGGCGTGGCCCGGAACGAGGTTTCCCTGGCCAGCACCACCCAGCTTTATAACCCGCAAACCCGAACTTGGTCGAAGAAGCTTCTCGGCGCGCTCGGTCTGCACGAGGAGCTGTTCGCGCCCATCTGCCCGTCCGGAACGCGACTGGGCCCGTTGAAAAAGGAACTCGTCGCCGAAACCGGCCTGCCGCCCATCGAAGTCATCGCTTCCTGCTCGCATGACACCGCCGCCGCCGTCGCGGCGGTCCCCGCGAGCGGCGATCGCTGGGCCTATCTCAGCTCTGGTACGTGGTCCCTCATCGGCACCGAATGGCCGCATCCAATTATCACCGAACAAGGCCGCGAGCTCGGGTTCACCAATGAAATCGGCTGGGGCCATACCACGCGGCTGCTCAAAAATATCGTCGGCCTCTGGCTGGTCCAGGAATGCCGGCGCGAGTGGAAGAAGGAAGGCAAAACCTACGACTTCGCCGCACTTGAGCAATTGGCCGCCGCTGCGCCGCCACTGGTCTCGCTCATTAATCCGAATGACGCGCGTTTTCTGGCGCCCGATGATATGCCGAAAAAGATCGCGGCCTTCTGCCGGGAAACCGGCCAGCCGGTGCCGGCCGACCACGGCGCGTTTGTGCGCTGCATCTACGAAAGTCTCGCGCTGTCCTATCGCCAGGCCCTGCAACGGCTGGAACAGCTCATCGGCAAAAAAATCGAGCGACTGCATATCGTCGGCGGCGGCAGCAAAGATCGCACTCTGAATCAATACGCCGCCAACGCCGTGAAAATTCCCGTGTTGGTCGGCCCGACCGAATGCACCGCCCTGGGCAATATCCTGGGGCAGGCGATGGCGTTAGGACACCTGCCGTCGCATGCCGCCGCCCGTGAAGTGGTGCGCAATTCTTTTGAGCTGGAAACGGTCTCCCCGGAGAACACCGATCAGTGGGACGCCGCCTTCGCCCGGTTTAGAAAACTGTAATGAGTTCCATCGCGTTCAGATCACTTGCGCGGCATTAAAGAATGCAGCCATTGCACGTCTCCCGCGAGGTGGTGCGGAACTCATTCGAGCTGAGGACCGTCACGCCGCAGGATGTCGCGCAATGGGACGCCGCCTTTGCAAGGTTTGAAAAATTGGTGAAGTGAAACCGGCCGGGCCAGGTGCCGAGGGTATTATAATCCAATGACGCCAGGAAAGGCGTCCAATATGACACTGACTTAGAATGTTAGGCTTCATCAAGCCATTGATATGAGCAAGCGATTGAAAATCCTAATTGTTCTTGCTGT
>CAYPSF010000282.1:0-4523 GCA_964413165.1 uncultured Bifidobacteriaceae bacterium
TGCGGCTTTCCGCGCGGCGCAGCGTCTGGATGATGCGCCCGGGCATCGCGCCGACATAAGTGCGCCGGTGGCCGCGGATTTCCGCCTCGTCGCGCATGCCGCCGAGGGCGATGCGCGCAAATTTTCGGCCCAGCGCATCGGCAACGCTTTTGCCGAGGGAGGTCTTGCCGACACCGGGCGGGCCAACCAGGCAAAGGATGGGCCCCTTGATTTGCTTGCGGCGTTTGATGACGGCGATGAATTCGAGCAGCCGGTCCTTGACCTTTTCGAGGCCGAAATGTTGCTCGTTCAAAATCCGTTCCGCGGCCTTCAAATCCAGCTTGTCCTCGGTGGATTTTTCCCAGGGCATGCTCAGGATCCAGTCGAGATAATTCCGGCCCACGGCGTATTCGGCGGCGGCCGGCGGCGTTTGCTGCAGGCGTTCGAGCTCCTGTTCGGCCGCCTTGCGGGCCTCGTCCGGCATGACCGTCTGCTCGACTTTTTCGCGCAACGTTTTGATTTCCCCGGTGCCGGCCTCGCCCTCGCCCAGCTCCCGCTGGATCGCGCGCATCTGTTCGCGCAGGAAAAAATCGCGCTGGGTCTTGGCGATGGACGACGCAACGTCGCTTTGAATTTTCGAACTGAGCGTCAACACCTCCTGCTCGCGGTTGAGCAAGGGCAGAAGTTTTTGCAGCCGCTCGCGGACGGAGATGGTTTCGAGCAGCCGCTGGCGATCGTCCAGTCCGAGGTTCAGGTTGGCGGCAATGAGGTCGGCGAAATGGCCGGGATGTTCGGTGTTCAGCGCGGCGACCTTGACCTGGTCCGAGAGCGCGGTGGACATCCGGGCGATTTCCTCGAATTGCCGGTGCGCGTTGCGCAGCATGGCCTGCAGCTCGACGGAATCCTCGGTCTCATCCCGCAACAATTCGTAACTCGCGCGCAAATACGGCGCGGGCGGCGTATAGGTCTTGACGCGGATGCGCCACAAGCCCTCGACGAGCATGCGCGCCGTGCCATCGGGAAATTTCACCATCTTGGCCAGCCGCGACACGCAGCCCACCTCGTACAAATCCTCGGGCTGGGGTTCGACCACCTCGGGTTTGCGTTGCAACACCGCGCCGAGCAGGCGGTCGCCGGCAACAATGTCGTCAATCAATTTCAGGCTCGGACCGGTTTCCACCAGCAGGGGCACCACGGCGCCGGGAAAAATCACAATGTCGGAAAGGCCGAGGATGGGCAGATTTTCCGGCAATGAACGCGCGGAGATGCGGGACGGTGCGTCCGATTTCTCGGCGCCGCCCAGAATACTGACAAATTCTGTCTCCGGCGAGGTCATCGTCGTATAACAACTATACAATTAAGAGGCCGTCGCACAGGAAAAGATTCGTGCGCGGCTAATTTCCTTCGGCAATTGGAACTTTCGTGCTTTTGGTCTGCAATTGATGTGCCAAGGGCACATCGATCCGCAGAAAACCGTTCACGTAAACGGCCTTGGCTTGGCTGAGATCATATCCGGACGGCAGATCCAGCACGCTTTCAAACGGTCCATAGCTGATTTCCATGACCAGAAAATTGCATTTATGCGCGCGACAAACATCCGGGCGGCTGCCGCTGATGCGCAACCGGTGGCCCTCGACGGTGATCTCGAGATTCTCACTCTTCATCCCGGCCAGTTCCACCTTGATAACCAGGCCGGCGTCGGATTCATAGACGTCCGTGTTGGGAATCCAGCGGCCGCTGGCCGCGCCCCCACGCCCACCCACTGCTGAGCCCCGGGGAATGAAATGCATAGTGGAACTGACTTTGGTGACTGCCATGATAGAAGATAATATCCTATAAAAACAGGCTTGGCAAGTTCGCGAAACTTATTTCATTCTGACCGTCACCGCGGGCCGCTCGCCTTTGCGCGCGTGAAAAACAATGGAGCTTTTCGTCCCTGGCTGCCCCTGCGCCGCACAGCCGCAGTGCGTATCACGCGCAAAACTGAATTTGCGGCGGCGCAATCGCCCCCATAAAAACATTCCGGCCACGACCGCCACAATCATCAGCGAAACTGGCTGCTGCCAATACATGCGGGCAACATACCCCGAAAAACCGTTCGTGCAACCGTTTTTCGGCGTTGAACTTTCGCCGATGCCCTCTACGCTGCGCCCATGGCCGCCCCGTTTCGCCATCCTTATCGCGTCAGTTATGCCGATTGCACCATCGGCAACCACGTTTATCACTCGCGCTACCTCGACTGGCTGGAAGCCGCGCGCGGCGAATTCATCCGTTCGCTCGGCTCAACCGTTCTGCAATGGCAGGAGCGCGACGTCATTTTCCCCGTCATCGAAGCCCGCCTGCGTTACAAATTGCCCGCCCGCTACGACGACCTCCTGGCCATTGAAGTCTGGCCGACAGCCATTGAGCGTGTGCGATTGAATTTCGGGCACCGCATCCTGAACCCGCAGGGCAAGCCGGTGCTGGAAGCGGAGACCTTCCACGCCTGCACCAGCGTCAACGAAAAACCGAAGCGCCTCCCGGAAGAACTGTTGGAAAAACTCAGGCCGTACTTGCCGGTTTGAAAAGCGGTCCGTTGATTTTTCGGGACTGTCTTATCGGGCTTTTCCAGCCAGAACGTGTTTTACGCGATATAGCGATTGTTCCTTGTCGGCGAGATATTCCAGAACGCCATCATCATCGAATTGCAACGGACCGAGCCAGTCGAGCTCCGGTCCGCACTCGCCATCGATCACAACGAACCACTGCTTGCCTTTCTGGGCGCCATAGGCAACGTGCCGACCGTCGCGACTGAAGATCGGATTGCCCTTCAAAATTCGATCGTATTCCGGTCCGGCCTCACCGTCGACCACCACCAAATACTTCTTGCCGTTTTGGGCGCCATACGCCAGGCGGGTGCCGTCAGCGCTGAACACCGGTCCCCGGCTGAGCAATCCGTCACACTTCACTCCGGCCTGGCCGTCGACTACCATCGCCCACTTTTTACCTTCCCTGCCCCCATAGGCGACGTGTTGGCCCGTCGGGTCAAAAACCGGAGCGCCTTTCAGAATGCCATCGTATTCGGCACCGGCTTGCCCATCCACCACAACCAACGAGTGTGCGCCATGCACAACCGCATAAGCTATATGCCGGCCGTCGGCACTGAAGATCGGGCTGCCTTCGAAAATGCCGTCGTACTTGGTCCCGACCTGACCATCCAGCACCACGAACCACTTGGCACCCTCGCGGACCGAATAAGCTACGTGCTGGCCATCAGCGCTAAAAATCGGGTCACCGGCGCCGATATTGTCGTATTCCGGACTCGCCTGGCCGTCGACAACCACGACATATTTTTTGCCAGATTTCGCCATGTACACCAGCCGTTTGCCATCGCGACTGAATTTCGGGTCGCCTTCACCGATTCCACCGCATTCGGCAATCGGATGGCCATCCAGTACGAGTATCGACTTTTTGCCTTTTTTGGCGGCGTACACCAGGTGCGAGCCGTCCGGACTAAACTTCGGCATGCCAAGCCCGATATCGTCGTACTCAATATCCGGCCGGCCATCCAACACCACCGACGGTTTGAGGCCATGCCACATCACATAGGCCATGTGCTTACTGTCGGCGCTGAACCGGGGAAGCCCGTACATGAAACTGTGGTATTCAGGCCCGGGCTGACCATCCATGACCGTCACCAGATTGTGGTTCTTTATACCAACATACGCCAGGTGCTGGCTGTCGGGACTGAAGACCAACGATGGGGCCGGAATCCTGCGATATTCGGCGCCGGCTTTGCCATCCATCACGACGCAGTGCCCGCCGGCTTGCGCGGCGACATAGGCCAGGTGTTGGCCATCCGGGCTGAAACAGATGGAATCGGTGTCGATCCAGTCATACTTCGGCCCGGAACGGTCGTCGACCACCACCAGTTGTTTTGCGTCTGTCCTGGCCAAATACCGCACGTGTTCGCCATCGGCACTGAACCGCAGGGATTTCGGCCAGATTCGATCGTACCCGGTCTCGGCCGCCCGGCCATCCACGACGACATATTGTTTATGAGCCTGGCGAATGATGAACGCCAGGTGACGACTGCCAGGACTCAAAATTCCATCAACTTTTTTGCTGTCAAAGGGCCCGAGGCGAACTTCTTCAACCGACCACGCAGCGACGGGGACATTCGTTGGCTGAGCCGAGGCGGCCCAAGACAACCCAAGCACGGCGACGGCAACCAAGAATAAGCCCGGCCTGACGTCTGCGCGGCAAACCGGGTTGGCTATGGGACCGACCGATGAAAATTTAATTGGCACTACTTCAGTGTCCGACCCGACTGGTCATGGGCCGGGGTCGTCTCAACCATTTTCGCAGTGGCTTGATAACGGTTATATCATCTGATGAAAACCTGTCAATGACCGGACGTGAAAACCTTGCGCCCCATCTGTTTCTCTGCAATACTTCAGCGGCGCGGGCGATGGGCGAGTAAGGCGAGTAAGTGATGCAGCAAAACTACCCCAAACATTATTGCGGCGTGTTCGGCATTTTCGGTCATCCGAATGCCGCCGAAC
>CAYPSF010000283.1:0-4506 GCA_964413165.1 uncultured Bifidobacteriaceae bacterium
AGGCGATCCAACTTCCTCTGATATGGTTTCAACAGAGCATGTTGAACGTTGAATGCTGCCGGTTTTGGTACTTTCGCGGTTGAATCCAATTTGATGCCCGCGAACCATCATTCCAACCGCCAGGGCGAACGCTCGTTCCAGTGACGCAGGGCTTCCGTCGCCCAGCCGGTGGTCTGGTTGGTGTGACACAGCGTGCAGGCGTTGGGGATCTTGTATTTGTCCGTCAGGGCAGGGGTAATGAAGGAAAACGTATGGGCGCGCACTTTGACATCACCCAGCGTAGTTTCGATCTTCGGCATGTGACAATCCACACACTGGCTGCCCGGCGTGCCGGTCTTGTGATGAGTGTGCTCCTCAATCGTGGCCGTGCGCGGCCCGTTTTGGCCCATGGGCGCGTGGCAGTCCAGGCATAACTGGTCCACCGGCTTTTTCAATTGCGCATAATTATCCGTACCGTGGACGTCATGACAACTGAAGCACGTAACACCCCGGCGGTACATGACGCTTTGCACAAAGTCGTTTCCCTGCATGCGGTTCTTGTGCCCGGTGCCGTCCGGGAAATGCGTGAAGGTCGTCTCGCCGAGCGCGTGCTCTTCCAGTTTCCAGAAGTCCTGCAGCCGGAGTCCGACGCGATAGCCCACCGGCCAGTCGTAATATTTGCCCTCGAGGGGAACGGTCAATGGACGGCCCTGGGAGTGGCATTGGATGCACGTGTCGTTGGCGCTGACGTAATCCATCAACGCCGGGTTGAAAATATCGCCGCGCACCGGATGCGCCACGTGCTCGCTGCCCGGGCCGTGACAACGTTCGCAGCCCACGTTCCATTCCACCACCTGTTTGGTGTGGATGTTGTAATCGACCGAGTGACAGCCGTCGCAGGTGGTGCTGGTCGGCCGTTTCATGTTGTCCGGCGGATAGAACGGCACCCACCAGTCCGCGTTGGTCGGCACAAAATAGGGACGCCACATGTGGTGTTGGACGTCCCATTGCGCCGGTTCCGGAAAATAATCGTCGCCGATCTTTGTGAAATAACGCTGCTTCCAGATGCTCCCGTAAACCAGCGCGACGTCGTCCCTGGTGAATTGGGCCACCGGGTTGGTGGCGACATCGGCCAGGATGGCCTCAGGATGTTGCCGCGGGTCCCGCACCACGTTGGCCATTGGCGTTTTCTGCCAGCGTTCGTAGATGCCTTCGTGACATTTTTTGCAGGCCAGCGACCCGGTGTAGTGCGCAGCGGCCAACGTTTGGTTGAGTCCGGATGTTTCGGCGGCGGGGGCCGGCTGGCGCAGGCTGCGAATGAACAGAACGAGTTTCCAGATGCTGTCGCCCGGTTCCTCGTGCGGATTGCCCCACGCCGGCATGCCGGTGAGACGGACGCCATTCTGGATGACGTAATGAATCTCTCCATCCGACAAATCCTGTGAGGGAGACGAACGCAGGTCGGGTGGCTTGGGATAGAGATTGCGCCCGACCTTGGTCTGGCCGCTGCCGTCAATGCCATGACAACCGGCGCAACGCGCCGTGAAAATTTCGTTCCCGGCTTTCAAATTGTCCGGGGAAACGGGCAGTGGATTCTTCTCGTTTGTGGCGCCGCCGGGGACCGCCAGCCGCCGCACCGAACGGGCCATCGCCTTTTCCAACGCTGAAGGCTCATCCGCCGCGCTGAAGCCATGCCGGATCAATGCGATGCCATAGGTTGCCGCGAGGATTAATGCGACCACGATGATCACCGCGAGCAGGCGTCTCCGTTTCATGCGGGACCCGGTTGCATGAGTTGGAGCATATCAAAGCGCCTGAATTTTGCAACCAAAGTGCGGGATCGACGATGGCTGATGGCATGAATCGAGCAAGCTGTTTTGGATTGCGGTGGCAAGCGGAGCGCGACACCGCTTTCACGATTCGATGTTGAATGTTTCAGCCTTTTCGTTCCGACCGTCTGTCACCTGTTACCCCTTATTTGCGTCTGGTCTTTTGCATGTCGTTCAACCATTTAACCCGAAATCAAATGCCCATGAAACGAACCTTCTTGCTTGTCGTCGCCGCCGTGCTGGCGACCGTTACCGCCCCCGCCCAGGATTGGGCCAAAGCCCGGCTCGAGAAATCCCCGCGCCATCAGGAATACGTCAACGTCAAACACGGCGACCGCGAGGTCAATTGCTTCGTCACCTATCCCGAGGTGAAGGACAAGGCCACCGCGGTCATCGTCATCCATGAAATTTTCGGCCTTACCGACTGGGCGCGCAGCGTCACGGACGAGCTGGCCGAGGCGGGTTACATTGCCATTGCGCCCGACCTGTTGTGGGGCAGCGCCCCTGGCGGCGGCGGCACCCCGGAATTGATCAAGAGCGGCAGCGAGGTGGGCCAGGCCATCCGCAAGCTTTCGCCGGAACAGGTCACCGCCGACCTGGACGCCGCGGTGGACTACGCCGCCAGACTGCCCTCCTGCAACGGCAGGGTGGTGGTGGTGGGATTCTGCTGGGGCGGCACGCAGTCGTTCCGCTTCGCGACCAACAACAAGAACCTCAAGGCCGCCTTTGTGTTTTACGGCACCAGCCCTGACAAAGCGGACGATATCGCGCGCATCCATTGCCCGGTTTATGGTTTCTATGGCGGCAACGACAATCGGGTGACATCTACCGTTGCCAGGACGACTGAATTGATGAAGGACGCCAAAAAAACCTACGAGCCAGTGACCTATGAAGGGGCAGGGCACGGTTTCATGCGTGCCGGTGAAGCGCCCGACGCGAGCGCCGCAAACAAGAAGGCGCACGACGACGCCTGGACCCGCTGGAAAGAGCTGCTCAAAAAGATTTGATTGACCGCCCGAGTGCGTGGCCGGTGACACGAAATTGTAGCGTCGGCTATCCCCAGCCGAAAGGATTCGCGTGCGGACACGCGACACGACATCGCTTCGTCGGGGCGAGTGACAGATGAATCGTTTTGGACTGCGGTGGCGAGCAGAGCGCGACACCGCTTTCGCGATTCGACGTTCGATGTTGCGTGTTGAGCGTTGAATGTGGCTTTGCGTTCGCAGTGGTAAAAACCCGTGTCTATCCATGGTTAAAGACCTTTGCGTCCCGACGTTTGGGCTTGTTAACCAAGGCACTTCTGCTAGGGATTGAGCATGTCCCGTGCTTGCAAAACCCGGGAAACCTTTCCCCAAAACGGATGGTGGCGCGTTCTCAATTCATTGAAGCTGGCGCTGGCAGGTTGGGTCGTCTTGCTGGCGGTTGTGGTCTCGGGCGCGGTTACCGGTCGGATCGTGGCTTGGGGCGACAACAGCTACCTGCAGACCAACATCCCTGCCGGGTTGGACAATGTCATCGCCATTTCAGCCGGCCAGTATCACAGTCTCGCACTCAAGAGCAACGGGACCGTTGTAGCGTGGGGTCAGAGCGGAGCCGGCAGCGGGTCGGAGCCGGCCGGCCTGTCGAATATGGTGGCGATCTCGGCGGGTTACTCGCATAACCTCGTCCTCAAGCGTGGCGGCACGGTGTTGGCCTGGGGCCGCAACGACTACGGCCAGGGATCGGTGCCGGCGGGGTTCGGCAACAGCAACGTGGTGGCGATCGCGGCCGGGGATGACTTTAACCTGGTCCTGCGAAGTAACGGCACGGTTTACGCCTGGGGCTGGAATGACTACGGCCAGTGCAACATCCTCAACAACTCGAACATCATGGGCATCGGCGCCGGCGGCCTGTACAGCATGGTGGTCCGGAGCAATGGCACGACGGCGAGTTACGGCTGGCTGGCTTCTGGCTCGGTCGCGTCGGCCCGGGCGGTTTGTCCCGGGTACGAACACAACATGGCCCTGCTCAGCAACGGGACCGTGGTCGCCTGGGGCAACGCCACCTGGCTCCAAACCAGCGTCCCGTCCGGCCTGGACAGCGTCGCCGCCCTTTCCGGGTCCCACTATCATTGCCTCGCCGTTAAAACCAACGGCACGATTGTCGGCTGGGGGCGCAACGACTATGGCCAGGCCCTGGGCGCTCCGGCCGGGTTGACCAGCGCCATTGCCGTCGCCACCGGGGAACTGCACAGTCTGGCGCTCGTTGCCAATCCGCTGTTCATCCAGACCACCAACACGCCGTCCGGCCTGGTGCTGGCCTGGCCCATCCCGCCGGGCACGTATAGCCTGGTATCCGCCACCAACCTCGCCGGGCCTTTTATCGATGACCCGGCCGCTCTAACCACTAATCTCGTGAACCAGACCATCACCGCCACGTTGCCCGTCAACGGCCCGCGAAAATTCTTCCGGTTGAAAAAGAATTGAACCGTGAGCGTGACGGGTGACCCGAATTTGCAATGTCGGCTGTCCCCAGCCGAAACGATTCGCGTGGGGACACGCGACACCACATCGCGTCGTCGGGCGAGTGCAGAATAACGGATGAATCGTCTTGGACTGTTGTAGCCAGCCGAGCGCGACAACGCTTTCACAATTCGACTTCGATGTTGAATGTGCTCTGTTGAAACCATATCAGAGGAAGTTGGATCGCCTACCGGCGG
>CAYPSF010000284.1:0-4497 GCA_964413165.1 uncultured Bifidobacteriaceae bacterium
GCAGCGACCAGTGGGGCAACATCACCGCCGGCATCGAACTCACGCGCAAGAAACTCGGCAAAACAGTTTACGGCCTCACCCTGCCGCTCATCACCAACGCCGACGGCACGAAGTTCGGCAAGACCGAGGCCGGCGCCATTTGGCTCGATCCCAAGCGCACTAGCGTCTACAAGTTTTACCAGTTCTGGATCAACACCGACGACCGGGATGTCGTCCGGTATTTGAAATTCTTCACGTTCCTGTCGCAGGAGGAAATTGAGGCGCTGGAAAAGAAACACGCGGAAAATCCCGGCGCCCGCGAAGCGCACCGGGCTTTGGCGAAGGCGGCGACCGATTTGATCCACGGTCCAAATGCCACAACGGAGGCCCTGCGCGCCAGTGAAATCCTTTTTGGCGGCGATTTGAAAGGTGTGGTCGAAAATACTTTCAATGAAATTGTCGGAGAAATCCCGACCCGGGAAATCGAAAACGCGAAGCTGGCCGGCGCCGGTATGCCATTGGTGGAACTTCTGGTCCAAGCCGGCTTATGCCCCTCCAAGGGCCAGGCGCGAAAAGATATCGAAGGCGGCGGTGTGAACGTGAACAACATCCGCGAAGCCAGCGCCACCCGCGCAGTGACGACGAACGATTTGCTTTTCGGCAAGCACGTCCTGTTGCGCAAAGGCAAAAAAAATTACGTTGTGGTGACGGCGAAGTAGCTTTGTAGCAGCCGACGTCAGGGGGCTCAAACTTTATCATTTGATTAGAGCCTCCTGACGTCGGCTGCTACAGGATAGGAGGACGGGGATTTTTCCTGCTTCAGGATGCTTGGCCATTGCATAAAGTTTCCAAAACTTCGGCCAGAAAGTATCCGTCAACGGATGCAACGCCGGGAAGCCTGGCACGACAGCTCCGGCGAACGGCCAATCCTTTGGATGTTTTGCCAATTCCGCGACGCGCGCATTGTCAATGATGTAGAAGCAAACTCGAGCAAAGGCATCTTGCTTTCTCTCATCCCCTTTGAGGACATGATCGTGCGCTTGGTGTTGAAATTTGTGCG
Source organism: uncultured Bifidobacteriaceae bacterium (assembly GCA_964413165.1). Lineage (GTDB taxonomy): Bacteria > Verrucomicrobiota > Verrucomicrobiia > Limisphaerales > UBA11358 > UBA11358. The sequence continues at coordinate 1,040 of CAYPSF010000284.1, forward strand.
GAGCGAGCGCCGGTTCCAGATGTGTTCTCAGAAAAGCCATGCCGTTACGCTGGTCGGAATCCGGACGCAAACCCATCCAGACCAGATGCAGATGATCCGGCATGAGGCAATAGGTCGGGCAAAACAATCCTTCGCGCGCTGCGACATGCAGCAACAGCTCGCGAAATGTCGCGTGAAACTGGCCGTCTAGCCAGCCTTGACGTCGGTGGGAAACGGGCAACGTCCAGTGTGCCACGGCGTCGCCTTGGTAATATTCACGTGGCAGACGTGGAAGATAGAATGAACGATTAAGGTTTGGTTCGTTCACGATAATAATTTTGTAGCAGCCGACGTGAGGAGGCTCAAACTTTATCATTTGATTGGAGCCTCCTGACGTCGGCTGCTACCGGCACGCTTCACGCATTCTGCGCCAATTCCTCGCTGCGGATGGCATCCACAAACGGCGGTATGGGACAATCCAGCGAATCGGCGATGGGGCGGAGCATTTCCGTCTCGCGCTCAGTCACGTGGCCGCCGGCTGCCATTGGCTCTGGCGTCAGGTGAATTTAAAATGAATTTCCGCCAGGCTACGGTGGTGGTCACAATCGAATCCAATCAGGATCAATTCCACATCCGGCTTGGCCGAAATGACATAGGAAGAGCCGCGAATGATTGCGGGGGTGGTCAGCGCGCAGGCTGCGCCGGCGTCGCAAAGCCACGATTTCAGCCCGCCGCCCAGCATGTTGGTGAGTTCGGCGACCACATCGTTGACTTCCGCCACTCCGGTGATTTCTTCCGGCGCCAGGCCCAGCATGGCGGAGGTCGCTTGCACGGCAAAAGGTGTGGAAACATGAAGATAAATTGAGCCGGTGATCGTTTTTCCAGCCAAGCCAACCAATCCACTGATCCGATCACCGGAAAATTGGCACAGGTCAAATTCCGTTGCCGGGGTGGCTTTCAAGGACAACATCGTGTCAAAGACATCTCCCAGATGCCCGGACACGTATTCACGGACGTCGGATGATGCGATCGTTTTACTCATGATGACTCAAAGGCGTTGATTCGAATAACTGGCTATATTTAGTTGGAACCCGCTTTGCCGAAACGGCAACAGGCTTCTCTTGTATCGGAGGACCTGGCAGAAAATGTAGCTGAAATTCCGAAATTTGCGCGTTTGGGCAAGCGTCAGAAGCGGATGTTGCCTCGAGCAAGCCGGCATCAAGAATTCTGCGCCAGTTCCTCGCTGCGGATGGCGTCCACAAACGGCGGCATGGGGCAATCCAGCGAATCGGCGATGGCGCGGAGCATTTCCGCCTCGCGCTCAGTCACGTGGTCGTCGGTGGCCACAGTCTTGCCGCAGGCCAGCAGGACGTTGCGTTGGACGTCGCCCGGACATTTGGCCAGCCGGGTCAGCGCAGCATCAACTTTGGCCAGGTCCCATTCGCTGCGCGGGATGAACTGGATCTGAGCCCCCGGGGCATCAAGAAACCGTTGTCCATTAACGAAGGCGATGTGGGCTTCCGACTCGTTTTCCTGGCCCATGTGCGCCAGGGCGGAAAGCAGCAAGGCACACTCTGGCAATACGTCCCGGATCCGCCCGTACCGGGCCCGGTCCAGGTCCGGGCCCTCGAAAAAGGCCCGTAGCTGGCGGGCGATCATTTTCATCAAGGCATACTCGAAAAGCTCGATGGCCCCATCGCAGGCAATAAGTTGCTGTACGGTGTCATTAAAGGCGGTGTATTCGTCCAGGCTGTGCTGGCGCAGAGCCGGTACGGCAAACTCGGCCAATGCGAGCTTGTATCCGGCGCCCAGGGCCTGGATTTGCGAAGCCAGTGTGGTCGTGCGCTCGAACCAAGCCGGGGCCATGTTCGCCCGCACGATATCCACTTGCCGGGCTCGCACCGCATCGTCCTCGCTCAGGAGCAATGAATAGACAACGCCGGCCGCACCCGCGGATTCGCGCAGGGCCGATTTCACTTCCGGCGGCAGGTTGAAGCGCATGGCGGCGGCGGCCTTGATGTGGTCGGCCGTGAACCCGCCGGCGTCGGTCACTAGAGTTTCGGGAACTTTCCGAATCTCGGCCATGGCCCGGGCCACGGTCTGCTCATAAACCTGGTCGCGTTCAAACTGGTTGGGTGGCAGCGTCTTGACCTTGGGGAACTGGCCGTCAAAGGTCGGGTCAATCGCCAGCACCCGTTTCGCCAACGGCGGGTGGGTGGATTGAAAATTGAACAGCGGGTCGTAGGTCGAGTTTGAGAAATACAGATGGCTGGCGGTTTCCGCGAGCGGCGTGTCGAGCCGGCCCTGCTTGTAGAGTCCGCCGATTTTTTTGAGGGCACCTGCGACCCCGGCCGGGTTCCGGGTGAATTGCACCGCCGCTGCATCCGCCAGGCACTCGCGTTTGCGGCTGATCATGCTTTTGATCAACCGCACGAAGGGTGAACTGATGCTGCCGACGATGAGGAACAGAACGCCGACCGGCGCGGTGGGAAGGAAAAAAGGGATGGCATCCTCGTCAAAAATGGACTCGTCCGGGTCCCGGGCCTGGGTGGTTCCACGCACCAAAACCCGGCCGACCGGCGTCGGCCAGAACAGCCCGTGCATCAAGCCCATCAGCCGCAGGTTCAACCGCGTGTCGCCATTCAAAATGTGGCTGAATTCGTGGGCGACCACCCCCTGCAATTCGTCGCGGTTCAGCAATTTCAGGCAGCCACGGGTGACGCCGATGGCCACGTCGTCACGTGTGTGGCCGGCGGAAAAGGCGTTGATGCCCCGCTCGTTGTCGAGCGCGTAAACTTCGGGCACGGAGGTTCCCGACGCGATGGCCATCTCCTCCACCACGTTGCGCAAACGCCGTTCGTCCGGGTCGGCGGTGTTCGTTTCGACGCACCGTCCGCCGAGCAATTCAGCCACGGCGGGACCGCCGGCCGAGAGCTGGCGGATTTTATAAAGGCTGCCCAGGGCAACGGACGTCAGCGAGCCCAGGGTGACCCAGCAGAACAGGTAGGGATTCCAGATTGTTTCCAGAAAATAGATCGGGAAAACCACCGCCTGCCCGCAAAGGTCCAACAGGGTGATTAAATAAACGAACGGATTCCACCAGGCCCCGGAAAACAATGGATGCGCGAAGGCATGAACGATTACAGCCAGCACCAGGTTGGTCAGGGTGACCACTCCGAGCACCGCCAGCCCGAAGAGCCAGATCAACCGGCGGGTCTGCTTCCGTGCGCGGGCTTCCTGGTCAAAAAAGTCCATGGGTTATCTTTCGCTTGTAACATAAGCGCGCGCGTTGGAAAACACTTTACTGCACGTCCGGCTTATTTATTGGAAAATTTCGCGAAGATCTGGTTGGCCTCTTCGAGGGTTTCCTTCGAGCCGATGTCGAACCAGAGCCCGGGCACGCGCCAGGTATAAACCGCCGTGCGCGGGTAAAGCCATTGCACCAGCCGGCCGGGCTGGTCGGGATTGTTGCCCTCGGC
>CAYPSF010000285.1:0-4493 GCA_964413165.1 uncultured Bifidobacteriaceae bacterium
GGGTGACGATTTTTTCCGCGACGGAACGCGCGGCCTTGGCCTTCGCGAGCGTCGTAGTCACGCGCTTGTGCATGATGAGGCTGCAAACCAGGTTCGCCAGCATCGCGTTGCGGTGCGTGGAGGTGCGGCCCAGTTTGGCCGTTCGTTTCAAATGTCTCATAACTGCTCCTTACTCCGGCTTCGGCTCTTCTTTCGGCGCGTCGAGCAGGCCGGGCTCGAAATTCATGCCGAGGGACAGGCCCAGGGCCTGGAGTTTGTCTTTGATTTCGTTCAGCGATTTCTTGCCGAAATTGCGGTACTTGAGCATCTCCTGCTCGGTCTTCATCGCCAGCTGGCCGACGCTGGTGATGTTCGCGTTGTTCAAGCAATTCGCCGCGCGGACGCTCAATTCGATCTCGTTCACGCTCATGTTGAGGAGCTTCTTCATCTTCGACTTCTCCTCGTCCTGCTTGTCCGCGGCTTCCTCAAATTCCACGGCGTTCTTGTCGTAACCGACAAACACGTCCAGGTGATGCTGCAAAATCGCCGAAGCCTGCGTCAGCGCGTCGTCGGGCGACAGGCGCCCGTCCGTCCAGACTTCCAGGATCAGCCGGTCATAATCCGTGCGGTTGCCGACGCGGGCAGCCTCGATGGCGTAGCGCACGCGGGTAACCGGCGAAAACAGCGAGTCGATGGCCACGACCCCGATGGCCTGGCCGGGTTTTTTGTTTTCGTCGCTCGGGCAGAAGCCGCGGCCGATTTTCACGGTCAGCTCCATCTCAAATTTTTTCTTCTTGTCGAGCGTGCAGATCAACTGGTCAGGATTGACCAGCTCGACATTCTGGTTGACCTGGATGTCGGCGGCGGTGACGGGGCCTTCCTTGTTCACGGAAAGCATCAACACCTGCTCGTCGCGGGTGTGGGCCTTGAACTTGACCTTTTTCAGGTTCAGGACGATGTCGGTCACGTCCTCCACCACGCCTTCAATGGTGGCAAACTCGTGCATCGCGCCGTCCACCTTCAACGAGGTGATGGCGGCACCCTCGAGCGAGGACAGCAACACGCGGCGCAGCGAATTGCCGACGGTGTGGCCATAGCCGGTTTCAAACGGGTCGGCGATGAATTTGGAATAGGTGGGCGTAGCGCTGGGTTCATCCTTCTGCAGGCGCTTGGGCATTTCGAAACGTCCTAGACGTACTGGCATGGTTTCCTTTCAACAATTTTAATCTGACCTGGCCGGCGGTTTATTCCCGTATTGCCGGTCAAGTCCGTATAATTGTTAGGTTTTTGGTTTTGCTTAACGGGAATAAAATTCGACCACCGCTTGCTCGTTGGCAATCGGCTGGATTTCGTCGCGCGTCGGGATGCGCATGACCGTGCCCTTGAATTCTTCCTTGTTCAAAGACATCCAGTCCGGCACCGAGCGGCTCGTGGCGGTTTCCATGTTCTTGGTGGCCAGCTGGCGCGAGACGTTGGAATTTTTCACCACGATGACGTCGTTCACCCGCAAGCTATAGGACGGCACGTTCACCTTGCGTCCGTTCACCGTGATATGGCCGTGCGAGACCATCTGGCGCGCGGCGGCGCGGGTGTTGGCCAGACCGAGGTGAAAAACCACGTTGTCGAGGCGCGTCTCCAGAATCTGCAACATCGTTTCACCGGTGACGCCGCGGCGTTTCAAGGCCGTCTCATAAACGCCGCGGAACTGGCGTTCCATCAGCCCATAGTAATAACGCAGCTTTTGTTTCTCGATCAAGCCGAGACCGTAATCGGTATGCTTGCGCCGCGATTTCGGACCGTGAACGCCGGGACCGTAGTTGCGACGTTCCAGATATTTCGACGGGCCGAAAATCGGCAGGCCGAACCGGCGGCTGATGCGAACGCGAGGACCTGTGTAACGAGCCATGGTTTAGTTGATGGTTTAAAGTTGAGAGTTGCTGGCTAGACGCGACGCTTTTTACGGGGGCGGCAGCCGTTATGCGGCACGGGGGTCACGTCCTTGATGGCGCTGATTTCCAATCCGATGGCCTGCAAGGCGCGAATGGCGGACTCGCGACCGGACCCGGGGCCCTTGACGCGCACTTCCACTTCCTTCATGCCGTGGGCCATCGCCTGGCGCGCGGCATCCTGCGCCACCTGTTGCGCGGCATAGGCGGTGCTTTTGCGTGAACCTTTGAATCCCACCCGCCCGGCCGTGGACCAGCCGATGAGATTCCCGTGCACGTCGGTAATGCTGACCTGGGTGTTGTTGAACGTAGCCAGGATGTTGGCAATGCCGGTGGTGATGTTCTTGGCATGCTTGGCCTTGATGATCTTCTTGGCACCGGCGTCCTCGCCCAGGAGTTCTGCCGCGGTCGGTGCCGCCGGAACCACCGCGCCATCCGCGGGTTTGGCGGCAGCTGCGTCCGCCGGTTTGGCGCCGGCATCCGCGGGCTTGGCCGCCGCGGGAGTTTCCCCGCCCGGCGCACCCTTCTTCGCGGGTTTTTCCTCCGCCGGTTTGGCCGCAGCCTTGGCGGTCTTTTCGACCGGGGCGGCTTGTTCGGCCTCAGGCTTGGTCTCCTTTTTTTTGGGAGCCGGTTTCTTTTTTTCTTCAGACATACAATCTATTTATTCCTAGTGAATGCCGGTCTTGGCGTTCGGGTTGCGCTGCACGCCGACGGTCTTGCGCGGGCCCTTCCGCGTGCGGGCGTTGGTCTGCGTGCGCTGACCGCGCACGGGCAATCCGCGCACATGCCGGACGCCGCGATAGCATTTGATGCCCTGCAACCGCTTGAGGTTCATGCCGATCTCGCGGCGCAAATCACCTTCGATGATGTATTTGCCCTCCTGGATGGCATGAACAATCTGAGACAGCTGTTGTTCGGTAAGATCCTTTGCGCGGATCGAACGGTCGATGTTAGCGCGCTCGAGAATCTCCAGCGCGTTGGTCGGGCCGATGCCGTAAATGTAGCGCAGCGCGATGTCAATGCGCTTGTTCGGCGGAACTTCCACACCAATGATGCGTGCCATAAATTTAGATCAACCTTGCCGCTGTTTGTGCCGTTTGTTCGTGCAAATCACGCGAATGACGCCGCGGCGGCGCACAATCTTGCAATGCTCACACAATTTTTTCACTGACGCGCGAACTTTCATGTTTGTTAAATATCGTTAAATCGCCAAATCGTTGAACTGTTGAACCGATTCAATGGTTCCACGTTTCAACCTGTCACAATCCGCCCCACCGACAAATCGTAAGGCGTTAATTGCAATGTCACCCGGTCGCCCGGCACCAGGCCGGCAAACCGCTCTTTCGCCCGGCCGGCGACAAATGCCGTCAGCCGGTGCCCGTTGGCCAATTCCACACAAAAAGTGCGGTTCGGCCTCGCTTCGATCACGCGACCTTCAACTTTGAAGGCTTCGTTTCCGGCCATGTTAAAATCTCCGGCTCTCCCCCGGTTATCAGAACCGTATGCTCAAAATGAGCGGACAGTGAACCATCTTGAGTAACAACTGTCCAGCCGTCTTTCAAGATTTTTACGCCCGGTTGACCCGCATTCACCATGGGCTCAATAGCCAGCGTCATGCCCGCCCGGAGCTTCTGGTTGCTCTTCGGATCCACAAAATTCGGCACCTGCGGCTCCTCGTGCATCGAACGCCCCACGCCATGCCCCACAAATTCCCGCACCACGCTGAAACCGTTGCCTTCGACATACTGCTGGACCGCCCGCGAAATATCCGTCACCCGGTTTCCCGGCACCGCCGCCGCAATGCCCTCATGCAACGCCCGCTCTGTCACGTCCATCAACCGTTGCGCCGGTACGCCGCAACCGCCCACCGCCACCGTCCGCGCCGTGTCGCCTACAAAACCGTTGTAAATCACACCCACGTCCACGCTCACGATGTCGCCAAAACGCAATTCCCGGGCGCCCGCCAGCCCGTGAACGACCTCGTCATTCACCGAGATGCACGTATGACACGGATACTTGCGGTACCCCAAAAAGGCGCTCCGGGCGCCGTGCGACTTGATGCGCGCCGCGGCAAACTCGTCCACCTGCCGGGTCGTCAGGCCCGGTTTGACAAAAGCGACGATTTCTTCCAGCACCCGGCCCGCCAGGCGGCACGCCGGACGCATCAGCTCCAGGTCGCGATCGCTCTTCAGAATGATCATCTTGCCCTCGCGGCCGCGCGTTAAAACCGCCCGCGCAACCGGCCTTTTTTCAAAAACCCGTCATAATGCCGCATCATCAAATGCGATTCGACCTGGCGCATCGTATCCAATAAAACGCCCACCGTGATCAAAATGCTGGTGCCGCCGAAAAATTGCGAAACGTCATAGGGAATGGACATCCAGCGGGAGAGGAGGATGGGGATGGTCGCGATGATCATCAGGAAAAACGCGCCCGCCAGCGTGATGCGGCTCATGGATTTGTGCAGGTATTCGCTCGTGCCCTGCCCTGGGCGGACCCCGGGAATGTAACCGCCGTTTTTCTTCAAATCATCGGCAATCTGAATTTCATTGAACTGCGTCGCCACCC
>CAYPSF010000286.1:0-4457 GCA_964413165.1 uncultured Bifidobacteriaceae bacterium
GCCCGCGAAGAAGGGAAGAAGCGCGTGTTGCTGTTCAATCTCTCGGGTCACGGCCTGCTCGACCTGAGCGCGTACGAGACCTATCACAGCGGCAAGATGCAGGATGTTTGATTTCCCCGTTCCAATCCTCAGAAAACCCAACCATGAAAATCCGCATTCAATTCCTGGTGCTGGCGGCGTCCCTGGTGGCGTTGCCCGGCCTCGTTCAAGCCCAACCCTCGGCCCATTACGTGCCGGGCTCGGAAGGCATCAAAGGCGCTTCGCTGCCCCCGCCGGGGGTCTATGCCCGCGACTACAATTATTTTTACTGGGCCGGCCAGCTGAATAACGCGTCGGGCAACAATGCCGGGGTTCCCGGGTTCGACGTCTTTACCTACGCGAATATACCGCGGGTGATCTGGATCACGGATGTGAAGTTCCTGGGCGGTTATGTCGGCCTGGACACCCTGCTGCCCCTGGTTGATCAACATGTGAGATTTACAGGATACGACAGTTCCACCTTCGGGGTCGGGGATTTGTTTGGCGAGGGCACGCTCTCCTGGCATCCGCAGCGGTTCGACTTCGCCCTGGCCAGCGGTGTCTGGGCGCCCACAGGTGTTTCGGGCAAGCCGCCCACAACGCAAGCCGGAGCCGGGTTCTGGACGTTCATGCAAACCGCCGGTGCCACCTGGTATATCGACGAGGAAAAGACCTGGGCGGTGTCGGCGCTGAACCGGTATGAATTCAACACCGAGCAGCGCGACACGGACGCCACGCCCGGGCAGACCTACACGCTGGAATGGGGGGTGAGCAAGGGCGTATGCAAGGAAGCTGACTTGGGCGTCGTGGGTTATTACCAGACCCAGGTGACCCCCAACAGCGGCGTATCGTACGGCAGCCGCAGCAAGGTGGCGGCCGTCGGCCCGGAAATCAACGTCATGTTCCCAAAGCAGATGTTTTTCGTCTCCGTCCGCTACAATTACGAATTCATGGCCGACAGCCGGGCTCAGGGCAATGCCATCACGTTGACCCTCACGAAACGGTTTTAGGCCGCCAGAGCATTTTGTCAGGTGTCCGCCCTTCAGGGTGATTGAATTTGCCAAACCGCCCGAAGGCGGGACACCGAGCGGTTGCCATTTCTGGTGGCGCTGGTTCCAGCGCCGGAGCGAAAACATTTTTTGCCATTTGCGGTTGTGGGACTAGATTGCCGGATGGAAGTCTCGGAAAAAATCCAATGCCCTTTTTGCGGGCAGGCGTTCGACCTGGTGGTGGACACGAGCGTATCGAGCCAGCGGTTCACGACGGATTGCGAGGTGTGCTGCCGTCCGTTCGAGGTGGTGGCCGAGTGCGAGCCGGGTGAAATTCTGAGCTTGGACGTGGCGGGAAATTGAGGCAGGCTGCGGCCGTGCACAATTTTGCCAACACGGTCCTTTGGGTTTATATCGTCCTGCTGCTGGTCGGCGGCCTGATCGGTTTTTTGAAGGCCGGCAGCAAGGTGTCGCTCATTTCTTCGTCGGTGTTCGCGGCGGTGCTGGTGCTGACTCAGACCGGGATTTTTCAGCCGTCGGTGGCGCACAACCTGGTGAATGTGCTCCTGGCCGCGTTGCTGGTGGTGTTCGCCGTCCGGCTGACCAAGACGAAGAAATTCATGCCGAGCGGGTTGCTCCTGGTGCTGACCATCCTGGCTTTGGCGCTGCGGAATCTTTTTCCCAACTGACTCGAATGAAACAGGTTGCGCACGACGCAACCGGTCCATAAGGCACTTGCCTTTGTGGTTGCATCCCTCCAAAGACCCGGTCCGCCCTCAGACAAACATCCGATAGGGTTATTCAGCGCATAAAATTGACTTCTTCCGGGGAAGAATCAGGATGGGTCAGGAGGCGCAAACGTTCGTTTGGATTTTGAATGTTTGCGCCAATTTCGTCTCGGGCTAAAACCAACCAACAAATAAAAGGGCAAAACAATGAAATCCAAAAAATTAAGTTCCATGGTCTGCGCCGGCATTATCGGCCTGGGCCTCGTCGCCACGCCGAACGTTTTCGCATTTGGCTACGGCTATGGGGCGGTGGCCACCGGCGGCACGACCCCGTACAAGGTAACCAACCTCAACGATTCCGGCGCCGGCTCCTTCCGCACCGGGGTCACCACCAGCGGCAACAACGTGACCTTCGGGGTTTCGGGGACCATCGTCCTCAAATCGGAGGTGGCCATCAACAACAACGTCACCATCGACGGCACGATGGCCAACATTACCATCGTCAGCAACACCTGCTCGTTCAGCGGCCACCATAACGTCATCATCAAGAACATCCGTTTCCGCGAAGGCCTGGCGGGAAGCTCGGGCAAATGCTCCCTTCAGGGTTCCGACACCTACAGCATCATGGTGGACCATTGTTCCATTGAACTGGGACGATGGGACTGCTTTGAATGCACGGGCAGTTCGAGCAATGTCACCGTGGAATATTGCATCATCGGTCAGGGCGTGGATCCGCAATATTTCGGCGCCCTGTTTGACGGAGAAAATCGCATGTCGATCCACCACAACCTCTGGATTGACAACAACAATCGCAATCCCAAATTGAAGGCCAACAGCCAGTACATCAACAACGTGGTCTACGACTGGATTGATGCCGGCGGCCTGCAGGGCGGCCACTCTTCCGCTCCCTGGAAAAGCGATTTCCTCAACAATTACTTCATCAAGGGACCGCTTTCCGCCAACAACAGCTGGATCAATAATTGCACCAGCAATGATCAATGGTATGCGACGGGCAATTTTTATGACCTGGATAACGGCGGCACCTTGAATGGAACGGCGATTCCGAATTCGGCCTTTACCGCCTTCGGGGTCACCCTCCTGTCGTCCCGGCAGTACTCGAGCCCGAGCATCCCCACCGATACAGCCGCCAGCGCCGTCAGCCAGGCCGCCGCCGGCTCGTGGGGTTGCCAACCCATCGATTCTTTCGATTCAACCCTGCTGGGTTATTTGAAGTCGTACGGCAAAACCGGAAGAAAAGGACCGTAATATTCCGGCCGGATGTTTTTCTTCGGGGTTCGAATGAAAGAATCCAGGCGAAAAATCAGATCCGGCGTGGGGGTGAAACGCGCTGACGGCGTTTCATCCTCCCGCCGGCAAACCAACAAAATCATGCAACGCAAAATTGCATTGGGGTTGGGATTGGTGATGGTCGTGGTGGCCTGGAGGTTGTGGCCATCCGGCTGGTCGGCCGTAGATGCGTTGCCGCTGTCCTTAGGAACCGGCGCTCCAACGGCCCGCGGCGAGAGAATTGAACTCGGGGGTAATGGACGGCTCCCGCAACCGGAGCCAGCCGTTGCCCCGGCGCCCGCAAATGATTTATCCCAGGACGCCCGGGTGGCCTTGGTGGTGGCGCGCTTGCGCGAATGGGAGGACCACGACGACCCGGCCTTGCGCGACGCGCGCCTGCAGGAATTGGAAGCACTCTTGAGTGGTACGAACCTGTTCGCCCTGGTCCAGGAATTGCCGCCCGACCTGATGGGGTACGCGTTTGCCTTGCCGTCGCTCCGTCAAGAGTTGATGTCGGATCCGAAAGCGGCCCTCGACTGGATGAGTTCCCACCCGAACGTTTCCGGATCGCAAATGGCGACGTTGCTCCACGATTGGGGGCAGGCCAACCGGGCGGAGATGCGAGAGTGTCTGGCCGGCCTGCCCGAGGGCGAATGGAAACAGGCAGTCATGGCCACCGCCAGCAACGAAGTGTTGTCGAGCGACCCGGTAGAAGCCATTGCCTGGGCCGGGCGGATGAGCCCGGGAGAACGGCAGACCGGGTTGCTGGATATGGCTGCGACGGATTGGGTGAAACGCGACCCGGACGCGGCGGCAGCGTGGGTGGGGCAGGTGAGTGACCCGGCCTTGCGGGAGCAATTGCTCGGGTCCGTGATGGTGGGTTACGCCGACCTCGATCCGGTTGCGGCGGCGCAATCTGTGATGGAATCGGTGCCGGTGGGTGAAGTGCTGGACCGATCGGTGGCCGGAATTGCCTGGGTCTGGGCCCTGAAGGATCCCTTGTCAGCCGCCGACTGGGTGGCCCGGTTTCCGGAGGGCCCGGCGCGGAAGCTGGCGCTGGGGAATTTGATGAATGTCTGGGGAACCCATGACCCGGCCGCGGCCATGAATTGGATTGAGAGATTGCCGGAAGGTTCGTTACAAACGACCGCCGCGACGGATCTGCTGACGGCCATCCCGGTCGCGGGACCTGCGTTGCCGTGAGATCGGAACGCCGGATTTATCGGGCAGCAACATACATTGTTACACACCTGCCGGATGAATCTGGCGTTCCGGTTTGCAGCCATCTCACCTGGCTTGTTGCAGCATCAAGGTGTGCCCCTGAATCAATCGGCCGGGTGAAATTCCTTGCGCGGATGGCCTCCGATTTGTACCTTACAACTCCTTTTTGGTCGCACGCATAGCTCAATTGGATAGAGCATCTGACTACGGATCA
>CAYPSF010000287.1:0-4445 GCA_964413165.1 uncultured Bifidobacteriaceae bacterium
AGGAAATGCCCAAGGGCGACCCGCTCGGCCGCATGCACGGGTTCCAGTTGTGGGCGAACCTCCCGTCGGCGTTCAAAATGACCGCGCCGCGCTACCAGGAAATCAAGGCACCGGAAATCCCCGAGGTCACCGAGGACGACGGCACCCAGGCGCGGATCATTTGCGGCAGCTTCTGGGGCAAACGCGGCCCGGTCGAAGGGATCGCCGCCGATCCAACCTATATCGACGTCACCGTGCCGCCCGGCAAACGCAAGCGGCTGCCCGTCGAAAAGACGCGTCACGCCTTTGCCTATGTTTTTTCCGGAAGCGGCAAGTTCTGCAACGCGTCCGCCCCGCTGGCGGTGCCGACGGAGAGTCTCGGCTGGGCCGACACTGCGCTGCCGGCCGAGGCGGACAACCGCTCGCTCATCCTGTTCGATACCGGCGACGATGTGGAAGTGCAGGCCGGAGAGGACGGCATCCGGTTCCTGCTCGTGTCCGGCAAGCCGTTGCAGGAACCGGTGGCATGGTACGGGCCCATCGTGATGAACACGCAGGCCGAACTCCAGCAGGCCTTCGAGGAACTGCAAAAGGGGACCTTCCTGAAAAAGACTTGAGCCTGGACGTGACCCGATTTCAAAATCCGCGTAGGGTGGGCAATCCTCTGCCCGCCGTCCCGCAGAGCGGGACGGTGAACGGCGCGCACGGAGTGACGCGCCCTGCCGGGAATTAAGGCCGTACCGCCGCCCGCCGCTCGCCACGCGTCCGGCACTGTGATACCATGGATGACCATGAGTTTTTATACCAGGGCAATGGCGTCCTTGATTGCGGCGATCGGATTGACGTTCCTTTGCTTCGGCGCGTCGGCGGCAGAAGCGGACCGGGCCATTGACCCGGTTTTTGCGCCGGGACTCGCGATCCTGAAGCAGGTCACCGGCACCATCGAAAGCCGGCCAGACCGGTCGCAGACGGATTGGAAACCCAATCTCCAGTTATTGATCGGCGTCCAGGCAGTCGAAGCGTCCAAACAAACGGTCGGTTTCGTGGAATTGACGACCCTGCGTCCACCACCGACCAGTGCCGAGGGACAACTGTGGCGACCGGCATTGCAGACCAACACGTTCGGCTGGTCCAACACGAACGAAACGCCCGTGGTCAGCCATGAAGCCAGTTTCATTTCAACCCTTTATCCGGTGCGCGTGCGTGTCTTTGACGTCACCGGCAGGAAGCTGAAAGAGGGGCAAACTACGCTGCCCTGGGGAGTGTTGACGAACGGACTGGCGGACCTGTGCCGTCTCAGCCTGGAACTTTCCGTCCATAAGAACCGGTCCGCCGCCAATGAACCACTGGGCAACAAATCCATCCGGGTGACCGCCGGTGAAAGCTCCCCGCATCCCGAGGATTTTGACCGGCTGGCCCAGTCCTTGGGCGGCGGATTCATCTGGTTGATGACCATGTTGCAACAGATCCAGACCGAGCCGGCGGTGCATGACCTCTGGAAAAAAGCCCACTGCGCCTTTCGCCTGCCGGAGTTGAGAACCATGGCCGTCAGCGTGGTCACGGGCGATTTTGCCCTCTCGGTGCAGCCGCGGTTGGACGAAGTATCCCCGGCTGGCTCGGACCCGACGGAAAAAACCGGGCCCGAGCAGTACCGGCTTCCGGTGGATTTGAACAGCGGTACCCGGAACCTGACGCGAGCCGAACTCATCGTCGGTCCCGCCACCGGAGCGGAGATGCTGTTGGGCGGCATCCGGTCCATCCGGGCGACGCATCCGCTCAAACCCCAGCAACAGTTTTTTGTTCAAGTCCTGGCCACGGGCACAGTGCGGGAGGAACCCTGACCGGAGTTCCAAACAAGCAAAGATCAGCGGTTCAATTTGTTACCCGTTTTTTGCCGGGCTGTAACCGGGTTTACCTTGACGGTGCGGTGCGGTTGTGATGGAATCGGAATACCATGAGATCGGGCAAAAACAGTTTGGTTTTGTTGCTTGGAATACTTGCTGCGACGGCTCTCCAGCCGGAATCCATCTGGGGCAGCACCATCCGGGACGATGCGCTGGACAGCGATTATCAGGCTCTGGCCGCCAGCTCGGACTATCAGTCGGTGGGAAAATTTGTCAACAGTTGGGGCTACAACGGCAGCGGCGTCCTGATTGCCCCGGACTGGGTGCTGATGACCGCCCACGAGTTGCTGATCGCCAGTTCCGGGACGTTCACCATCAACGGCTCCTCCTATACCTCGACCGAGCTGTACATGAACCCGACGTGGAATAATGGCAGCGTGTTCAACGGTTACGACTTTGGCCTCATCCATCTCAGCACGCCGGTCGTGGGGGTTACGCCGGCAACGCTCTACACCGGGACGTCGGAAGTGGGGCAGACCGGAACGTATGTCGGCTATGGCCTCACGGGAACCGGCCTGACCGGCGCCAATATCCTGGATGACAAGAAACGCGCCTTTCAAAACGTCATCGACGGTAATTTCGGCAATCCTTCCCTGATCCTGGCCAGTGATTTTGACAACCCGCACACGACGGCGGATAACGGTTTCGGGAGCGCGACGCCTTTGCCGCTGGAAGGCTGCCTGGGGCCCGGCGACAGTGGCGGCGGTGTATTTGCCACGATCGGCGGGCAAACCTACCTGGTTGGTGTGGCCACCTTTGTCGTCGCCGCCGATGGCAATGCCAATTCCGATTATGGAGATGCCAGCGGCTTCGGACGGGTCTCGACCTTCATGCCCTGGATCAACAGCATTATGGTCCCCGAACCGCCGGCGTCCCTGCTGTTGGCCGGCGCGGGCCTGGTCCTGTTTCTGGCTCGCCGCTTTCGGCGGGGGTGAAGGCGGGTCGGGCTTGCAGAAACCAACCGCGAAATACGCAAAAACCTGTTTGGTGTACACGCTTCAGCGTGTGAGTTTGCATCCCGGCACGCTAAAGCGTGTACACCAAACGCAGAGATCGCAAAGCTCCATCTTCGTCTCCCACTCGTCACTCGTCACTTGCAACCCATATTGGCCGTGGCAAACTGGCGCCATCAATGAACTGGCTCAAATCGTTCTGGAAAAGACTGACGACGGTCCCGACGGAACAGCCGCGCGTCCATGTTCTGCCCCTGAGCCAGTCGATACCGGGCGCGCCGCAAGGACGCCGCTCCGGTGAGCCCGTACGTGATTTTACTCCCCGGGCCCAGCAGGTGCTGGGGCTCGCGCGCAAGGAGGCCGACCGCCTTCACAATAATTTTATCGGCACCGAACATCTGCTCTTGGGAATAATTGCCTTGGGACAAGGCACGGCCGTGGCTGTCCTCGGAAGGATGGGAATCAACCTTGAAACGGTCCGTGCCGAGGTCAAAAAATGCGCGGAACCGGCTTCGGACCAGGAGAAGAGCGGCAATATTCCCTATACACCGCGCGTGAAGAAGGTTCTGGCTCTGGCAGTAAAAGAAGCCCGGCGGCTGAATCATACTTATGTCGGGACCGAACACATTCTCCTGGGTTTGCTGGAGGAGGGTGATGGTTTAGCCGGACGGATTTTGAAGAATTTGGGGATGGACCTGGTGCAAACGCGGCAGGAAATTCTAAAAGAACTCGATCCCAATTTCCCTCCCTCCGCAGATGCAAGCAAGTCTTCGCCCTCAACCACCAGTCCGGCATCAACGCAGCGTGTCGTGCCATCCTTGTCATCGGGCGAACCCGTAGACCTCGGCAAACGCTACGATGTTCATTGCACCGATTGGAGCCAGGGAGTGACGGTCTATTCCAACGTGCGTTTCAAAGGCGTCAAGCACCTGTTTCCGAAATCCCAGTACGACGCTCAGTCTGGATTTGTGGAGCTTGAACCGGGCGATGGCCAGACGTTTTTTGTCTCCCGCTCCTCCATCATCAAATTTTGCGAGCACACCGCCACGCCGGGCGCCGGGGAAAGTCCAAAAACTTCAGGCTGAACGCCGGATTCCGGATCCCGCTACTGACCACTGACCACTGACCACTGACCACTGGCCACTGATTACTGATTACTGATTACTGATTACTGATTACTGACCATCCGTTTCGGTTGGCGGCTGCGCCAGTAAACCAGCAGCCGGTATCCGAGCAGGATGGCCAGCACGGCCGCAAACGCCAGCGGCTGGCGCACGTCGGCCTTCACCTGCATGTAGTAATGGATCACGCCGGCGATGGCGGCCACATAGGCGAGCCGGTGCAATGCCCGCCAGCGTTTGCCACCCATCCATTTGATCATGGCGTTGGTGGAGGTGAGGGCCAGCGGCACCATTAACAGCAGCGCGGTGCCACCCACGATCAGGTATTTGCGTTTGACCATCTCCGTCAGCGTGCTGGAGATGCTGAATCCCCGGTCCAGACTGAAGAACAATTGGAAATGCACGCAGGCGTAAAAGAAGGCGTAAAGGCCGAGCATCCGGCGGAATTGAATCAGCCAGTTCCAGCCGGTGATTTTGCGCAACGGTGT
>CAYPSF010000288.1:0-4396 GCA_964413165.1 uncultured Bifidobacteriaceae bacterium
GCCTGATCAGGCATGTTCCTGGACACCATGGGGCGATCCCTTCCAGACCTATTTTATTGTACCGTTGCCGGCAGCCAGCAATCAACTGCGGCAACTCGCCGGGCGCCTCGTGCAGAACGCTAATCCCTGGCTTGCCACCAATGGCGAAGGTTTTTTTCAATGGTCAACCAATCTGTCGGGTATCGTTTGGAATGGTGCGTTCATCGCTTTACCCCAAATCAAACCCATCATCGTGAATCAGCAGGAATATGTTTTGGCCGGTTTGGTCCCTTTCGTAAACGCCAATTCCAATCCGGAACCGGTTGAAATCCGGCAAGCCGTCCTCAGCACCACCAATCTGGTTTACTATCAGTTCGAGCAGACCGACCGCCGGATTGAAGACGGCCTGTTCATCACTCAGTTGCTTCGGCTCCTTCTACACAAATCCCAGTTGCCGGCCGGCGGCGCCTTGTGGCTTAAAAATCTTGAGCCGATGTTGGGCGATAGCACTACATTCGTGGCCCAAACCGGCACGAAGCAACTCACCTTTGACCGCAAGTCCACCATCGGTTTCACTGCGTTTGAATTGCACCTGATCGCCGACTGGCTGGAATCCCCCCAATTCCCGTACGGTTTGCACACCTTCTCCACACCGCCCTAGCCGTCCGTTAAAAAGGCAGGAGCCGACGTAAGGAGGCAATAAACCGATGCCAATTACGGAGGTTCGGTGTTGCGTGCGCCGCCTCCCTCGTCTGTTCTTCCCCTTCTTTCAACCAAAAACTCTCAACCCTCAACCCGGCTTAATTAGCCGCGTGGCGCCCTGTCCATCGACTTGCCGCGCCAAAGTGCAATCACCGCGGGAATCCAGCAAAACAGGACCATTCAGAAGCTTTACGCAGCAAAGCCGCGTAGCGAACCTTTACGCGGGGATTTTTTCTTTGCCTCGGTGTCCATTGTGTGACATTAATGTATCACAACCCCTGAAAACAAAGCGTTTTAGTGTCCTAAAAACGTTCAAAAAAACCTAAAAAAACTGTTGACTTGGTCTGCTGCATCTGGGATATTCTTCGTACACACGGTAACAACAAACTAAAAATATGAGAACTAAAACACTACTTATTGCGGCTGCCGCCATGGCAGCGGGCGTTGCTTCTTCAATGGCCCAAGTGACCTATTCACAGAACATCGTTGGTTATGCTACTGTTGTCCTCCCGGGCAATGGTCAATATACTCTGGTCGCCAATCCTTTTGATGACGGCAATGGGAATTTTGCTACCAATATTCTTAACGCTGCGCTTCCAAAGCAAAGCCAATACTTGACGTGGGGTGGAGCAAGTTATACCACGGTTCAAAAACTTGCGGCTGGGTGGCCAGGAACTGCATCCGCTCAATTGGCTCCGGGACAGGGTTTCTTTGTGAGAAATGGTGGCGTAGCCAGTGGTGCGCCAGATATCACCAACGTTTTTGTTGGCAGTGTAATTACCCCTGTGGGTACAAGTGTTACCAACAGTTTAGCACTTGGTTTTACCCTGCAAGGCAGTCCCATACCTTATGGCGGCAACTTGGCTATCAGTGGCCAGGCTGGTGGTGATACGAACATGGATTTTGGTAGTCCTTTGACCAAGCAGTCTCAAATTCTGACTTGGAATGGGGTTGCTCAAGCATTCAGCACCGTTCAAAAAGTTGGCAGTGCTTGGGGTGGTACTGCTTCCGTCGGTGTCGGTGAGGGCTTCTTTATTAACAACAAAAATGGTCCGGCTACAAACGTAGTTGAAACCTTGAATCCTTGAAGTCATAGTAATCTCGGAAAAATAAAAACAATAAAAACAAATAATAAATATGAAAAAATCACTGTTACTCGGAATCGTTAGTTTGGCTGTTGGAGTCGCTTCATCTTATGGCCAAGGTTTTGTAGTGTTGGATAATTACAACTTCCCCGGCGGTCTCATTACCTACGGTGCTAATGTCCCTCAAAACGGTGTTAGCGGAGCATTTGGTAGTAATGGGACTGGTATTCTCGGCGGCTGGACCGTTGGATTGTATTGGTCACTCAGCACTGGCCTCAGTGATTCGGCTGGTAACGCGCTTCCCGGCGCCGGATTGAGCTTGGGCGTGGGTAATGCCGCCAATGGTGCCACTGTTCCTGATGCTTTTAGTTCTACCGCGGTTGCTGGTCAGTTCTTTGCAGGAAATCCGTTCAATGTTCCGGGTTCCGCTTCTGGTCAAACGGTATCACTGGAAGTCATTGCCTATGATAGCGCCGCTGCTTCTTATGCGTCTGCAGCGTTTCGCGGGCATTCGGCAGTGTTCACCATCGTTACGCAATCAGGGACAGCTCCGATTCCTACGGCAAACGTTGGTCCGTTGTTCACCACGTTTTCTGTGACTCCGGTACCGGAACCCACGACGATTGCGTTGGCTGGGTTGGGCGGCCTGTCGCTCCTGCTGTTCCGCCGCAAGCAGGCCTGATTGGCACAAGGTTGTTTTTATTTTTTCCTCTAACAAAAGCCGCTCTTCGGAGCGGCTTTTTTTTATTGTTACGGTACGAACTCCAGGTGGGGGCTGTCGCGCTACGACGCCCACGCCCGCCCGCGTTCAGCGGGCCGGAACGAACCTATGATGTTGGAAGAACGATCATGTCCTCACGTAGCTGCTGCTGGACAAAGCGCGGACGGCGCAGCGCGCCGTCCCTGCCTTAAAAAAGCATAAATCCTGGGGCCATTACAAAATTTCCTCTTCCAATTCCAATTGCGGCCGGGTAAAACTTATCCAGTTCCGATAGGTATTTGATTGGCCAAACCCAATTGCAATTTGGGTCCAGTCACCTGCAAAAAGGGAACGAAATCAGATTCAGATCAGAAGGAAATCATTATGAAAAAACCACTGGCACTTGGTGTGCTTGGATGGGTGGCTTTGACGTCATCATCCTTTGCAGCGGACGGCTACATTCGCTTGGACAACTATAACAGTGCTGATATTGGTGGCCCACCTATTACCTACGGATTTAATGTTCCCGCCAACGGGGTCGGTGGGACCTTGGGAACGCCCGGGTCCGGGCTCCTTTCTGGCTGGACCGTCGGCATCTATTTTGTGGTTGGTACTCCCAGCATCAGCGACCCGGCCGGAGATGGAATTCCCAACGTCCAATTAACCTTGGGCACAGGGCCGGGTAGCACGGTTTCCATGTACAACTCCGCATTCAATACGCCTGGCGAATTCTTCTCTTCAAGTGGATTTGATTGCGGGGGCAACGCCGGCGATACGATTACGGCTGAAATCGTGGTCTATAACTCGGCGGCCAGCAGCTATGCTACGGCAACCTTCAGGGCCCACTCGGCTCCGTTTACCATGCCGACAATCGTGGGCAGCAATCCTCTCTTTCCCAGAGTCGGTGATTACATGCCAGGATTCAGCGTTTCAGTTCCTGAACCCGCGACGATGACGCTGGCTGGATTCGGCGGTCTGTCGCTCTTGCTGTTCCTCCGCAAAAAGGCCTGAGTTAGCCGGTTGTGTTTTGGTTTTTTCACGGGAACCGCTCTTCGGAGCGGCTCTTTTTTTTCAGGACCGCAGTAGAATGTGCTCTTCCAACATTGGCTGAATCAGTGTAAGATTTTCGCGTTCGGGCAGAACTTTGCCGGTCCAGGCCGATTCCATTTTTGAGCTGAATCAAACTGCGATCAATGAATAAACGAAAACTAAAGGAACACACTATGGAAAAAGCACTGGTGCTCGGACTTCTTGGTTTGGCGCTTGGAACAGGCTCATCCTATGGCCAAGGCTACATTTTGTTGGATAACTACAACAGCGCTGTCTTTCCTCTCGTCACCTACGGAGCTGGTGTTCCCATCGACGGAATCTGCGGCTCGCTGGGAACGACGGGGGCCGCGCTGGCTGGCGATAACAGCTCATGGACCGTCGGTATTTATTTTGTAGGCGGAACGCAGAACCCCATCGACCCGCCCGGCAGTAACGTTCCCATTGCTCCATTGAGCTTGGGGACCGGACCGGGTGCCACGGTCCTGGTAGGAAATCTCAATACTTCGGGCGCTCCCGGCATGTTTGCCGCCGGACTTCTGTTTTACACCGGATCAGCAGCCAACACGACAATTACGGCTGAAATCGTGGCCTATGACACCGCTGGCGGCAGCTACGCCAATGCCCTCTACCGGGGGCACTCGGCTCCATTCAACATGCCGACGGGACTGATCGGCGATGCGGTCCCGAAATATGTCGGTGATTATTTCACGACGTTCAGCGTAACGGGGGTGCCCGAACCCACAACGTTGGCCTTGACTGGTTCGGGCGGTCTGGCGCTCCTGCTGTTCCGCCGTAAAACGGCCTAGTCGACTCCCTCGGCGCGCCTGACCTGACCCCAATAGCTGGACACATCATAAGTAGAGTTCTGCCATTGGTTTGA
>CAYPSF010000289.1:0-4382 GCA_964413165.1 uncultured Bifidobacteriaceae bacterium
CTGTTGAAGATCGAGGTGCTCGACCACATCATCCTGGGCCGCGCCACGCAGGAACGCCCGAAGGATTACGCCTCGCTTCGGGAGTTGGGATATTTTTACTAGCTCCGGGTAATGCCGAGTCATCGGGGTGGTTCTTCAAAACACTGAGGAATCACCCCTTTTTTGCTTTTCACGACGAGGCATTATCACACGGTGCAAAGACTCCCTAAATTTCATCGTACACGCACGGCGCAAAAGATTTTGAATCCAAATCTCCTCTTCAGCGCATCTCATGTTCAGATATGAAACCAGAACATTGATCTTTCAACCTGTGCCATCACCATGAAAAAATTCATTACCACCGTGTTTACAGGAGCTGCCCTGCTTGCAAGCCATCGCACCTTCGGTCAGCAGGATTTTGCTCCGCTCGTGAAAATTCAAACCGAAGATTACGCCCAGGCCCGAAGCCACTTTCAAACGAAACTCTCGCGCCAGGGGCCTACCCCCCAGGAATGGTCGCCCGTAAAAGCGCCACCGGGAGTATCGGAGGTGAAATATGTCTCTGGTAAAATGCGGTTTTCTGCCTGGATGAATCGCCCGACCGATGAGTCGCACAAACATCCAGCAGTGTTGTTTCTGCATGGCGGGTTTGCCTTTGGCCAGGACGATTGGGACGTGAGCCAGCCGTTCCGCGACGCCGGCTATGTCGTCTTGACGCCCTTGTTGAGGGGAGAAAACGGCCAGTCGGGCGCATACTCTTTCTTTTACGACGAAGTGGACGATGTGCTGGCCGCCGCCGACTATCTGCGTAGCCAGCCGTACGTGGACGCGAGCCATCTGTATATCGCCGGCCCAAGCGCGGGCGGAGCGATGGTGTTGTTGGCAGCAATGACAACCAATTATTTCCGTGCCGCCGCCTCGTTCTCGGCGTCGCCAGACCAGGTTGTCTTTTGCCGCCACGCCCGGCGCGCGGCCCAGGATGTGCCGTTCGACATCAGCAACCTGCGCGAATTGGAAGTTCGATCCCCGCTGGCGTACGCCACCAGCTTCAAATGCCCGGCCCGGCTTTTTTATGGGACTCAGGAACCAGAGTGGCATTTGACCAGCCAGCGCACCGCCGCGCTGGCAAGGGCGCACGGGCTGGATGTCCAGGCGATCCAGGTGTCCGGGGATCATGAATCGTCGGTGTTACCCGGTATTAAGCAAAGTATTCTCTTCTTCCAGAAACATTGAATATCGTTTAGTCATGAATTCCATGCATACGTCCTTCTATCCATCCGGAAAGTCCGCCCGGATTGTCGCCTTGACCATGGCCATGCTTGCGAACGTCATTTTGGCCCAGGCTCAGACAATTGTCGCAGGTGGTCCGCTCACCAACACCCCGGCTGGACCGCCGATTGCCCCGTCATCGTGGGATTGGCTTGTGCCCATCGCCTTGTTCGCTGCGATTTTTGGTTTTGCCGTGCTGGTTGCCCTGTACAAACTGCGACAAAGCCGCTTGATGCACGAAACTCTGCGCCTTACGATTGAGAAAGGCCAGCCTATCCCGCCCGACCTGCTCCGGTTCGGACAGCCACGGTCATCAGCCAACCGGGATTTGCGGTACGGCCTGGTTTGCATCGCGCTTGGCCTGGGCTTGGCCGGTTTTGGTTGGGGAAGTCACGAAGCCCATTGGACGGTCGGGCTGATTCCTTTTTTAATCGGGTGGGCTTTTCTGATCACCTCGAAACTTGAATCCAACCGGAACGGTCGCTCTTGAACCCGTGTCCTTTATTGATGCAGACCTTATTGCCCGCGTCATACTGTATGAAGACCAAAACGCGTTCGGGGAACTGGTGCGCCGTTATCAGTCCCCCATCCGGGGTTTCCTCACAAAAATGCTCCGGGGCGACACCCATCTAGCCGACGACCTCGCTCAGGAAACCTTCGTGAAGGCGTGGCGAAAAATCGGGTCGTTTCGCAACGAAAGCAAATTTTCCACCTGGCTGTTCGGCATCGCGCTCAATGAATTTCGCATCGCCGCGCGGCGGGACAAGGAGCCGGCGAGAGGGGAAACGGACGAAACACCAATGGAGTCTCCGGCCGCGGCCGATGCCGGCAATCTGCTGCGAGTCGATCTGACCGAGGCATTGAAGGAACTGAACGCGAACGAGCGTGCCGCCGTGTTGCTTTGCTGTCAAAACGGCATGTCGCATGATGAAGCAGCGCGTGCCCTCGATTTGCCGTTGGGAACAGTTAAAACCCATGTGTTGCGGGGAAAACAGAAACTCCGAAGGCTTTTATCGGGATATGAAAACCAATCATCCTGAAGAATACGATCCGTTGGATGCGCTGCTGCGCGGGAACAGTTCTCACGTCGAAGACGGCAATTTTACCACGCGCGTGATGTCAGCGTTGCCCCGGCGACGTTCCCGATTTTGGCTGCGACCGGCGCTCTTGCTCGGTTCGGCAGCTGTTGGCCTGGTAATGGCAGTTCTGTGGCTGCCATGGAATGCCCTCACCGTTGTGGACCACCAGGCGTTACAATCTGCCGAGGCCAGGCTATTCTCGCCCTGGCTCCTGGTGCTTTCAGTCATGCTTCCTCTCATCCTCGCGATCACGGCAGCGATTCAATACGGCGTTGGGCGGCGCTATCGTGATTCAATCATTATTCACCCGGAATCATCCGCCTGATCAACGCTCAGTGTTCCTGCAAAGCCTCTGATAATGCTGAGTCGCGGAGATGAAAAAAGGGCGATTCCTTCGGCTTTTGAAAGAATCAACCTGTCAACTCGGCATTAATCAGTACCCGGCAAAATACCCCTTATGCCGAGCTCGGCATAAGGGATATTTCTACCAGTAAATTGCTCGTTGGCGCTTTTTTAAGAGATATACAGATTTTGCATCCGGCGGTGTCTATGAGATAACAACGTTGTCTCATGAATGGCGCGCCCGCAAAATGAAGGCAGATGCAGATTCCCTGAGGTCGGAGAATCTTTCCGGATCATCCGGCATGGTGTCCGGCGCGTTGCGAAGCGCGCCATTCTTTCAACGAACCGACTGGTTGAGCTTTGGAGCAACGACGTTGCTGGTGCTGCTGGTTTATCTCCTGACCCTCATACCATCTGTGGGGTTGGATAATTCAGGGGTTTGGTCTACTGCAGCCGCGTATGGGGGAGTGTCGTCTCCACCGGGATATCCGCTTTGGACCTTATGGGCATGGGGGTTCACGAAATTGCTGCCTTTTTCGAACCTCGCCTGGCGCGTGGCCGTTTCCTCGGCCGTGGCGGGCGCCCTGGCTTGCGGCGTGATCGCCTTGATGGTGTCACGGGGTGGGGCGGCAATCCTGGAAAAGATGCCTGACAGTCAAAGGTTAAAACCAAAGGAAGAGCAATGGCTCCGTGCGATTTGCGGTTACGTGGCGGGAATGGTTTTTGGATTAAATGGTGCTTTCTGGCCGGAGGCAGTCGTGGTGGCCGTTTGGCCGGTCAGCATTTTATTACTTTGTCTCCTTTTGTGCCTGCTCATGCGCTGGAATTTCCAGCCGGAAAACCGGCGATTCCTTTATGTCGCCGCATTTGTTTATGGACTGTTGTTGACCAACAGCCAGATCGAACTCGCCCTGGCACCGGCCATCCCATTCCTGGTCATGGCCGGAAATGCGAAAGTCGGCCGGGATATGTTTTTGGCTGCCGGTATGATCTTTTTGGTCGAGCTAAGTGGATATTGGCCAAATTATTTCCCATATAGTGACTTTCATCCGGGGGAATGCCTGGTTGTTGTTTTATTGGGTGTGATCATGAGTTTGATGGGCTTCGGACTTGTAGCCTGGACGCGCCGGGCATTTTCAGAATGGAAGGCCATTCTGATTTGTAGCGGTTTGTTTTTGTTTGGGCTGGCGTTTTATTTTTACCTGCCGATTGCCTCGATGACGGATCCGCCAATAAACTGGGGCTACCCCCGTACAGTCGAAGGCTTCTTTCATGTGGTCACCCGTGGCCAATACGAGAAAGCTTCGCCAGTATCCAGTCTGCGGCCGTTTCTTGAACAGGTTCACCGGTATTTTTTAATGGCGGGAAAGGAATTTGGTTGGCCTTATCTGCTGCTCTGCCTGATTCCATTTTGCCGGTTGCGCCGGCTCGCGGCAATGGTACGCCGCTGGCTGCTCGGATCATTGGTGGCATACGGCAGCCTCGCCTGCCTGATGTTGGCAGTCTTGAATCTGAGCAGCGACGGGCAGACCTGGGAACTCTACAAGACATACTTTTCGGCATCGTATGTGGTATTGGCCCTCTGGATGGGCCATGGGTTGGTTATTTTGGGCGCCCGATTGATCCGGCCGGCGGAGCAACCGCAGAAGTTCATTTCCCCATCTGACCGCGGGTGACGCCGAGCTGGTTCATCAGTTTCAGTTCGCGCCAGAG
>CAYPSF010000290.1:0-4372 GCA_964413165.1 uncultured Bifidobacteriaceae bacterium
GTGGGTTTGTGAATATAGGCACGCGGTTCGTGAATGGGGGCACGCGGTTCGTGAATGGGGGCACGCGGTTCGTGAACGGGGGCACACGGTTCGTGAACGGGGGCACACGGTTCGTGAATGGGGGCACGCGGTTCGTGAACGCGGTCGACTGATTGGGGACGGGTTGACCGGGTGGAGCTGGCTGGAGGGGTTGTCCTGGTTGAACAGGCTGCGCCGGTTGGGCAGGCTGCACCGGCTGAACCGGCGCGGGCGGTGCGGGGGCCGGCATCACCGGTACCGGTTTCGCTGGCGCGGGTTGTGTCGGTTGCGCCGGAGGCTGGACCGATTTAAGGGTTTGTCCTGGAATATTCAAAACGGTGATCAGACCCATGATCGCCAGAGACAGCAACATCCGAACATTTTTGCTTTTCATTAAATGTTCCATTTTGTGTTCGTGTTTCGCGCCGCTAACGTGTTCCGACGCGCGGCATGCCGAGCCCGCGTTTCATAGCCTGGTCAACGGCATCCTCGACGGAAGTGGTCGAGGTGCCGGTGAGTTCGATGGGATTTGAGGCGGGGTCTTTCATGTTTGGTTCTTCCGGTATTCGCGTCTCCGCCAGCTCCGGAATATCCGCTTAGTTGCAATTGCAGCTGGAGCAGAACTCCTTGACTGTCTTTTCGACTGCTTCGCGTGTTTCGCCCGTGCGCTTCTGGATCCGGCCAAACAGTTCTTCCTGCTTGCCTTCGGCATATTGGAGATCGCTGTCCGTGAGCTGGGCCCATTTCTGTTTCAGCTTGCCCTTGGTGATGTTCCAGTCGCCTTTGATTTCGAGTGTGGTCATAATAGTTTGTAGTTGGTTAATGTTAGTTTTGATTCGTCGCCAACAATGGCGGCAAAAGGGTTCCCGCGCCCGCGAGCCGGCTCGGCCGGTTGGTCTACTACCAGCTTGACGGAAGTGTCGCCGCGCAGGGCTTTGGAATACGGGCAGGTTTCATGTGCTGCCTCCATGATGAGTTGAGCCTGGTTGCGATCGACGCCGGGAAGCTGCGCATGCAGCTCCACCGCCAGGCGGTAGCCGCCGTGGTCATCCTCAATCAGGCTTACCAATGCCCGCACCGTGGAATCCACGGCCGGTGTGCCCAGCTTGATGGCCGCGTTGCCCAGGGCGCCGTGGTAACAGGCGGAATAGGCGCCGGCAAACAACAGCTCGGGGCTGGGGCCGCGGTTCCCGATGCCTTTAACCAACGGATTTCCTAGCGTGATATCCAGCAGCCCGTCCGGTGCCTGAATGGTTCCTGAACGTCCGCCCGTCGAAATCGCTTCCGTGGTGAATAAAGTTTTCATGATGGCCTGAATGGTTTCGTTGAGTGGTCGGGTGAAATCTTCGACCTAGCGGCGAAGCACCAGGACGATGACCACGATCAGGACAACGAGGCCGAGCGAGCCGCCACCGATGTAGAGCGCACTGGCCAGAACCGGCGAGAATAAGAGATGCATGGTTTGTCTTTCGTTTTTGGTGGCAATTCATTTGCCATCATTATCCGAAGTGACGCTACGCGCCGGGCCGGGCTTTTCCTATGGGGTGTAACCCTAATGGGCGTTTTGCACGAATCAGGCTTTTTCCGGACCGACCGTGGACCGCCGGGGCGGCTTTGGAAGATATTTTTCTCTACGGGTTGCCGATGAAATCGGGATTATGCCCTGCACAGGTTTTGACCTCAAAGACCGATGAAAATCATGAAGGAAAAAATTAAAGCAAAAAATTCTCAAGCGTCCTGCCGGAAATAAAAAAATTCTGACTCTGGTCTGGCCATCAATCTTTAACTCAAAAAAAGGCCCCGTCTTCCGGCATCGGTTCGGTTTGTGGCAATGGCTGCGTCTTGAGAAGCTGGCCGGTCAATCGCTCTTTTGGGTCTGACCTTCATCCAGGACTTCGCGCACCTTGCGCGCCAAAGTGGCCGCCGGGTAAGGTTTTTGCAGGAATCTAATGCCCGGCCGCAACACGCCGTGATGCCCCAGGGCATTCTCGGTGTATCCCGAGGTAAATAGAACCTTTGTGTCGGGATGAGAAGCGCGGAGAGCGTCGGCCATTTCTTTGCCGCCCATGACGGGCATGACGACATCGGTCAGCACCAGGTCAATTTTCCCATCGTGCTGGCGGGCCAGGCGAAGGCCTTCCGCGCCGTTGACCGCTTCAAACACGGTGTAACCTTTCTCCCGCAAGGTGGTGCCGACCAATTCGCGCACCGCTGTTTCGTCCTCGACCAGAAGCACCGTTTCTCCGCCTCCGGCCACCTCGGTCGGCATGACGCGAACGCGGGGTGGTTCAGGCACCGATGACACCCGGGGGAAGTAAATTTTGAAGGTCGTGCCTCTGCCCAATTCACTCTGCACGTCGATGTGGCCGGCGTTTTGTTTGACGATTCCGAAGCAGGTCGCCAGCCCCAGGCCCGTGCCCCGGCCCAAAGGTTTGGTGGTAAAAAAGGGCTCAAACAGGTGCGTTTTGACTTCCTCAGTCATCCCGGTGCCGGTGTCCGTGACGGCCAGCAGGATGTAGTCACCCGCACCCAGCTCGGGGGAATTATTCAGCTGGCTTTTGTCCAGGGTGGCGTTGGCCGTGGTCACGGTCAATTTGCCGCCATCCGGCATGGCGTCGCGGGCGTTCACCACGAGGTTCATGATGACCTGTTCGATCTGGCCAGGGTCGGCCTTGATATGTCCGGCGGCCGGGTCGAGCAATGTGCCAAACTCAATATTTTCCCCGATGAGTCGGCGCAACATGCCTTCCAGGTTAAGGATGAGCGCATCGAGTTTCAGCACGCGGGGTTCAATCACTTGTTTGCGGCTGAACGTCAGCAGTTGACGCGTCAGTGCCGCGGCCCGATGGGCGGCTTTCTCGATTTGTTCGGCGTGTTTACGTCGAGGATCATCGGCGGCGAGTCGTCTTAATAAGAGTTCACTATGGCCCGTGATGGCGGTCAGAATATTGTTGAAGTCATGGGCCACGCCGGCGGCGAGCTGGCCCACAGCCTCGATTTTTTGGGACTGACGCAGTTGCTCCTCGCTTTGGCGCAGAGCCGCTTCGGCCGCTTTGCGTGCCACCCGCATCTGGGCCTCGCGCAACTCACGTTCAATCGCGGGCACGAGCCGGGCCAGGTTGCGCTTCATGATGTAGTCATGCGCGCCGGCCTTCATCGCCGCCACGGCCATTTCCTCGCTGACCACGGCCGATACCAGGATGAAGGGCAGGTCGTGTCCGCTTGCCTTCAACAGTTGCAATGCCTCGAAGCCGCCAAAGTTGGGCATCTCGTAATCCGAAATGATAATGTCCCAGGTTTGCCGTTGGAGCGCCGCCTGCATCGCCGGGGCGGTCCAGACACGCTCGTACACCGGCTCATAGCCGGCCTTTCGTAATACGCGCAACAAAAGCAGAACATCGTTTTCCGAATCATCCGCAATCAAAGCCCGCAAGGCCTTGTGCGTGACGTCCGTTTCGGATGCGTTACTTGGGTTTGGCGAGATGAGGTTGTTGTCCATTTGATTTTCCGGCTTCACCGGTCAGGGTAAAGCAAAAGGTTGCGCCGTGATCAACAGCGCCCTCGGCCCAGATTCTGCCCTGATGGCGGTGAATGACCCGCTGCACGGTCGCCAGCCCGATGCCAGTGCCCCGAAACTCGCTCTGATCGTGCAGCCGCTTGAAGGGCGTGAATAAATGATCGGCGCGCGTCATGTCAAAACCCGCGCCATTGTCGCGCACGAAATAGGTCTGGGCGCCATTGGCTTGCGGCAGGGCCCCGAATTCAATGCGCGCGCGGGCGCGATTCATCGTGAACTTCCACGCGTTGCCGAACAGATTCTCCAACACGACCCGCAACAACTGGGGGTCGCCTTCGGCGGTCAACCCTTCGGCAATGACCCAGTCCACCAGCCGGTCCGGATTTTTTTGGTTCAAATCAGCGGCCACGGAATTCGCCAGGGCGGTAAGATCGAAATGGTCCACCAGCAACTCGGTGCGCATCATCTTGGACAACGCGAGCAAGGCATCAATGATTTCTTCCATGTGCTGGCAACTTCCCCGCAGTCGCTGAACGTAATCCTGGCCCTCGGAATCGAGCTGGTTGGCGTAATCTTCCATCAGGATGAGGCTGAAGCTGTCAATGTTCTGAAGCGGCGAACGTAAATCATGCGAAACCGAATAACTGAACGCTTCCAATTCCTTGTTGGCGTTTTCCAGCGCCATCGCGCGGCGTTCCAGTTCTTTGTTCAGCTTGGAGATTTGTTGTTCCGTCCGTTTGCGGTCGGTGATGTCGCGGATCGCGCTGGTGACCATCAGTCCCTTTTCGGCGGCCAACGGCTTGGTGCTCACCTCGATCGGAAACTCCCGGCCGTCCT
>CAYPSF010000291.1:0-4342 GCA_964413165.1 uncultured Bifidobacteriaceae bacterium
CAGACGAAGCAAAATTGAGCCAGGTGCAAACCGCGCTCTCAAACACCACGCTCAGCGGTTATGTGGACGTGGCGGCAATATGGAGGCCAGGTACGGATCAGGGACCCGCTACCGGTTTTCCAGGTGGATATGGTGCTAACTCTGGGACGGCAAATATTCCCGCTTCCAGCTTCTCTAAAAATGACGGCTTCTACCTGAATGTCGTTGATCTGGCTCTCGACAAGCCGATGGATGAAGGCCCTTGGGCTTCCGGCTATCATATCGAGTTGCAGGTCGGTCCGGATACCATCACCACCCCCCGTCAAGCCTACATCACCTTGCGCACCCCCCTGGGGAATGGCATTGACTGGAAAGTCGGCGTGTTCGACACGATTATCGGCTACGAGTCCAACAGCGACCCGTTGAACCCGAACTACACCCGTTCCTATGGCTACACCATTGAACCGACGACCCATACGGGCGTTACGGCCACCTACAAGGTGAGCGATGCGTTTAGCTTTACCGCTGGTGTGGCTGACGGCTCCAACGCGGGTCCGGCTCCAGCCCCGGTAAATGGGATTGCGACCTACGAATCCCAAAAAGCTTACATGGGCAATATCGCGCTGACGGCGCCGGATAGTTTCGGCGCATTGAAAGGTGCAACGCTGACGTTGGGCATCATCGACGGTGTTGATTCATCACTGACTGCGTCTGGCACAGGCACCAAAGTCAATTATTTCGCCGGTTTGAGCCTGCCCACGCCGAGCTCCGCTGTGAAACTGGGTGGCGCGTTTGACTACCTCAGATTCGACAACAAAGGTGGTGCAAATGCAAATAATGACAGTGTCTGGGTGGCTGGCGCGTACGTCACCATCTCGGCTTCGGACAAGTTGTCCTTTAACTTCCGTGGTGAATTTGTGGATGCCACCCAAATTGGCAGCGCCGGTTTACCTCTCAGTCCCAATCCGTTGGGTGCCGCCTATGCCGGACATCATGCCGAGGAACTCACGGCCACGGTCCAGTACCAGGTGTGGGCCAATGTGTTGAGCCGCGTGGAATTCCGCTGGGATCATGTTGAAGCCAATGCCTTCGGCTATTCGCAAGGTGGCACTACTGGCATCCCCAATCGCGACAACGACTTCATGCTCGCGCTTAACTTGATCTACCAGTTCTAATTTAATCTGGAACTTTCATGCCCCTTCCGGGAAACCGGAAGGGGCTTTTGTTTCATCAGATTGCACCCCGCATGGCGTAGGTTCCGGCATTTCAACACTTGGCTTCCGGCGCGCTTCCCCCGATAATTCGACCTCCAAATGCAATTGATTCGGGATATTTACGCGGCAAAGCGGGCGGCCAACCAGCCGGTCATTTCCTTTGAATTCTCCCCCCCGAAAACCGACGAAGGCGACCGCGCCCTTTTGGAGAAGCACATCCCCGCCCTGCGCCAGGCCCAACCCGATTTTTGCTCGGTGACCTACGGAGCCGGCGGCAGCACCCGCGACAAAACGTTGATGGTCGTTGACCGCATTCGACACCAGCACGGGCTGACCACATTGGCGCATCTGACCTGTGTCAACCACACCCGGGAGCAGGTGCGGGAACTCCTGGATAAAATCCGCGCGCTGGATTGCAAAAATATTCTCGCGTTGCGCGGAGACCCGCCCGGAGGCGGCCCGTTTCAGCCGACCCCCGGCGGATTCGAATTCGCCGCGCAACTCGTCCGGTTCATCCGGGAATCGGGCGATTTTTCCATCGGGGTGGCCGGGTTCCCCGAAGGCCATATTGCCTGCCGGGACGGCAAAACTGCCGACTGGCGGCATCTGAAGGAAAAGGTCGAGGCTGGTGCGGATTTTGTCCTTACCCAGTTGTTTTTTGACAATGCGGATTTCTTCGAATTTCGGGATTATGTTGCCGGCACACTGGGCGTCCAGGTGCCGCTGGTACCCGGCATCATCCCGATTTTAAGCGCGGGGCAAATCACGAAATTTACCCAACTTTGCGGCGCGAAAATCCCCGCCTCGCTCCGCGCAAAACTCGATCAATTGGCTGACCAGGATGAAGCCACCGCCGAGTTTGGCATCGAGTATGCCACGCGACAATGCGAGGAGTTATTGCGTTCCGGCGCTCCGGGACTGCATTTCTATACCCTGAACAAATCCCGCTCCACGGTGCAGGTTCTGAAAAATCTTGGGTTGGCCTGATTGTTTGCGATATACGATTGACGATTGACGAGCCCGGTAAAGCATGCCGGGCGTAAATCGTACATTGTAAATCGCAAATCCTAAAACAGGTGGTTGGCGACGATGCCGATGACCGTCAAAGGCCCCTGGTCTTCCAGGCTGTCGGCGGCCTTGTCCACTTTCTGCAGCGTGAGTTTGGCGTTCTTGTAAAATTCCTGGTCGTTGATGAGTTTGCCGAACGTGCCCTTGCCCTGGTTGATCCGCTCCAGGATCTGATCCAGATTGGTCATCGAGGCGGTGGTTGCGTTGTAAAGCGTTTCATCGGTCACCAGCTTGCCGACCGTGCCTTTGCCGGTGCTGATGCCGTTGACGACCCCGCGGACTTCAACCACGGCGTCCTGCAGGTTGGTCACCGTGGCCAGCGCGGAATTGTACAGCGTATCGGAGTAGAGGAGCTTCCCCACCGTGCCCTGGCCGCCGGCGATCTGGCCGGAAATGTTCTCGATGTTGGAAACGGTCGCGGTGATATGGCTGCTGTTCTGCTTGATCAGATCCGTCATCGGTCCCAGCAGATTGTTGATGCTGTCACCGGTGAAGCCTTTCATGGCGTTTTGAATGCCGGTCGTGGCGCCGTCCAGTTTGGCCATGATGGCGTTCAGGTCGGGCTGTTCCTCGGTCGCGAGCACCGTGCCGTCGGCTGCTGTTGGCGCACCCGCCGATCCAAAATCAATGGCCACAAAATTCTGCCCCATCAGCCCGGTGAACTTGACGACCGCCTTGCTGTCCGTCTTCACGATGGCGTGGGAATGGATCTTCATCGTGACCCTGACCTTGTTGCCTTCGAGCACGATTTTTTCGACGCGGCCGATTTCGACCCCGGCGATTTTGACGCTGCTGCCGACTTTCAAGTCCTGGACCGTGTCAAACAGGGCGTTGAGGCGATACCCTCCATGGATGGATTCCATGCCCCCCAGCGTTTCCATGATAAAGAAGGCGGCGAAGACGACAAGAACGACGAAGACGCCCAGGCGGGTTTCGAGAGAGTTTTTCATAAATGGAGGATCAGGGTTGAGGTTTAAAGTCGGCGTGCAGGAATTTTTGGACCAGGGGGTCGGGATGGCGCTTCACTTCATCCGGTGTCCCGATGATGAGAATGCGGCCCTCGTTGATAACGGCGATGCGGTCAGCCACGCCAAACGCGAGATCGCGGTCATGCGACACCACCAGCGAGGTAACGTGAATACGCTGCTGGAGGTGGAGGATTTCCTCACCGATGACCACCGATGAAAGCGGATCCAATTCGCTCGTCGGTTCGTCGTAAAGGATCAGTTGTGGTTCGATGACGAGTGCCCGGGCAATGGCCGCGCGCTTTTTCATGCCCCCGGACAGCTCGTTGGGCATTTTGTCCTCGGTGCCCTTCAGCCCGACGTCCTCCAGTTTCTCAGTCACGATGCGCGCGATTTCCTCCGGCGATTTGAGGCGGTGCTCGCTCAGGTAAAGCCCGACATTCTCCCCGACGGTCAGCGAGTTCAGCAGCGCGCCGGACTGGAACACCATGGCGAGCCTGTATTTGCTGGCGGTTTCCGGTGATTGGATGGACTCGTCATTGATGAGGATTTCGCCGGCGTCCGGCGGTTCGAGGCCGATGAGGTGTCGGAGCAACACGCTTTTGCCGCTGCCACTCGGCCCCATGATGACAAAGATTTCGCCGGGCTGAACCTCGAAATCAATCCCCTTGAGCACTTCGTTCCCGCCAAAACTCTTGCGCAAGCCGCGCACCTGGAGGCTGACGCCGGAATGGTTGTCGGTTGAACCGTTCATCATTTCAACAGGACGCGTGTGAGCACGTAATCAAAAACTACGATCAGGACGATGGAATTGACGACCGCCTTGGTGACCGAACGGCCGATGCCCCGCGGCCCGCCAATGGTCGCCAGCCCTTGATGACAGGAAACCACTCCGATGATCAGCGCGAAGCAAAAGCTCTTGAAGACCCCGTTGACCACATCTTTCAATTCCACCACATCGCGCAAATTGCCCCAAAAGGCCTGGAACGGGATCGCGATGTGGCTGTTGGTCTCGGCCACGACCGCGCCGCCCAGCCAGCCGACCAGGATGCCAAAAACCACCAGCATCGGCAGCGCCACCGCGATGGCCAGCATCCGCGGCAGCACCAGATAATG
>CAYPSF010000292.1:0-4316 GCA_964413165.1 uncultured Bifidobacteriaceae bacterium
CAGCGCGGCGCGACGCTCATTGTCAATATGAAGGACGCGTCACAGCTTCCGGCGTTCTGCGAACCGTGGTTTTTGACCTTTCAAGCGGATATCGAATTCCGGATTGCCATGACCCCGGCGGACCTGAAGAAAGCCGGGCTGGGCAAACTCGGCAAGGCCTGGGCTTGAACTGACGCATTAACTAAACCAAGGTCGCGCAAGATCCCGCAGCGCGGGAATGCTGGCGGATTCCTGCCCGTATTGGCATCTATTTGCTTTCGTTTTTACTTCAGCCTTTCGCGTTCAGCCTTCAGCCTTGGAATTGTGTTGGCCGCCATGACTGACCAGCCGAAGGCTGAACAGAAGAAAATGTACCACCACAACATGCGCCGGAACAACCGGTTGATGTTCAAACAGTGGAGCGGAGGCGGGGTGCCACGCCAATCTATGTGCTTTTCGTGCGGAATCCACCCATGGCATAGATGATGAGGCATACCAGCAGAATCAGGCCAAGTCCGCTGCCGCCGATGACCGGACCGCCAAAGTAAAACCCACCACCGCCGAACAACAGAAGCAGAACAACCAGTAGTAACAATATATTCATGCCAGCAAGTTAACACACTGCCGCTCGGGCACCATGGGGTCTTCACCCTATACAGTCTACCCTATATGCCAACATCAAGACCCGTTTCCGTTTATGCTTATGGTATTTTGCGTTTTGTTCTTTTGGTGATTTTGTCTTTCGCGATAAAACATCCAAGTCCAGCCATTGCTACGGCCCAGGAGTAAAACGGACTCGTGAAAACCCATAACCAGATGGGTGTTGGGACATAGCAATTGATTCCTTCACTGGGAAAGGAAGAATATCCGGCGCCAGTGGCAGGGTAGCTTTCCTGAGAAACCAAGTTGCCATTTATATCATAAACGTAATGCCGATTCAGGCGCGCGGTTATGACGTGAATGTGGTTTGTATCAGTGATAAACAATTTGAAAGTTCCGGCACCAGCATCTATATTCCAACCGCGCAAAAACTTCCAGTTGGAATCATAGATTTGAACTCTGCCCGAAGCGGTATGTGGAACCACCCGATAACCATCTTTGGTGGATACAACGCCAGTAGCATGGCCAACTGGCCATTCAAATGATTGAGAAAGCCAGTTCAGGCCGCCCATCGCCGCCAAAGCAGACCCGAAAAAACCAAGGGCTCCAATCGCGATCAAAGTTGATGCGAGAAAACCAAGAATCCGCTGCCAACTGCTTTGCCTTTTCGCTGACCAAAACTCGCTGGCCGCACCAAACAGCCAGACAACGAGAATGAAAAAGCAAATGGCAATCGAGATATATTTCATAGGTCAATCCTGGGAGAATTGTGGGTTCTTAGAGTATGAGCGGTCTTAATGGAAAGCGGTTCCTTAAAACGCGAACGAAGGCGGCATCCGCTTTATCTGAAAATAATTCCAGCGGTGAAAAACCGCGTTGCCGAGCCAGCACCGCGGCAATTCCTATGAATACCGCAGTGATGACAATGTTTGGCCAGGCGTTAAGCGCCCATTGGCCGGACCAAGTCAGTTGCAACTGATTTGAAAACGGAAGCAAATAGGGAATTGGCCATTGATCACCATCGGGACCCCGCGCACCAACCAGATCCGCCAGCAGATGCAGATGAAAACTGAATAATACCAGAAGCGTCGTTTTTATCTTCTGTCTGGCGAAGATTGCGGAGAGCAATGAGACAAACAGGGCGAAGCCAAGATTATGACCGAGCACGTGATGGTAGTTGCTCCACCAGTACAGGGGGTGGCTGGAATTTTGGGTCAGTTTCTCGGCGATAATACCCAGTCCGTCGATGTCAGGAACAACACTTGCCCAGGTCACTAACGCGCGATCCCGTTTTGAGAGCGAGGGCACAGCATTGGCAACCGCCCAGCCCATAAAAAAATGCGCGATCGGACTCATCCGTTCTGGAACATCGTAAGAAATTGTCGACAGCAACTCAATCCGAAGGCCTACGGAAATTTGAAGCCAAAATGAAAGCAAAGTGGAGAAATTTGATTATGGCAGCGCCAGAGGCCATGCTCGATGTACAAGCACAGGCTGGCGGCCATGAACGGCCAACCCAAAGACGAACAGAGGAAAATGCACCAGCAGATGCGCCGGAACAACCGGTTGATGTTTAAATTAACCAAAGACGAGGTTTTAACCGCCAAGACGCGCCAAGGCACTTCAAAATTCTTTGACAGTGACCGGGTGGCGGACCAACCTTGGCTGGTTCACCGCCGGAAGGAAAACAGATATGACGCAGGATGAGAACCATCTTCGGTTGCTTTCGATATTCCACTATGTGGTTGGCGGGTTTGCCGGCTTGTTTGCTTTGTTCCCCGTTTTCCACCTGATTTTCGGCATTCTCATGATCCTTGCCCCGGAGAAGTTTGGCGGACATGGACCGGATCAGCCTCCGCTTGCTTTGATGGGTTGGTTCTTTGTGGTTTTTGCTGTCATGTTCATCACCTTCGGCTGGGTGTTTGCGGCATTCGTTCTGACAACCGGGCGCTTCCTGGCCCGGCGCAAGCACTACACGTTCTGCCTCGTGATGGGTGGCGTGGAATGTCTGTTCGTGCCATTCGGCACTGTCCTCGGTGTGTTCACCATCATCGTGTTGATGCGAGAACCGGTGAAGCAGCTATTTGGAGCCAATCCGCCAGCGGTTGCGGTGGATGTGCAAAAGTGAATTCCGGTCGCGCAACACTTGAACCTCCTGGCGGATGTGGACTCGCTCGTGCCCGCTCGCTCGGTCCTTGCGGACCTTTGTTTTCAGCCAAATTCCTTTCGCCGTTTCCCGAACGGCTCAAGTGTCGCGGACGTGGCGGCCTGCTCGCGATCCACTCGCGATTTATTTATCGGAGTTTATCGGAGTTGTCGGGATGGAGTTTTTCCACCTCGCGGAGGAAGGCGTAGGCGTCGGCGGTTGTGAACTCCGGTTTGTCCTTATTTTTCATTACAAATTCGGGGATGCTTTAATGCGAATTCCGGGGTATCATCAATCCCCTTATGTCTCAACATTTTGCAAAGGCCTGCCTCGCCGGCAACTGGTTCCGCCACGTTTTATGAATGAGTCAGGAACGTTTTGTGCAAAATAAAAGAGAACTGAAATTTGCCGGGCAACGCTCTTTTTCTGTTCCAGCCAGGCGTTCCTATGAAAGCGACGCCCGTCGGGGTGGAACCCGGAAACGTGGAAGAATGGACGGTCCATTAAACGCTTCCGTTCTGGCGATCGTGTGCCTGCTGATTCTTCCGTTGGGCGCGTTCGCGCAGTTGCCGACGCCGACCTACGGATGGAATCTTGGAAATACGTTGGAGCCGCCCTGTGGCGAAGGCTGCTGGGGCCCGCCGGCAACCCAGGCGCTGATCAACCAGGTCGCGGCCGCCGGGTTCAACGCGGTTCGTATCCCGTGCGCGTGGGACAGCCACGCCAACCAGTCCACGTACCAGATTGATCCTGCCTTTATGGCGCGGGTTCAACAGGTGGTCAGCTGGTGTTTAGCCACGAACCTGCATGTCATTATCAACGACCACTGGGACGGTGGTTGGCTGGAAAATAATCTTACGGGAACTGTGAATCCAACGATCAACGCGAAGATGAACTCCTACTGGACACAGATCGCGAACGCCTTTGCTGCTTACGATAACCGGTTGCTGTTTGCCGCTGCGAATGAACCCAACGTTGACAATGCCGCAAAGATGTCCGAGCTGATGACTTACTACAACACGTTCCTCAACGCGGTTCGCGGCACGGGCGGCAATAACAGCTCCCGCTGGCTGGTGGTCCAGGGGCCAAGCACCGATATCGACACGACCTATAGCTTGATGAACACCCTGCCCGCGGACCCAACGCCCGGTCGCCTGATGGTGGAAGTACACTATTATTCCCCGTGGAATTTCTGCGGACTGTCAAGCGATCAGAGCTGGGGCGACATGTTCTATTTCTGGGGCCAGGCTTATCATTCCACCACCGACCCCTCTCGCAATGCCTCCTGGGGCGAAGAAGACTATTTGGACACCGAATTCCAGAAGATGACCGACAAGTTCGTCAGCCAGGGAATCCCCGTGATGATTGGCGAGTTCGGGGCCATGAAGCGCACGAGCCTTCCGGAACCGGACCTGGACTTGCATCTTGCTTCGAGGACCCATTTTCACAAATACGTCGCCGATTCCGCCCGCAGCCATGGGATGAGTCCCTTCTTTTGGGACACGCCGGGAACGGGACAATCGTTTGACTGGACCTCGGGTGCGGTCTATGACCCGGACAACGTGACGGCGTTGACGGGAGGCCCGGCGCT
>CAYPSF010000293.1:0-4292 GCA_964413165.1 uncultured Bifidobacteriaceae bacterium
AGCACGGTGTTCTTCTTGCCGAAGTTGTTGCTGAGCTTCACGTCCACGAGGCCGGCGGCCTGCTTGGATTTGAGGGTGAAGTCGGGAGCTTTGGTTCCTGTAGGAATAGGCATAATCGTTTATTGTTTTGTGTTTAACTTGTCCTTTCTCGTGCGGGAGATATGCCAGATTTCGCCCGCGCCTGTCAAACCAGGATTGCGCGTCCCGGCAACGGTGCATTTGGTGGGGCGAGACTCCTGACGAGCCGTCTCTGTTGCGCCAAGGCGGCTCGCGAGGATGCTCGCCCCACCAGAATTGCAAATGGCGTCATCATCTGGCTCGATGGCTAAGGCAACAGGACGGACCGGTAGAAGCGCGGGCCATCGTCCGGCGCCGCAAAGTTGGTAAGGCCGAACGTTCCGTTCACCGGATAATTGGTGCTGCAGACCGTCCAATCCACAAGGTTGGAAGAAACCTGGATGGCGTAAGCGTAGCCGTCGTAGCCGGTAAACTGCACGGGCATGGGACCGCCGGTTGACGCAATCGAGCCGATGGAA
The DNA here is from genome assembly GCA_964413165.1 of uncultured Bifidobacteriaceae bacterium. Classification (GTDB taxonomy): domain Bacteria; phylum Verrucomicrobiota; class Verrucomicrobiia; order Limisphaerales; family UBA11358; genus UBA11358. Next base: position 537 of record CAYPSF010000293.1, read on the forward strand.
TCCGCGCGGAGGAAGGGAAGCAACTGGCTGGGGATGATTTCGTAGGCTTCGTCACTGATGCCGAAACGCTGCTGCACGGCATCGTTCCAGTTCAGGAACGGCGATTGTTCGGCCAATGGCTGTGTCGCCAGCACGTCGCCGATATCACGGAAAAACTGTCCCGGCCGGGCCGCCCGCGCCGATTGGATGGCATCGGCGATGGCCGACGCCTGGGGCGAGTTTGATGAGATGACGAGCGAATCAAATTGGAGCACGCTGAAATAATCCAGCTGATTATCGGGAAGATCATTGGTTAGAACCGTCAACCCATCGAGCAGCGTCATCCAGGCATCGGGATTAGGGTTGTTGACGGAAAACAATGTCCGGGGATTATTGGGATTGAACACCGGTGCCAGCAAGCTCACCAGATGCCGGTCCCGCACCGGCGCCATGGCAACGGCATCGTTCGCGTCCGAATCTCCTGTCCATTGAATCCAGGTGTTCGTCCCAATAAAATTGTAGATACCGTTAATGATTTGAATCTCACCCAAAACATTTTGCGCCTTGAGATAAACCGTCTGCCAGGGCGTGCCACGATGGACCCGGCCAATCCAGTTCAAACCGGGAAGTTGGTTTGTCGGAAAATCCCAATTATCCGATTGCCACACCAGCGGGTCCTTGATGCTCAGGTTATAGGCATTCACTGTGTTAAAATCCGGATCATTGGACAACCTGTAGGGAGAACCACCCCACGGCATATATCGGCTATTTAAAAGAGCAATGTTGTCCGGCCAGCGAAGAATGTGTTGGGTATTGGTGTCATCCATGGTGTCGATCAAATCACTCGTGAGGTAGTGAACCAGCGGATCGTTTACCTGCCAGGTCAGACGCTGGACCCGCGTACGTACCGGCATGTAAGGCGCCTGCAAATTCGTGGTTGTATATATGGCAATGTAGATCTGGCCTCCGAGGATGATAGGTGTGGTAAGCGTCTTGCCAAAAAAATGATTAAAATAAGACATTTCGGCTGCCGGAGTGGTAAAGGGTAGACCGGGAATTGGAGTGGTGGACCAGTAGCCACCATCGTCCGAATCCTCCGCTGGCAACACCGGAACTCCAAACCGGGAATAGTTGATTTGATTGATCACACCCATGGTCAGGCCATTGGTCAGGTTGGTGCTCCACAGTCCATACTCGTCCCGGTCGGCAATCTCCGCGTTCAGGTCACGACTGCCATCCAGGCCATTCAATTGCACATAATCGATGATTCGTCCTTGGTCTGGTCCGGCGGAATAATCAATGATGGCCACTTGTAGGCGGTTTGTGGTCAGCAAGCCAAAATGCGGCAACGGCGGTGTGCCGTTGTTCAGGTAATTGGAAGAGTTTATGGCTGTGGGAATGAAACAGGGCGGAGTATAGGGAGGACTGTAACCAGCCCAGGTATTGGGACCATAATTATAGACGGAGTTGGTGAGCCAAAGGACCAGCGCATTGGTGCCGAAAGGCATCACGAACGAACTTAATCCCAGATTATTGTTAATGCCCGGCCACGAGTTGAACGATACAACACTCGAGGCCATGAAATTGCGGAACATCGGCATAAAACCCGGAGCATCATTGGTCAGGCCGATACCCATGCTGGCCCGCGTCATGATGACCACTGGTCCGGTCCCGGTCCGGGGATAGCTGCTGGTGTAAGAATTCCAGCATTCCACACCATAATAATTGGAGATACTCATGATGTACATCTGGTTCGAGGCGTACTGGAATGGCGTGGTGTTGGTGTTGCGGGTGAACTGCAACTTACGCGAGATCTGGAAGGAACTTTCCAGCGAGAATTCGTTGAAATTGGGGAAGCCTTTCTTCGCACCGATGACCCAGGGCACACCATAAACATTCGTGGCCAGGTTGATCACCGGACCGCCCACGATGGATAAATCAAAGGGGTCAATCGGCAAAGCCAGATCCGGAGTGACCACGGTATTCGTTTCATTTCCCAATGTGATCGAATCGGTTTGCAGCACATAACCGGTGATAAAAACATTGGTGCCCAGGCCGTCGGCATCCCGGGAAAACAGCGGGCGGAAAATCGATGGATAAACATTGGTGGTGGTGGCGTCGTAAATATTCGCCGTGACCTGGAGCAGCCGATGGACGGCCGGCGTGTACTGGTTGGTCGGGTAAACCTGGATCCGCGTCAGATTGAGATTCAACTCTGACAGCAACAGGCGGGAAGCAACATTGGTGAAAAAATTAACCGGGCTTGGCGCCGGCCCGACACCGGCCCTCGCCAGCGTAGTCACGAGCATACCGCCGCAGATCAAAAACTTTACCCACCCGGCCAGGTTCAACTCCCAATCTGTCTTATATGCTCGGCTTTGCCCGTATGTGCGGGTCATGTAGCATAGCTTATACTAAACCACGCTGGTTAGCCAGATATTAACAGCCGCCAGCCGTTGCCATCCCGCTTATTGTAATCGGGGGGGCATGTTGAACACGTAGCCGAACAACCGTGCCAGAATGTCGCCGGTGTGCTGTTTCGTCACATCCGGGCCGAAGGTGAACGCCTCCGACTCGCCGAATTCATGCACCATCAGGCAATAGCTGCCGTTGGCCATCACCCCCAGCAACTCGCCGGTCCGGCTGAATACCAGGTCGCCGCGCGACGGATTGAATTTTCCGAACAGCCCCTTCAACAGATTGCGGTCCAATTTCACGTAATCCGGCAGCTTCTCCTCGATCTGGAACGTGCTCTGTCCGTAATAATCCCCCTGCGAGCCGATCACCACCGCATCCTGGAATTTGTACGGGTCCGCGGCCACCGGGTAAACTTTGCAGCCGAGCTGGGCGGCTTCCTCCTTGGTGACCGGCATGAACACCACCCGCGGATCATGCATGTCAAAAAACAACTGGTGGATGGGGACCTGCGCCTGGTTGTGCGCCAGGGTGCCGGTGAGCCCCTGCCAGTCCGTGCCCGGGTCCCACAAGGTCAATGGCGTATCCTGCACGTGGCACAGGGCATAAATTCTACTGCCGTCGGTGACCAGCACGGTTTGGCTGGTTTTGCTCTTGCTGGCGTCCACGCCGAACAGGCCGGATCGGGAGGCGAGGATGCTGGTCTGGACCCGGTTTTTGACAAACTCATCAAAGATGGTGTTGGGGGTCAGGGGACGGTTCTCGCGGATTTCCTGGGTCAGGGCGCCGGAATTGGTTGCCAGGACCTTGACGCCCTCGGCCAGCTTGGCATTTTGGGCGCGCTGGGCCTGCACTTCCTGCTGCATCACGGCGATTTGCCCGGTGGCGACACGTTTATCCGTTTCCGCCGCGCGGAGCTGGCCGTTCAACTGGGCGATCTGCTGTTGCAAGGCGGCCGACTGGTCCGTCTGCTTTTTAATCTCGGCCTCCTTCATCGCCAGTTGCTCCTTGGTCAGCGAATCGGCGTTCAGCAATTTCTGGTTGAGGGTCTGGATGTTGGCCTGGGCCGCGGCATACTGTTGCTCCAGGTTTGACGCCTTCTGCTGCAGGTCTTTGGTCTGCTGGTTGAATTGCGCCTGTTGCTGCTGCACCGCTTCACGGGCCTTGGTCAGGTCCGCCTGCAGCTGTTCGCGGTTCTTTTGTTCCTCGCTGAGCGCCTGTTTCATGACCGCGGCGAGGTCCTTCCCGCTGGGATCGGACTTGGGCACGGCGTCCACCTTGGCGCTCGCCACGGCGCCTTCGTCCTCGCCGGCCATCTTGCTGAGGTCCGTCGAGAACGTCAGCAGGCTCAGCAGCAGGAAA
>CAYPSF010000294.1:0-4274 GCA_964413165.1 uncultured Bifidobacteriaceae bacterium
CAACGATTCAACGATTCAACGATTCAACGATTCAACGATTCAACGATTCAACGAATTTAAATTCCCCGGTTCGCGCGCCACAGCAGCACGGCACCGACAGCCTGGAAGATGAAGTTCGGCAGCCAGAGGATCAAATGCGGCGCCAACTCCGCCTGCCCGGACCACGATTCGGCGGCGAAAATGAAGCTGTAGTAAATCAGCACCAGCCCGAGCGCCATGCCGATGCCGATATTGGTCTCGCGCCGGTGCACGCGGATGCCGAGCGGGATGCCCACCAGCGTGAAACCGAAGCACGCAAACGAAAAGGACACCTCCCGGTGCATCTCCACCCGGATCGGCTCGGTCAGATCCTTCTTTTGCCTGGCGAAGGCGCGGACCTGGGCGCGCAGTTCATCCGCCGTCAGGTCCGAGTCCAGCGGCAGGCTGATCATCTGTTCCACCGATTGCAGCTCGTCCCGCAATTGCCAGAACGTCATGTCGCTGACCTTGGGCCGGCCTGACCGGTTCGTCACCGTGTTCAGATCGAAGTTCAACGTCAGTTTCGGGAACGAGGTGATCCCCACCCGCGACCCGGTCAACGTCAGGCTGCGGGCGTCATACAAGTGCAAAATCACCTGTTTGTTGGTCAGGTCCAGTTCGAGCTGGCCGCGCGGCGCGCGCAGGGTGGTTTCCACGTTGGTCCCGTTCTCGAGCTTGAAAATCATCACCCCCTGCAGATTGCCGTCGTGATTTTTTTCCGCGTAGAAAATATAATTGGTGGAAACGGGCAGGAACCGGCCTTCGGGCAGCTGGCCGTTGACCATCTCCGCGCGCAATTGCATCAGCAGCTTCAAATACTCCACCCGGGAACGCGGGCCGAGGTCCATATTGAACCAGGCGCTGAGGCCGCAGCAAAACAGGCTGAGCATCAGCACCGGCGTGACGAGGGAGATGAGGCTGATGCCGCTGGCGCGCGCCGCGGTCAATTCCTGGTCCGCGCTGAACCGGCCGAACACCAGCAAGGCGGCCGTGATGAATCCCATCGGCAGGGCATAAACGACGGCAAAGGGAATCAAAAGCCCGATGGCCTTCAGCACCAGCCCGAGCCGCACCTGGCCGCTGATGAGCACCGGCAGGATTTCCTTGAGCACGTTGAAGAGCAACAGCACAAAGGTGAACACCATGACCGTCATCAGCAACGAGACGAGCACCTGGCCGGTCAGATATCGATGCAGCGTTTTCAAGCGTTGCCGAAACCCTAAGACGAAACCGCGAAATCCGAAACCCTAAAATCAAGCGATTTGCCAGGACACTGCCGCACCTTAATTTTTGTGCAGCAGAAAAAACGGCGTCCCAAAGGGACATTTTGAAAATAGCCCGGCGTTTGAACGCGCATTAAAATGCCGGGCTATTCTCGATTGTTCCTCCGGAACAAAACATCGGCTAAAAGCCTTTCGCCCGGCGCCCACCCGTACTCCGTTTTATTTGGGCTACACGCCGTCAAGCTGCGCCCGTGATCGGGGTCAGCCGGATTGGTGTTCTTGAATCGCCGGACCGGGATATGGGGGAAACACCCCATATGCTTTTACCGACTGGCTGGTATGATACAATGATTCGTTCCGCCGCCTTTGGGTGCTGTCGCTTTGACAACGTGGCTTTGACCAAAGCGCGAGGGGTTGGAAAGGCATAATCTTTATGACTGATAAACCGATAGACTGGCGGTTTTCATTAGGTGCCGCAAAGACCCCGACCTTCGGCGATATGCTTTTTCTCCCTCAACATCGCCCGTGCCGTTGCGCTGCGATATGAGCCGGGCCACTCCACAAATGCGGCATTTTGCCAGGTGTCTCATTGCCTATGAGACGCCGGAAATGAAATCTTTCGAGGCCGAAACCCCGGCGGGCTTTCCGGTTTGCGAGAAGTTGCGCGTGCACCTGGCGACTTTCATGGGGAAGACCGGTTTTCACACGCTCCTGGCGCGCTCACTCGCGCTTTCCATCGAAGAAGTTTCCTGGCTGTGCGCGGTGCGTGCCCGGGCGGATGACTCCCTGGAAGGGTTGGAGGAACTGCAGGCGCAACTCGGCCCGAAGGAGTTTTCCGATGGTGAAGTGGTTCTGCTGGCCCAGTTGCTCGGATTGCTCGTGGCTTTCATCGGCGAAAATCTGACGCTGCGCCTGGTGCGCGACGTCTGGCCGGAAATTCCGCTCAACAGTTGGAATTCTAATGAAGGAAATAAAAATGAAAAAGCGAAATAGCCCGACCAGGCTCCGACGGCCGGCAAGAGTCGTGAGCATCCCGGCCAAAGTCACGATCCATGCGCTTCCGACCGGCGTGCAAGGGCTCGACGAAATCCTGGGCGGCGGCATCCCGGAATTTTCCTTCAATATCATCGGTGGCGCGCCCGGCTGCGGCAAAACCACGCTGGCGCACCAAATCATTTTTGCCAACGCCACGCCAAAGAAACCCGCGCTTTACTTCACCGTCATCGGCGAACCCGTCCTGAAAATGCTGCGGTATCAGCAACAGTATTCTTTTTTCGACGAGTCCCGGCTGGGCAAAGACATACGGTTTGTCAGCCTGTCCGACGTGGTGCTGGGGAAGGATTTGAACGCGGTGCTGGAGGAGATCATCAAGCAGGTTACGGCCATCAACCCGGGTATCGTGGTGGTGGATTCCTTCCGCACCGTCGTGCGCAACGCAATGAGTGGCGTGGGCGAAGCGGAGATGCAGTCGTTCATCCATCGCCTGGCGGTGTTTCTGACCAGTTGGGAAGCCACGACGTTCCTGGTCGGCGAGTATGCCATGGACGAGATCCGCGACAATTCGCTGTTTACAATGGTGGATGGCATCTTCTGGCTTTCGCAGGTGACCGAGCGGAATTCCGTGGTGCGGAAATTGCAAATCATGAAGCTGCGCGGGCAGGCATCGACGCCAGGATTGCATACCATCCGCATCAGCAACAGCGGGTTGCAGGCCTTCTCGCGCACTCTGGGGTTGGGTGGCAGCAAAACAAAATCGCTGCGGCGGCGACGGCTTTCCGTCGGCATTCCCGACCTGGACAAGATGTTGGGCGGAGGCATTCTCGAAGGTGACAGCCTCCTGGTGGCCGGGCCATCGGGAACGGGCAAATCGGCTTTGTCGACGCAATTTATCGCCGAAGGCCTGCGTCGCGGGGAACCGGGAATCATGGCGATCTTCGAAGAACGCCCACAGGACTACACGCAGCGCGCGGACAATTTCGGCCTGAATTTAAAAGCGGCGCAACAAAAAGGGAAACTCGAAACCCTCTACCTTCGTCCGCTCGATCTTTCAGTGGATGAAATGATGCAGGAGATTCTCGACGCCATCAAACGGATCAGCGCTAAACGGCTGGTGATCGATTCGCTGGTCGGATTTGAGATGGCGCTGGCGCCCGGTTTTCGCGCCGACTTTCGCGAGTCGCTCTACCGGATGATCGGGGCTCTGACCGGGGCCGGGATCACGATTCTCAGCACGGTCGAAGTGGAGGACACCTTTACCGAGCTGGCGTTCAGTCACTACGCCATTTCGTTTCTCACCGATGACATCATCCGGCTGCGTTATGTCGAAATTGATGGCCAGCTGCGGAAGGTGATGATTGTCGTCAAAATGCGCGGGGGCAATCACAGCAAAGACATCCGCGAATATGTCATCACGAACAAGGGCGTGGTGGTGATCCATCCGCGGCGCACGGACTATGAGGGGTTGATTACAGGAATTCCCCGGCGGAGCGGCCCGCGTCAGGCGCAGGAAAACGAAACCGCGCCGGAACCGAAGGCGATGAAGTAACGGGGAATCTATGGGGGCGAAATCTGCACCGGGAACCGGGAACCCGTTCCGGGAAACGACCTTCGCGATGTCAAACGCCACGGAGGCACCGTGACCTTTGAAACTGAAACGGGTCAAGGCATCACCTTTATTATGCACCTGCCGCTAAAGTCCGAGACCGCGTCGGAAAGTATCAAGTGAGTTCGATTAACAATCGTTTTTGCTGGTCAAAGTCGGAGGCGCAGCGGCTCCGGCACCACACGACAGAGGATTTCATTTCCACAGTAGAGTCACCAAAGACCACGAAAGAGCAGGCGCAATCCAGGCTGCTGCGGGTGGGACACCCGCGCTCCGTTCTATCCGGGCTACACACCCTGAAGATGACCTGCGACCCAGGTCCCGTTTCGTTTCACCTTGCCAACCAGCCACCGGCCTAGTTTACTATCCGGCCGCGGCTGGCTGGGTAGCTCAGTTGGTAGAGCAGAGGACTGAAAATCCTTGTGTCGGCG
>CAYPSF010000295.1:0-4219 GCA_964413165.1 uncultured Bifidobacteriaceae bacterium
GCTGGATCGTGGCGAACGAGCTGACCCTCACGGGCAGCATCGGCGTGATCATGGAGGGATTGAATTACCGCGGGCTGATGGACAAGGTCGGCCTGGCGCCCATCGTGTATAAAAGCGGCAAATACAAGGACATGTTGAGCGGCATGCGCAGCACCAATGAAATCCCGGCGGGCGAGCATGCCATGGTGCAAAAGCTGATTGACGATACGTATCAAAAATTCAAAAGCGTCGTCGCCGACGGGCGCAAGGCCGCCCATGACAGCAACAAGTCCGAGGGCCGCGCCCTCATCAACGATTGGGCCGATTACGCCGATGGCCGGGTCCTGTCCGGCGCTGACGCGTTGAGCTACGGGTTTGTGGATGAACTTGGCGATTTCGACAAGGCGGTGGAACGCACCAAAAAAATCGCCCACATCGGCACCGCCAACCTGGTCGAATACCGCGAGCGTTATGACATCGGCGATTTCCTGCACATGTTCGGCCAAAGCGAGTCGTCCCGCGCCATCCGGATTGACCTGGGTGCGGAACTGCCCAAACTGCAGGCTGGTTACCTTTACTTCCTCTCACCCACCTATGTGAACTGACGTGAAAGGCGTCACCGTCATCACGCACCCGTTGGTGCAGCACAACCTCACGCGCCTGCGTGACCAGCGGACCCAGCCCCAGGAATTCCGCCGCCTGCTGGGTGAAATCGCTTCACTCATGCTCTACGAGGCCACTCGAAACTTCGCCGTCCGCCCCGTCTCCACCCGGACCCCGCTGGCCGTCACGCGAGGATTCCACCTCAAACGCGAAGTCGTCCTGGTGCCCGTGCTCCGCGCCGGGCTGGGCATGCTCGACTCCATTTTGCAATTGATTCCCAACGCCCGCGTCGGCTTTATCGGCCTCAAACGCGAGGAAACGACCCTGCGCGCGCAGTTTTATCACAAAAGCCTGCCGAAGAACCTGGGCCGGTTTGAAGTGATTTTGATCGACCCGATGCTGGCGACCGGCGGCAGCGCCGTGGCCGCGATGGATTTGCTGGCCGGACAGGGCGCGAAGCACGTGCGGCTGGTCAACCTGGTCGCCGCACCCGAAGGCATCCGTCGCGTGCGGAAGAGTCATCCGAAACTGCCGATTTTCACCGCCGCGGTTGACCGCGGACTGAATGACCGGGGCTACATCCTGCCCGGCCTCGGCGACGCGGGGGACCGGTTGTTTGGAACGTGATTCGTTGAATCGTCGCATCGTTCCCCATTCAACGGTTCAACGGTTCAACCATTTAACGATGTCAGAAACATTGCTCATAATCGCGGACAGTGAACGCGACGCGGACATGCTTTACGCCACCGGCCTCTTCGTGCCGGACCCGTTCATCTACCTGCACACGACCGGCCGGCCGCTCATCGTGATGAGCGACCTGGAGATTGACCGCGCCCGGGCCCAGGCCCCGCACTGCCGCGTCGAGTCCCTCACCCGATACCAGCAAACATTGCGCGTCCGGGGCATCGAACGCCCCGGCTTCGCCCACGTCGTCCGCCGGATCTTGCACGAAAAAGGCCGCCGCCGCGTCACTGTCCCCGGCCATTTCCCCCTCGAGCTGGCCCGGGACCTCGAAAAACTCGGCGTCAAGGTCCGGACGCGCCCCGGAAACTTTTTTCCGGAACGCGAAATCAAGACCGCCGCCGAGGTCCGGAAAATCTCCGCCGCGCTGTTGATGGCCGAGGTGGGCATGGCCGAGGCCATGCAGGTCCTGCGCGCGGCCAAAATCGGACGCGAACGCAAATTGCTTTACCACAACGTCCCGCTCACCTCGGAAAAACTGCGGTCGGTCATCGACTGCGCGATCCTGCAGGCCAACGGCCTGGCTGCCAATACCATCGTCGCCGGCGGACGCCAAGCCTGCGACCCGCACGAACGCGGTTACGGCCCGCTGCGGGCTCATGAGCTGATCATCATCGATATTTTCCCCCGCTCGCAAAAAACCGGTTACTTCGGCGACATCACCCGCACAGTCGTCCGCGGACGCGCCACCGAAGCGGCGCGAAAACTCTACGACACGGTCGGGCGGGGACAAAAAATCGCGTTTAAAAAAGTCCGCGCGAACATGCCGACCACCGACGTTCACCGCGCCGTGCACGAATTTTTTCAGCAACAAGGTTATCGGACCGGCCGCAGCCACGGGCGCATGGAGGGGTTCTTTCACGGCACGGGCCACGGACTCGGCCTGGAAATCCATGAATCCCCGCGCCTGGGCGCCAGTTCCGCCGGCCGGCTCCGGCCCGGCCAGGTCGTGACCGTTGAGCCGGGGCTTTATTATCCGGAAATCGGCGGCGCGCGCCTCGAAGACGTCGCCCTGGTGACCAACAACGGCGCGCGCAACCTGACCCGCTTTGAAAAGGTGTTGGAATTGTGAGGATCGGCAATCCGTGAATCGAAAAGGAACGCCGAGCACCGTCTCGGCTCGTTGATATTGCGGCCTGGCAACTGGCCGAGGCGGTGCTCGGCGCTCCAGTTCATGTTAGAGTAAGCATTTTTCGAAACCTTAACTTGTAAAACACCGTCCATAGTTTCAGCCGGTCGATCCAACATAAAAACACATCGAATGAAAAGATTCTGTTTCGCCCTGTTTCTGCCCGCCGTCCTCACCTGCTTCAGCCATAGGGCTGCGGCCCAACCCGCCTCAAACTCGGTCGCGCCTCCAACCGCCACGGCTCCGGTACCGACCTCCGAGGAAAAAAACCAGGCCGGTTATGAAAAGCACACCCGGGAAGTCTTGAATGACCTGAAACTCGAGGACGCGGCCAGGATAGCCAAGGTCCACGACATCATGGTGGCCCAATTCGCCGACTGGAAGGCGTGGCACGCCAAAAATGACGCCCAGCTCAAGGAGTTGTGGGCTGAATACGGCAAGGCCCGGAACACCAAAAACCAGACCAATATCGACAACGCCATGTCGCCGATTGATGCCGTCTATGCGACGTTCAAACCCCAGCACGATGCTTTCAAAGCCAAATTGGCCGCCGTGTTGAATCCGGAACAGATTGAGACCGTCGAAAACACGCTCACGGCCGGCCAGTTGCCTCGCACTTACAACGCGTATGGCGAAATTTTCCATGGCCTGACCGAGGGGCAGAAGGCATTCATCCTGAAAAAGCTGAAGACGGCCCGCTCAGAAGCCATCGACGCAGGCACCAAGGATGAAAAAGCCGCGTTCTTCAAGAAATACAAAGATCAGATCGAAGCCTATCTCACCGCTCAAGGCTACGACGTGAAGCAATCCTATAAGGATTTCGTTGCGAAACAAAAGGCCAAAAAAGCGGCGACCCAGCCCGACGTCAAGCCGGCGGCCGGCGACAAGGAATAAGCCAGGGTGGATGTAGCGTCGAGCCTGTGGCTCGATCTCATCGGCGCACCTCGCCGACACTACTACCGCATAGGAAGGTTTGGAGTGCGCGGACATGTCCGCGCTTAGAAAGCGGCGACCTGTCGCCGCAGTCCATAGTCGGGCAATTTGTGCCATGGCGCCCTGTCACAGTTGCGTCACGCTGGCGCAAAAAAAATCTTTCACCCGACGGGAAGGCCTGTAAATTCACGAAAGGCCAACTGGCACACCGCCAGCTTGGTTGAATGCGGACGAGCGAAATGCTGTCCATATTGAACAGGTTTATGTTTTATTTCGATCCATTATATTTGGCGTTGGTCTTCGTGCCAGGATTACTCATCGGCATTTGGGCCCAGATCCAGTTGTCCTCAGCCTACGGCAGATACAGCCGGGTGCCGGTGGATTCCGGCCTGACCGGCGCCCAGGCCGCGCGCAAAATCCTCGATCAGGCCGGTCTCAACGACATACCCGTGCAGGAAGTGGACGGCCATTTGACCGACCATTATGACCCGACCAAACGCGCGCTGTTTCTGTCGTCCGATAATTTTCACGGCCAGACGGTCGCCGCGGTGGGCGTTGCCGCCCATGAATCCGGTCATGCGCTTCAGCACCAGGCCGCCTACGGGTTGTTCAACGTGCGGATGGCGCTGGTGCCGGTCACACAATTTGCCAGCATGGCCTACGCGGGCATTCTCTTTCTCGGCTACTTTTTGGGGCTGATGAAAATCGCCCTCCCCGTCATCATCATCGCTTTTGCGATGATAACGCTGTTCCAACTCGTCACCTTGCCGGTGGAATATGACGCCAGCCGCCGGGCGAAGGAACAATTGTTCCGGCTGGGCCTCGTACATGAGC
>CAYPSF010000296.1:0-4168 GCA_964413165.1 uncultured Bifidobacteriaceae bacterium
AGGAAATCCTGGAGATGGGCATTGACGGTTTCTGGATCGGCTACGAAGGCACGCGTTCCAATTACGCCAAGCAGCAGGGCCGCCCGGTCGAGGAAATCCTCGCCGAATTTCGCGAACATGGCATTACCGTGCTGGCTTCCATGATTGTCGGGTTCGATTACCAGAACCAGGAAGTCGTGGCCAAGGAGCTTGACGGGCTGATGAAGCTGAAGCCGTCGCTCGGGCAATACCTGATCTACGGGCCGGTGCCCGGCACGCCGTTTTATGAACGGATCATCAAGGACAACCTGTTGCAGGACGTTTACACGAGCGACAAGGACCTGTTTTACCGACGGGCGGACGGATTCCGGACGATGATCAAACACCCGACGCTCTCGCCGGAGCAGATTGAAGATATCCAGCGCTGGTGTTTCGAGGAGGATTTTCAGCGGTTGGGCCCCAGCATTTTTCGTGTGCTGGAAACCCGCTTGCTCGGTTATCTCAAGCTCAAAGATTCGCCGAACCCGGTGCTGCGCCAGAAGGCGGAGTACTTCGCGAGGGAATTGCGCTTTGCGTACCCGGTGTTTTTAACCGGCCGGCTGCTGGGCCCCAACGCCCGGATCCGGAAATGGATTGGCGGGCTGGAGCAACGTATCCAGGCCGAACTGGGCCCGGCGCCGTTCAAACAACGGTTGAAATCCGTCCTGGCCGTGGGCGCGGCGCTCTGGACCGGACTGGCGTTGAAGCTCGACCTGTTCCAGCATCCGAAATTGCAGCGAACAGCCTATCGCATGCCGGCCAAACGCTGGAGCGCGTTTCCGCTGTGGGAGGAATTCCACGGCAAAATTTCGAACCCGAATTTCTCCGTCAAGGTGGAATTGCAGCACGCCCGGCAACAGGTCTGGATGCGGCTGGAAGGCGCGCTCTCCAAGCGGGACGCGGAAGGCCTGGCGCAACGCATCCGCGATTCACTGGCGCGGAGCCGGAGCCGCTTGGTGCTGGATTTGAACAAGCTGCATTGGAACAAGGTGGACGACCTGGGTCCGCTGTGCGAGCGGCTTTCGGTTTATCGTTCCCGCATTCGCGTGGTCCTGCCGAAATTATCGGCGACCCATCCCGAACTGCTCCTGCTGGCCAGCACCTTTTACCAGTACAAAGGGTGAAGGGATTGCCCCGGAGCGCGCCTGAGAAGAGCGCAAGTTGATCCAGTTGAAATCCGAACCGCAATGAACGCTAAAATTATAGGACCGATCCTTTCATTGTTCTCGCGGCCACACTGGACGGCAAAAGTGGCGACTCTGATAATTGGCGGTTGCCTCTCCGCGTTCTTCGGAATGCCGCTGGCTGCAGCGAGCTATAACGTCCTAAAAACCTTTGCTTCTCCAGATCCCAATTTTGGCACAAACAGCACTGGTGCGCAGCCGCATGGAGGAGTTACCCTGAACAATGGTGTGCTCTACGGAACAACTGAATACGGTGGCAATGGCGGGCACGGCGTGGTGTTCAGGCTGGATGCGGACGGCACCAGTTTTGCAGTTCTTAAGCATTTTAGCTTCGACAGCGGTTCCTCACCGATAGCGGGTGTGATAGTGGACAACGGCGTCCTATATGGGACCACGGATTCCGGCGGCCCTTCGGGTTATCTCAGCGAAGGGACGATCTTCAAAATGAATATTGACGGCAGCGATTACACGATCTTGAAGGCATTTACCAAAAGCGCTGAGGTTAGGCCTGATGCCGGTTTGATACTGGCTGGCGGCACGCTTTATGGGGCCACGCTGTTCGGCGGCAACATCGGCGATGGCGCCGTGTTCAGGATCAACACCAATGGAACCGGCTACAGTGTGGTGGCGAGCATGAACGGCCTCCACGGCGCTTATCCATACGGTGGCCTGGCAATCGCCGAAGGCACTGTTTATGGAACGACCCTCCAAGGTGGCGGCGTGGCGGATTATGGCGTGTTATACCGGGTTGGCACCAACGGGACCGGCTATGGCCCGGTGAGAATATTCACGAACATTCCCGATGGAGCGTCCCCATACGGCGCTCTCGTGGTAAGCGGGAGCACGATTTACGGAACGACCTTGCAAGGTGGCACAGCGGGCCGTGGGACGATTTTCAAAATCGAAACCAACGGGGCGGGGTATGCTATCCTGAAAAACTTTACGACGAATAACGCAGATGGAATTAGTCCCGTCGGCGGTCTTTTGCTTCAGGGTGAGTGGCTCTACGGCACCGCTTCCGCAGGCGGCAACGCGAACAGCGGCACATTATTTCGCGTGCGGACGAACGGCACCAGCTATACCGTGCTGAAGCAGTTTTCAGCGGCTTCCACGACGCTCTACGGCACGAATAGCGACGGTTGTTACCCGCTCGGAACGTTGGTTCTAAATTGCCACACTCTATACGGTGCGACATACTACGGCGGCAACTTTGGCTACGGCGTTGTGTTCAGTCTAAATCTGGCGCCTGAGATTTCAGACCCATATTTCAGTCAAAACAGTTTTGGTTTCAACATAAGCGGCGTATCCAATGACACGGTTGTGATTGAAGTGTCAACCAGCCTGACCCCGACCGGCTGGTCGCCGCTGCAAACCAACTCGTTTGGCCCCAGCCCCTTCCAGTTCGTCGATTCAGCAAGTACGAACCGGCCAGGGCGATTTTACCGCGCCCGGTCACTGTCCCTGTGATCCATAACAAACACCGAGGATTAGGGGATTCACCTTTACTGAACGTAGAACCATGAGTTTCACCGAACCGTGCAAAGTGAAATGGTCGGTCCTATAATCTTAGCATAAGGGTATTGACGATAGGAAAAGGGGGTGGCAATCCACCATGACCGACGCCCGCAACGGCAGAGCGGCTTTCCGTTTATCGCTCCCGCATCCGCGTGGTCCTGCCGAAATTATCGGCGACCCATCCCGAACTGCTCCTGCTGGCCAGCACCTTTTACCAATACAAGGGGTGAGGCGGAAACGGGCGGGCCGACGCCGCCCCACCGATGTGCCTGGGATTTCTTCTCAATTGACGGCAGGTTCTTAATTTGAAATCGGAGCGCGGATTGTCCTCAATCCGCAGCAGCTACGGTATTCCAATCCGCTGCGGGTTGAGACAACTCGCGCTCCGACCCGGTGGTTCGGATTTCAAATGAAGCCACTACTCGATTGACGGTGACTTTGACGCCGGCGCATTATCGGTGCCATGAAGTCCGATGATTCCCGCCCGGCGCGCATTCTGGTTTTGTACCACAGCCAGGGCGGCCACACGAAAATGATGGCCGACCTCGTGGTCGAAGGCGCCGCCAGCGTTCCCGACACCGAAGTCCGTTTGAAGAGTGTTGCCGAGGCCACGCCCGAGGATCTGGTCTGGTGCGATGGGATGGCCGCGGGCTCACCGACGCACATGGGCACCATTGCCTGGGAAATGAAACGCTGGTGGGACGTGACCGTTCAGCCGCTCTGGCCGAAGGTGGAAGGCAAAATCGGCTGCGCCTTCACATCGTCGGGTGGCCTGGCCGGAGGCGGTGAATTGACGTGTCTCGCGTTGCAAATCGTGCTGATGAATTACGGTTTCCTGGTCTTCGGCATTCCGGACTATGTGGCTCCGGGACAAACATTGCACTATGGCGCCATCTGTGCCGGCCGGCCGCGCAACGACGGCGAACGCGAGGCCTGTCGCCGTTTGGGTCGCCGTCTTTCGGAATGGGTGCAGACGCTGATTTGTCATCGGCCCGAGCACGATCCGCGCAAGGCCACCTACGCCCGGTTTGCCGACTAGCGATGCGAAAAATATCTACGGGTAAATGCCTTGATGCGGTTCGGAGGGGTAGCGGAATCAAGCGTTCCCGACAAAACGACTTCAAAATGGATTCAGGGAATGCGGCCTTTGAATCGCTCGGGCAAAGGCAGGTTAAAAGCCGGCGTTTTCGGGCCTTTTGCCCACTCTAAAATTCTTCAAAAAACCTCTTGCACCGGGACGAACGTTTGATATTTTATGCGCTCCGTTTCGTCTGAAAGCAGGGCCCCGATCGCGTTGGAGAGCGGCAGGGCCACCCAGGTGAAAGGACAGCAGTTGCAGACCGATAACTGATTCCCTGCAGGGACAGGAATGATGGCCTGCCGACTCCCAGAGTTGCTGCTGAAATCATTGTTTTTATGCCAGTCAAGACATTTAGACCGCTAACGCCGTC
>CAYPSF010000297.1:0-4001 GCA_964413165.1 uncultured Bifidobacteriaceae bacterium
TGCTGGGCCGGCTGGCGCACGAAATCCGCAATCCGCTCAGTTCGCTCGACATCCACGTTCAGTTGCTCGAGGAAGACCTGGCCGCGTTCGCGCCGGAAACCAGGAAACCGCTGGATTCCCGGCTGGAAATCATCCGTGGCGAATTGCATCGGCTCGAAAGCATTGTGGAGCGCTTTCTCCGGCTGGCCGGCCCCTCGGCACTGGATCTGGAGCCGGTGGAGCTCCCCCGGATTGTCACGCACGTCTGTGAATTGCTGCGGGCCGAAGCTTCTACCCGGCAAATCGAAATCACCGCACAAATTGAGCCTCATCTCCCACGCATCGCTGCCGATCCCGTCCGGTTGACGCAGGCGCTGATGAACCTCGTCATCAATGCCGTGCAGGCGGTCGGAAAAAACGACCGGGTGGAGGTGGGTGCGGCCAAATCCGTCGCCGGCGATGCCCTGGTTTTGCGGGTCCAGGACAACGGTCCGGGCATCCCGGCGGACAAGCTGGAGGAGATTTTCGACCCCTATTTCACGACCAAGCCGGAAGGCATCGGCCTCGGGCTTTGGATTGCGCGGCAGATTGCCGTGGCGCACGGCGGCAGCTTGCGCACCGAAAACGCGCCCGCCCACGGCGCAATCTTCACCCTGTGGTTGCCGTTGAGCCGGAAGGAGAATCCCGGTGGATAAATCGAAAATCAAAATTCTGGTAGTGGACGACGAACATGGCCTTTGCGCTGGACTGCAGGAGGCGTTGCAGCGGGAAGGCCACCGGGTGGACGCCCAGACGGACCCGCTGATCGCGTTGAAGCTGGCCCGGGAAAGTTTCTACCATCTGGTCATCTCGGATATCAAAATGCCGGGGCTCAACGGACTGGAACTGCTCACCCAGGTGCGGGAAAAACACCATGATACGCTGTTCATCCTCATGACAGCCTACGGCACGGTCGAAAGTGCGGTCGCGGCCATGAAACAGGGCGCGTACGATTATCTGCCCAAGCCGATTGACATGAAGCGGCTGCGCGCGCTGGTGCAGAAAGCCATAGAATTTCAAGCCGTGGTCGCGGAAAACAACGAATTGCGCCAGCGCCTGCAAAAAACCGCCCCGCCCGGATTGTTGATCGGCGAAAGCGAACCCATGCGGACGGTCGCCCGGCTCATCGGGGAAGTGGCGAACAGCGACGTGACTGTGCTCATCGAAGGCGAGAGCGGCACCGGCAAGGAAATCGTCGCCCGGGCCATCCACGCCCAAAGCCTGCGTCAGGGCCGGCCGTTCATCTCGGTCAATTGCGCTGCGCTGGCCGAACAGTTGCTCGAAGCCGAACTGTTTGGCCACGTCAAGGGCGCGTTCACCGGCGCGGTGGCAAACAAACCCGGCCGCTTCCAACTTGCGGACGGCGGCACATTGTTTCTGGACGAGATCGGCGATCTCTCGCCAAAGGGCCAGGGCGACTTGTTGCGCGTGCTCGAAGACAGCGCCTTTCGCATGGTCGGCGGCTCGGAGTTGATTCGAGTCAATGTCCGCATCATCACCGCCACGAACAAACAACTCCAAACTGCGGTCGCGGACGGAAAATTCCGCGAAGATCTATTTTACCGGCTGCAAATCGTCCCCATCGTCATGCCGCCATTGCGCGAACGCGCGGAGGACATCCCGCTGCTGATTGACAGTTTTTTCGAGCAGCTCACAACCAAACACAAACGTCGCCGCAAGCGCATGTCGGCCGAGGCCCTGCAAATCTGCCAGCGATTTCCCTGGCCGGGCAATGTGCGGCAACTGCGCAATACCGTCGAGCGGCTGGTCATTACCTGCCGCGAATCGGTGGTCGGGGTGGAACACCTGCCGGATTTTCTCCGCGAGTATGACCAGCATTCCACGACGTTCACGGTGCGGCCCGGGATGCCGCTGGCGGCGGTGGAAAAGCTGCTCATTCGCCAGACGCTCACCCACGTGACCAGCAACCGGGCCGAGGCCGCCAAGGCGCTCGGCATCAGCCGCCGGGCACTTCAATACAAACTCAAGCACTACGGCCTGCTGGATGAAAACGCCGGAACCATCGCATCGTGAGTGAATTCGGGGTTGCACCTCCGGGCCGACCCGGCGTGCAGCAATTGCGCAAAACCACGATTTTCCCTTTCAAAGATTTTCACCGGTTTCACCGTTTCCAGGATGCAACTGATTTTAAACCAATGGCTTGTAAATGCCGGCCGCACGCTGGCACGTTCCCTGCCTAAGACTGAATCGGTTGTTTTAACAATCAATGACCGATAAGAAAATTAACAATTATAACATTATGAGCGAATCAACCAGTCCCGTAACAGCATCCACAAGCAACAATTGCTGCACCCCCAAGTGCGAAAGCAAACCCGCCGTCAGCCCGTCCATCCCGACGCAGGCTCCCGCTGCCGCCCCCGCGCCGGCTGCCCCGAAATTCTCAAAGCGCCAGGGACGGAAACAACACTGATTTGTTTTCCGCACTCACGTTTCGACGTGACCGCTAAACCCGCGAACCGGTGCCGGAAGGAGGAACACGGCACCGGTTCTTTTTTGTGAAAATGGCGGTCGTTTTTCGAGGGAACGGTGCTTGCACCGGGAAATCACCCAGCGGTGCAAAGACTGCGCTTCAGGCGCATTTCCGGGCCCCGGGCCCCACGCCGGGAAAGGCGCCAGATCCTTTCATTCCCTTGATTTGGCGGTTGTTACACGCTCCGTCCGGGAACTGGTACAAAATTAGCATTTCATCAGGCATGAAAGAACTGATGCAAAATCTGTTGAAACTTCAGGCACTTGAATTCGATGAAATCCTGGGACCGGAAACGGACCAGAAGATTGACGGACTGCGCGCCACGATTTTACCGCCGATCCTCGCGCACTATGACCGCCTGCTGGCGCAAGGCAAGCGAGGTCTGGCCGCGGCCCGCAACCAGGTTTGTACCGGTTGTCATATTCGCGTGCCGCGCGCCGTTGTCCTGGCTCTCATGCATGGAACGAACGTCCAGGTGTGTGAAAACTGCGGGCGCTATCTTTATTTGCCCGAACCGGTCGAACCGGAAATTGCCGCCGCCCGTCCGCCCAGCAAGATTTCCGTGAAACCCTGCCATCGCAAAGAACTTTTGCATGCCGCCTGAAAACACAGTCGGAATGATCGCTTGCGGTTCACTGGCGGATTTTACCCGGCCGGAATTGATCGTGCTCCAATTGCGGGAACGCGATGCGGCGGGAATCATCGGGGAATTGACCCGGGTGCTGCGGCAGCAGGATTGTGTGCCGGATGTCCTGCCTTTCTACCAGGCTGCGCTCAACCAGGAGTTGCTGGCCAACTCCGCCAACGGATTTGGCATCGCCGTTGCCCATGCGCGCTCCTCGCGGGTAAAACACCTGCAATTCGCCTTCGGCCGCGCAGGCCAAGCCGTGATCTGGGGCGCCAAAGGTTCGTGGCCGGTGCAACTGGTTTTTCTTCTCGCCGTCCCGGCCACGGATGCCACTGCCTATCTGCATCTGCTTTCCAGCCTCGCCCGCCTGGGCCGGAGTCAGGAAATTCTGGCCGAACTGTTGGGGGCAACCGACCCGGCCGGCGCGCTGGCTGCGCTCAGGAAAATCAAACTGCAATAAAAAAGGCCGGCGTTGGCCGGCCTCGCGGAAATCTGATTTTCAGAGCGGCATCAGGTCAAAATAATCTTGTCGCCTTCCTTGAGCGTCACGATGGCTTTTTTCCAGCTCGGCGCCTGGCCGGCCTGGTGGGTGCGCTGGCGGCGGAATTTGCCGCGAACATTGAGCGTGTTGACCTTGGTGACCTTGACCTTGAACAATTCCTGCACGGCCTGGCGGATCTCCGTTTT
The DNA here is from genome assembly GCA_964413165.1 of uncultured Bifidobacteriaceae bacterium. GTDB lineage: Bacteria > Verrucomicrobiota > Verrucomicrobiia > Limisphaerales > UBA11358 > UBA11358. The sequence goes on from CAYPSF010000297.1 coordinate 3,825, forward strand.
GTTGGCACGACGGTCGGCCACAACGGTGTACTGGTTGAGGGTGCGTTCCTTGATCTTGGGTTTGCCCTTGTCGTCCAGGACCGGTTTGCCGGTCTTGTCCCGTTCGAAGGGACGGACCACCTGGCTGCCTTGCCGTGTGCCTTTTTCCGTCAGGCGGACGGTTTTGATGACTTCAAA
>CAYPSF010000298.1:0-3956 GCA_964413165.1 uncultured Bifidobacteriaceae bacterium
CGGCCAGCGCGGCCTTCTCCTCGCGGGTGCAGACGTTGATGCTCGTGAAATCCTGTGCACTCTGCGCGGCCTCCAATTGCGTGAAATGGACCACATACACCGGCGCTTTGCCGTCGGCGGCGAGGCTTTCCAGCGTCTTGGCCAGCGGCAACTCCGAATACGCCTGTTCCAGCGGCACCGGCCGGTCCGTGGATGAAACGCCAACCGTCGGCCGCCCGTTGAGCCGCGTGAGTTCCTCCTCGAAAAACGTCGTGTCGCCCAGCGTCGCGGACATCAGGAGAAACCGCGTCTGTGGCAGCGTCAGCAGCGGCACCTGCCACGCCACGCCACGCTCGCGGTCGGCGTAATAATGGAATTCGTCCATGACGACCTCCTGCACATTGGCCGCCGCGCCTTCGCGCAGAGCGATGTTGGCGAGAATTTCGGCGGTGCAGCAGAGAATGGGCGCGTCGCGATTGACCGAGGCGTCGCCGGTGCTCAGGCCGACGTTGTCCGGCCCGAACTCGCGGCAGAGGGCCATGAATTTTTCATTCACGAGCGCCTTGATCGGGCAGGTGTAAATGGAGCGTCGGCCACGGGCGATGGCCTGGAAATGCAGCGCGGTGGCCACGAGCGATTTGCCCGACCCGGTGGGCGTGTTCAGGACGACGTTCTTCTCCTCGAACAACTCCAGGATGGCCGATTCCTGGGCGGGATAAAGTTGGAGGCGCCGTCCTTCCACGTAATCCAGAAAGCGTCCCAGCAAGATATCATTGCCGGGCTTCTCCTCCCGCGGAATCAAATCATATAACGTGGCCGGCACAGGCCATCCACTCTACGCAGGCGATGGATTGTTGAAAAGGCAGATGCGCAATTTGAGGTTACATTCTATTGTATGAGATTGATCAATAATTGACCGTAGTGGTCGATGGCATCTGAATAGTTATCCTTGATTTCCTTGCGCAACGCCTCCGCTTTCTCATTCTCCCCGGTGTTGCTATAGTAATTAGCCAACCAAAACCGCGCAAAGGCTCCAACCTGAACTCCGTCGCCAAAATAACAATCGTTGTATTTCTCAATGCAGTCTTTGAAATATTTCTCGGATTCCGGTCCGGTGGTGGTTTGCGCTAACTCGAGGAGTGCGCACCCGGTTCGGTTTGCACCGGGGAATTTCTGTAACATTTGATTCACGCTCTCAATGAACTCCGGCGATCTCAACTTGCGCTCCGCCGCCGCGTACATGTTCTCCGCTTCCGCCAATTGCTCGCCGGTGTATTTCTTTTGGTCCAGAGCACGGCGTTGGTTGAATTTTTCACGGTAGGCACGTTGCCTTGCCTGCTGCTCCGCTTGAGATTTCGTCGGTATGATATTGATCAGCAATTGGCCATTGTGGTCGATGGCATCTGAATAGTTATCCTTGATTTCCTTGTACAACGCCTCCGCCTTTTCCCTTTCGCCCTTGCTTTGGTAATTCTCGGCCAGCAGGAACCGCGCGTAGGCTCCAACCCGGACTCCGTCGCCATAGTAGCAATCATCGTATTTTTGAATACAATCCGTGAAATAGCTCTCGGCTTCCGGCCCGGTTGTGCTTTGCGCCCAATAGAGCAGCGCGCACCCGGCCCGGTTTGCGTTGGGAAACTTCTCTACCATTTGTTTCAAAGTCTCAATGCACGCCGCAGAACCAAACTGGCGGTCCGCCGTCGCCATCAGCTCTTCCGCTTTCGCCAATTGCTCCGGGGTATATTTCTGTTGGTCCATTTCGCGACGCTGGTCGAATTTCTTACGATAGGCACGTTGCCTTTCCGCCGGTGGCAATGAGTTCTCCATTTCGCTGATTCTCTTTTCCAAAGCCGCCACCTGCGCCTTCAATTGCTTCACTTCCCGGTTGTCCTTTCCCCCGTTCACGTCGCATCCCGCTGAAATCAGGACCATCGCCAATACCAGCCCAAACGCGGCCAGGGAATGCGTTGGTTTCCAGATTCCCAGTTCTTTTCCCAGGCGGCGCAGACGTTGAGTGATCTGCGCCGTGCCGTTGGCGGTGAGTTGGGTTTCCACTTCTGGAAGGGCCAGCACGCGAAGACTGAGCTGGGCCAACAGGCGCGCATAGGAGGCGCGATTTTCCATGTGAGCGGACGCCACGCGGTCGGCTTCCTCCTCGCACGCCAGGCTGTGGGCCTCGGGAACTTTCCAAACCAGGGGGTGGAACCAAAAAAGCGCCTTCATCCACCGCCAACCGGCACACCAGAACAAATCGTGCCTGCGCAGATGGGCAATTTCATGTCCCAATATCGCCGCGATTTCCTCGGAAGACAGGCTTTGCGCCAATCTCCCGGGCAGCATGATGGCGGGACGGGTAACTCCGAAAACAAACGGCGAAGCAGCCGAATCCGAAACCAGCACTTGAGCCAGGCGCCGAATCCGCAATCGCTGCAAAATCTTCCCGGCCAGCTCCTGGATGGCTGGAGCAGCCAGGATCGCCGATCGCTTCAAGTTGGAGAGTTGAATCATAAAGCGCACCAGGCGAACCGCTCCGCAAAGGGCGCCTGCGGCCCAGATGGTGATCAGCATGCCCTTCAAAGAAATCGCCGAAAGAAGGCTGGTCGCTGCACGGTGAACCCCATCATTCATCACGCCGTCCCTTGCCGCCTCTGCGACCAGAGGCGTAACAAGCTGGGTCGTCACCGGTGGAATACTGCCTTCCGCCAGGCTCGGCGCAGCCAAACTCGCTGTTGCCGGCGCGATCGAGGCAAAGCCATGAACCGGGATCTGAAACACCGGCAGCGGGAGAAACGGAGTAAGCGGCAGGGCCAGCCCAAAACAGAAAATACCGCGCCAGAGGATCAGCCGCCACCGGGCGTCCCGGGAGCGAAGCAGCCCATGCGCCGTCCAGCCCAGCGCAAGCAGGATGGTCCATCTCCAGAGGACCTCAAAAACCGGCGATTGTGAGAAATCAAGCAGCAGTTTCATGGTTATTTCCTTTTTGCTTTTCGCGAGGTGATTTCAGCAGTGGTGCGGCGGATCAGTTCCAGGTCCTCGGGTTTGATGTCCCCGGTCTCCACCAGCTGGGCAACCAGTTCCCGGCTCGAACCTCCGGCAAAGACCCGCGCCATCGTCTGGAGCATGTTTTGGAGCAACGTCGTCTTTTTGGCGCACGCGCCGTAGAAAAATGCTTTGCCATGAAGCTTCCGGACGATGTGTCCTTTGTCCACCAGGTTGACGAGCACCGAACGCAAGGTGGCGTTTTCAATGGGCCAGGAAAAACGGCTCTGGATATCGGCAGGCTTCAGTTCGCCCCCCTCCCACAGGATTCTCAATGCCTCCAGCTCGTTCTGATTCAAAGACGCCGCACGCATGTGTGACTTTGTCGCACATTCAAACCCGGTCGTCAAGATAAAAGTGTGAAGTGTTCACACTTTCTGCCGAACGAGGGAATAATATGTCGTTACAAATTTAACGAAAGCCACTTACAGAGACAGGATGAAGCTTTCCAAAGACATCCTTGCCGGGCTTCTCCTCCCGCGGAATCAGATCATATAACGTGGCCGGCACAGGCCACTCACTCTGTCCAGCCTGAACAGGGTTGAAAAGGCAGATGAACAGACTGGAAGCAAATTTGGTGTCCGCGATTCTAAATCCCAAAGGGATTTCATCATTCAGCCCAAGGTTGGAGGGAAGCGACTATTTTGGGCTGAATGACGGCATCCCATTGGGCTGCATGAAGAACCGACCAAAAACATGTCGCGCACTTGACGTTATAACATTTGTGGTTACATTGGTCTCATGGTTCTGGAATTAAAATTGCGCAAGGTCGGCAACTCGGTCGGCCTGGTTTTACCCAAACAAGCACTCGCGCATCTCAAGGTGGGCGAGGGTGACACGCTTTGTCTGACCGACGCCACGGACGGCAGCGTGCGCATGACCGCCAATCCCGAAGTATCCCGGCAGATGGAAGCGGTCCAGGATGTCATGCGCCGCTA
>CAYPSF010000299.1:0-3905 GCA_964413165.1 uncultured Bifidobacteriaceae bacterium
TTGATTACGGCTTTGGAAAGCGGCTCGAAAGCGCGCGCCACAACGACGCCCTTGTCATTGTCGGTCGCGTCCTCGATGAGGACCTTGTTCTGCAGGTCTTCGAGTTTTTCGGCGTCCTTGACGCTCAAATCTTCAATTTCGTAGAACAGCTTAAGGATATCTTCATCCGAGCCGTAACCCAGGGCGCGGAAGAAAGTCGTCGTCAAAAATTTACGGCGGCGTTTCTTGCGGTCCAGGTAAACATAGAGCAAATCGCTCGTATCGAATTGAGCTTCATACCACGAACCACGATCCGGGATGATGCGGAAAGAATGCAGCTTCTTGCCGTTGGGATGTTGGGTTTCCTCGAAAGCCAGCCCGGGCGAACGGTTCAACTGACTGACAATGACGCGTTCCGCGCCATTGATGACAAAAGTGCCTTGCGGCGTCATCAGCGGCAGTTCACCCATGAACACCTTTTCTTCCTTGGCGTGCTTGCCCTCCTCCTTGAGCATGAAAGTAACGTACAGCGGCGCGCCGTAGGTCAGGCCTTCGCGCAGGCATTCCAGCCAGTCCAGCTTCGGTTCGCCGATTTCGTAGGAATCGTAATCGAGCACACACTTGCCGTCGTAGCTCTCGATGGGGAACACTTCGAGGAAGACCGATTCCAGGCCGATGTGTTTCCGGCGCTTTTTGGGCGCCGCGTCCGCTTGCAGGAATTCCCGGTAGGAATTGGTCTGCAATTCGATCATGTTCGGCGGCACGACAATTTCCTTGATCTTGCCGAAATTGATTCGTTCAGTGACTCGCGATGGCATTTGGACTTTCTGGTTTGGCCGGCGACCGCGCCGGCCGTTAATTTTCAATCAACAACACAAGGCAAGGACACCGCGCTGGCAGTGAACTTGCCTGAACCATGACCGCATCCGGCGGTCGCCTGTTTCTGCTCGTAACTAATTAAGATAATAATAAAATTTGCTCCCGCCTGCGCGGAAAACGGGGTGGCGGTCCCGTCGGCGGGACCGCCACACCCAAAGTTCGGTTACTTGACCTCCACCTTCGCGCCGGCTTCTTCCAGCTTTTTCTTGGCCGCGTCGGCATCGGCTTTCGGAGCGCCTTCGAGCACCGGCTTGGGGGCGCCTTCGACCAGCGCCTTGGCTTCCGCCAGGCCGAGTCCCGCTTTGACTTCGCGGACCGCCTTGATGGTGGCAATCTTCTTGTCCGCCGGGGCGGACACCAGGATCACGTCAAACGTGGTCTTCGCTTCCGCGGCCGGGGCAGCCGCGCCACCACCCGCCGGAGCAGCCGCCATCGCCACCGGGGCGGCAGCCGTCACACCCCATTTGGTTTCCAGTTGTTTCACCAGGTCGGCGGCTTCAATCACCGTCAACTTGCTCAATTCCTCTACGAGGTTTCCAATATCAGCCATATTACCTTTCTTGTCGTCTCGTCGTCCGCCGCAGTCCGCTCTTCTCCCGCCTTGCGGGATTTGGCGCGCCAAGCCGCGGCTGTTTTAAGTTCACTCCGGAACCGACGATTTACGTTGTTTGTTTTTGTTTGTCCCCGCCGCCGGTCACAGCGGACGGGAAATGGTTTCAGCCTTTTTCCGCCTTGGCCTGGATGACGCGCGCCAGTTGGGTGGCGGGCGTGTTGAGTAACACGACCAGTTTGGTTGCCGGTGCGCTCAACAGGCCCAGCAGTTTGGCGCGCAGCACGTCGAGGCTCGGCAGATCGGCCAGGGCCACAATCGCCGCCTGTTCCAGGCGCTGGTTGTTCAGATAGCCGAACTGCACCTTCAGCTTGTCGAACTCCGCGCCGAAATTTTTAACCACCTTCGCCGCGACGGATATGTCCTTCTGCCCGGTCACCACGGCGAGCTGCCCGGTGAGCGAGCCGTTCAATTCACCCACCCCGGCTTCCTTGGCCGCGATCGAGAAGATGGAGTTCTTGACGATGTGAAACTCCGCGCCGGCTTTTTGCAGGCGTTTCCGCAACTCGGTCATGTGGGACACCTTGAGCCCCTTGTAATTCACCACGATGAAGAACGGCGAGCCGTTCAGCCGGGTGACGTATTCCTTCGTCAAAATTTGTTTTTCAGCACGCATGATTCAAAAAGGGTTCCGGGTTAATGGGTCGTGAACTCGCGCACATCCAGCCGCACCGGCGGACTCATCGTCGCCGACAGCGTGCAGGAATTGATATAGGTGCCCTTGACGCTGTTCGGGCGCGCCTTGGCCACCGCCTCGATGACCGCGCGGGCGTTTTCCTCGATTTGTTCGGCCGGGAATGACGCCTTGCCGACGGCCACATGCACGTTGCCCGCCTTGTCCACCTTGAACTCGACGCGGCCGGCCTTGACTTCCTTGACCGCTTTGGCGGTGTCGTCCGTCACGGTGCCGGTCTTCGGATTGGGCATGAGGCCGCGCGGGCCGAGCACCTTGCCCAGCTTGCGCACCTCGGCCATCGCTTCCGGCGTGGCCACGGCCACGTCGAAATCGGCCCAACCACCCTGGCATTTCGCAATCATGTCTTCATATCCGACGTATTCCGCGCCGGCGGCCTTGGCGGCGTCCGCCGCCCCGCCGCTTTTGGCGAATACCAGCACCCGGACGGTCTTGCCGCTGCCATGCGGCAGCGGGACCGTGCCGCGGACCATCTGGTCCGATTGCTTCGGATCCACTCCCAGACGGAATGCGAGGTCTATGGTTTCGTTGAATTTCGCTTTGGGAAATTTGGCGAGGACGCCAACGGCATCCTTCAGGGGGTACGCTTTCTTCGCGTCCACAACTTCGAGCGCCTTCTTGTATCGTTTACTGGGCATTTTATTTGGTGCGGTACCAGCGAGCCGTCAATGACTCTCCCGCGGTTGTTTGGTTTATCCGACAACTTCGATCCCCATGCTGCGGGCCGTGCCGGCAATGACCCGGAACGCAGCCTCCTCCGAACCCGAATTCAAATCCTTCGACTTCATTTTCGCGATGTCCAGGACCTGTTTGCGCGTCACCTTGCCGACTTTATCCTTGTTCGGCACCTTGGACCCGGCGGTGATGCCCGCGGCCTTTTTCAACAGGATGGACGCCGGAGGCGACTTGGTGATGAACGTGAACGACTTGTCCTGATAAACGGTGATGACGACGGGAATGACGAGTCCCGCGTCGGCCTTGGTGGCCGCGTTGAATTCCTTGCAGAAGCCCATGATGTTGACGCCGTGCTGGCCGAGCGCCGGGCCGACCGGCGGCGCGGGATTGGCCTGGCCCGCCGGGATCTGCAACTTGATGATGCCTGTGATTTTCTTTGCCATGATGTTCGTTAAATTGTTAAATCGTTGAACCGTTCCTCGCCGAACCGGTTCAACGAGTCAACGATTCAACTGTTTACGTCTCACGCCTTCTCCACCTGCCAGTATTCCAGTTCCACGGGCGTGTTCCGCCCGAAAATATTGACGGTGACCTTCAATTTGCCGCGTTCGGGGTCGATTTCCTCGATCACGCCGCTGAAGTTGAGGAACGGTCCGTTGTTGATCTTGATGGTCTCGCCCACTTCAAAATTGACCTTCGGTTTTTCGGTCTCCTCGGACGCGGAGATCTGGGCCTTGATGGATTCGACCTCCTCGGCCGGGGTCGGCACAGGCGGTTCGCCGCCGACAAACCCGATCACCCCCTGGGTTTCCTTGATGAAATACCAGGGCTCTTCGATGATGCGGTTGTTTTCATCCAGCAACACCATGTCCACAAACACATAGCCCGGCCACAATTTGCGGCTGGACACGGTCTTCTTCTGGTTGCGCACCTCGACGACTTTTTCCATCGGGACGAGGACTTCGCGGACGTAGTCCTGCATCTCGTCGGTCTTGACGCGCTTCTCGATACTTTCCTTGACCTTCTGCTCCTGGCCGGAAAGCGTATGAATGACGAACCATTGGCTGC
>CAYPSF010000300.1:0-3826 GCA_964413165.1 uncultured Bifidobacteriaceae bacterium
TGATTTCGCGCGGCATAAATTATTCCTTCTCCTTGGTCTTTTCCTCCGGCTCGTCCTCGTCGCTTTCCACCTCGGTGGCGCCGGCGCTGTCAATCGAGCCCAGCTGGCCCAGCCGGCGCGAACGCAATGCGCCTTCGCGCTCCAATTGCGCCTGCGCTTCGACGGTAAACCGGGTCCACGGAATCGCCTCCAGCCGCGCCTTGGGAATGGTTTTGCCGGTCAGTTCGCAGACGCCATAGGTCTTTTTCTCGATGCGCTTGAGCGCCTCCTCGATTTCATAGACCGCATCCTGGTCGGACGACAGGAGGCTCAATGCAAAATCGCGGTCGAAATTGTCCGTGCCCGAATCGGCCATATGCAGGCTGTAGCCGGGAAGTTCCTGCGCGGATTCCTTGGCCAGGCCGTTCATTTGCCGGAGCAATTGCTCGCGCAATTCCAGCAGCCGCTGGCAGTAGCTCTGCCATTCGGGTTTTACTTTCTTCGGGTCAGCGGCGGTCGTGGCTTTGGCCACCGGCCGGCCGAGAATGGCCGCCGTGGCGGAAATCGGTGCTTTGCCGTTGGTTTTCTTCTTTATGGTCACAAATTCAAAATCAGTTTTTGGTTCATCAAGAGCGCGGGAATCTACCAGAGGAAACCAAATATGCCACAAAAATTTTCGGGAATTTTTGGGTACCCCTACCCCTTTTCAATGCTGGCGTAGGCGCTGTGGTTGTGAATACTCTCGAAATTCTCCGCCTCCACCCGGTACCAGGTCACCCGCGAATGGGCATTCAGCTTCAATGCCACGTTCCGGACCAGATCCTCCACAAACACCGGGTTTTCGTAGGCCCGCTCCGTCACAAACTTCTCATCCTGCCGCTTAAGCAGCGCGTACAGCTCTGAACTGGCCGAACTTTCAATCATCGCCACCACGTCCTCGATCCAGACCGGCTTCGAGAACCGCAACGCCACCGTCACCAGCCCCCGTTGGTTGTGCGCGCCGTATTTGGCAATCGCCTTGGAACACGGACACAGCGTCGTCACGTGCACCTTCAACGTCAGCACAAAATCAACCTCCCGGCCGCACGCCGACGCGTCGAACCGCGCCACGTAATCCATCAGGCTCTTCTTGCGCGACACCGGCGATTTCTTGGACATGAAATACGGGAACTCGATTTCCAGGTGCGAGGTGGCCGAGCTCAACCGCCGCTGCAGCGAATGCAGGATGTCCATGATGTTTTCCACATGGATGACGTTGCCATGAGCGTTGAGCGCCTCGACAAACCGGCTCATGTGTGTGCCTTTGAATTCCTTCGGCAAATCCACGAACATCCCGATGGTCGCCACCGTGTTTTGGACGCTGTGCGCCTTGTCGCGCACCTGGATGGGAAACCGCAACCCCCGCACGCCCACCTTGTCAATCCGCAGTTCGCGGTGATCGCGCTGGCTTTGCAGGTCATCCAGCTTCTGGAGCGCGCTCCTTTTGGCCGGCCGCGGCCCGGAACCATTTCGACCGATTTTGAGCATGGGGCAATGTTAACACCTTTGCAGATTTTGGCAAAAGGTTCTGACAAGATTTGTTTAGACGGTTGGGATGGCCGGTTTAAGCTTCGCCGCAATCATGTTGAAACAATTTTTGCCCGGCCGCTGCGGGCTCCTGCTCACTGTCGCCCTGCTCTGCAACGTTGCCGTCGGCGCCGGCACTTTCCGGGTCGCCACCTACAACGTCGAAAATTACCTGGACCAGCCGACCGAATCGCGCAAGTTCACAAAATCCGACCGGGCCAAAGCCAAGGTCTGCGAAAGCATCCGCGCCCTGGATCCCGACGTCATCGCCCTGGAAGAGATGGGTAGCACCAACGCCCTGCTGGAATTGCGTGACTCGCTGAAAAAGAAAGGATTGGATTTCCCCTATTGGGAACACGTGCAGGGTTGGGACACAAACATCCACGTCGCCATCTTGAGCAGGTTCCCTTTCGCCGGCCGCCGCCCGCATACCAACGACAATTTCCTGCTCGACGGCCGCCGGTTTTCCGTCAGCCGCGGTTTTGCCGAGGTGGAGCTTCAGGTGGCGACCAATTTCACCGTCACCCTCATTGCCACGCATTTGAAATCGCGCCGGCCCGTCCCCGAGGCGGACGAGGCCCAGTTGCGCCTGGAGGAGGCGAAAGTCCTGCGCGGCATCGTGGATGAACATTTCAAGGCCGATGCGAACGCAAAACTCATCGTGCTCGGCGACTTCAACAACGTGAAGAATTCCGATTCGACCAAAGAAATCATCGGCCGAGGAAAATTCAAGCTCCTCGACACCCGCCCAGCCGAGCGCAATGGCGACAACACGCCGAACGAAATTGCGCGCTTCGAGCCGCGCAACGTGACGTGGACTCACTATTATGGCGTGGAAGACACGTACAGCCGGATTGATTTCATATTGCTCAGCCCGGCCCTGGCGCGCGATTGGCTGACGAATGAAACGTACGCGCTGACCATTCCGAACTGGGGCGTCGGCTCCGACCACCGCCCCATTGTCGCGGCGTTCAAGACGGGGAGTAATTGAGTCCGCCGATCAAACAAGCGGGTGAAGGCCACTATTGCGGTGGCTTGACTCCAGATTTGCCGGCTGTTTCCAATTTCTGACAAAGCCTGTCAGTTTCTCCGCCTTTGAATTGTTCACAACCTTGTTTGACAAGAAATGCCACATCATCATGTGCCAAAATTTCCTTTGGATCAAAACCTTCAACAGCCTTCATGAAAAGGTCTTTCTGGTTGGTTCTAAGTGAATAAATCACCAAGTCAGTGGCCAACTGAAGAGATTGGTTTCTGCTCGTCAGTTTTGATGTTTTCAAAGCGACCAAACGAGGCACCATATTGCTAACAATATCTAACCGATCCGTTTTCAACGCTGCTAGTCCGAGCGCCGCATAACTAAGGTCGTCACCAAGACGTACAGCATTTGTGTAAGCATGTAACGCTGCATTGAAATTATTCATGAACAAGTTGGCACTGCCAAGAATCCTCCAGCCATGCCAATCATTTGAGTACACACCAACATATTCTTGGGCGAGACGAACAGCATCCTGGTATTTTCCCATTGCACCGTAACGACGACTGATAGGCAGCTTCATTTTAGTTGTCACGTCGTTCGTATGCATAAGATGATATGCCACTAACTTTTGACACCCCGATTCCCCTCCCGGCTCCGTCGTTTCCTCCAATGTAATTTCGCCTCTGTCGAACGCCTGTAATTGTTGTCTGACCGCAGTTTGTTCATTTGTGGTCAGGGAAATTTCTGCCGTTTCATCCGCACACAACACACAGGCAAAACCCAGGGCTGCAAAAATCGTTAAAATCAGCAGCTTCACAACTGGTCCGGCTTGGACATCAGCTCCGCCACGCGTTGCAGCAGGCGTCCGGCCGCTCCGCCATCGAGCACGCGGTGGTCAAAGCTCAAGGTGAAGTTCGCCTCCATCACCGGCACGAACTGGCCTTTGACGGAATCCCAGCTCGGCGCGTGCCGCGCCGCGCCCATGCCCAGCACGAGCGTCTGCTCCGGCAGCGGAATCGGCGTCGCCCATTCCAGGCCGAACGTGCCGAAATTCGTGACGGTGGCGATCGACCCGCCGGTGACGTCCGCCGGCAGCTTGCGTTCGCGCGCCAGTTCAATCAGCTCGTTGTAAGGCGCGATCAAATCCTTCAGCAACCGCTTGTCCGCGTTGCGAATCACCGGCACCAGCACGCCGTCCTCGGCCTCCACGGCAAATCCGATGTCGATCGAGGAAGGATGGACGATTTTGCTGCCCACCAGCCGTCCGGCGGGCGCGCTGTTTTCCGCCAGGGCCACCGCCAG
>CAYPSF010000301.1:0-3778 GCA_964413165.1 uncultured Bifidobacteriaceae bacterium
GCCATGATTTGTTTTTTGGTTGCCCTGGGCGGGAGTGGCTGGCTGGTCCTGGGCATTCTTTGGAAGGATTACCAGGACAAGCACAAGCGGAAGGGGTGAATTTCATCCCGGACTTGAACCGCTGCCCCGGCCCTGCAACTCTGGCGCCGGCGCATTTATGAAACGAATCATTCTGCTATTCCAGGCTGTCGTCATCACGATGGTCCTGACTTTTTTCGGCCTGGCTTCCCGGGCTGAAGACAAATCCACATCCGTTGAAGCTTCGGCCACTGTGCTCAAACATCGCTATAGCTTTAGCACCGACGCGAGCGATTCGGCCGGCCATGCGGACGGTGCCCTGCAAGGCGCGGCAAATGTCAGCGGCGGACAGGTCCATCTCAACGGCACACGCGGCACTTACGTAAATCTCCCGGGCGGGCTCATTGCCGGTTACCCCGCGGTCACGTTTGAATTCTGGGCAACCCTGGGCACAAATAAAAGCTGGGCACGCATTTTCGATCAGGGCTCGACGAACGGCGACAAAGGCGGTCACGACCTGTATTTCTGTCCGCATAGCGGCTTGAAGGATTTCCGCCTGACGATCATGGATCCGCACCCGACCGAACGCGTTGCCACGGTTCCGGGCAATCTCGACCACGAGACCAACCTGTATGTTGCCTGCGTGCTGGATCCGGCTTCAGGGTTCATGGGCATTTATACCAACGGGGTGCTGGCTGTGTCGCGCAAGGACCTTGCCTCGCTCTCAAGCGTGGATACGAACGTCTTTTTCCTCGGCCGATCGCTGTTCGCGAGCGATGCGCCGCTGAACGGTTCTATCGATGAGTTCCGCATTTACAACACGGCCCTGAGCGCGGCGGCGATTGCCGCCAGCTACCGCAACGGCCCGAATGTTGTGCTCCCGGCGCACTGATCCCGGCTACTCATGCCGTTGCAATTTGAACGACGCTATAGGAGCGGGCAGGGAGTTTGAACGTCATCTTGGAACCTGCTTGCGGCGCATCGAGCGCGCGGGGCACCACCAGTCCTGGCTGCGCGAACGTGTTGGACGCCTTCAAATCCGTTCCGGTCAGCGTTTCACAGGCCAGCACGCGTTTCGGCGTCGGATCCCGGAACTCAACGGCCAGTTCCCGCTCCGACTCCAGATCGCGGTTCAGCATGAACAGGCAAACCTGCCCGTTCGGCGGATCTATCGTGGCGCTGACATCCAGGTAAGGGACCTGGTCATTGCGGGCAAAGTCCGCGCGCAAACCTTCCGCCTTGATCGGATATGTTTCCGACTCCACCAGCAAGTCGAGGACGCGGCCGCGAGCGTACTTCACTGCCCACCGGTACGGGTAATAAATGGTCTGGCGCAGCACGGAGGTTTCATTGGTCATCAGGGGGGCGATGACATTGATCAACTGCGCCAGGCAGGCGACTCGGACACGGTCGGACTGCCGCAGCAACGTGTTCAGGAAGCCGCCAACCAACAAAGCGTCCTCCAGGTTGTACTCCTCCTCCAGCAAGTGCGGTGCGAATGTCTTCCTCCCGTCCCGGAACTCGGCGCTGCGTGCGCGATACCAGACGTTCCATTCATCGAACGAGAGCCACAGACGCCTGGATGACTTCAGTGTCCCTTGCACATAGTCGCAGACGGCGGCGATCTCGTGAATCTGCCGCTCCATGTCCAGGTTCATGGCCAGATAGCGGGAGGTGTTGTTGCCCGTCAAGGGCGCGGTGTTCCCATAGTAATTGTGCAGCGAAATTCCGTCCACCTGGTCGTAGCATTCCTCGAGCACTTCGCGGTCCCAGACCAGGTAGGTGTCCAGGATCGTATTGCTCGAGCCGCAGGCGATCAGCTTGACGTCGGGATCAACCACGCGGATCTGCCGTGCGGCGTCGCGCGCCTTGCGGCCATATTCGCGAGCCGTGCAATGGCCCATCTGCCAGGGACCATCCATTTCATTGCCGAGGCACCAATACTTCACGTTGTGCGGCTTCTCATAGCCGTGTTTTCGCCGCAGGTCGCTCCACTGGGTGCCTCGTGCCACGTTGCAGTATTCAACCAGAGCCGCGGCCATCTCCGGTGTGCCGGTGCCGAGGTTGAAACCCAGCAACGGTTCGGAGTTGACCAGCTTGCACCACTCCATGAATTCGTTCGTGCCAAACTGGTTGGTCTCGAGGGAATTCCAGGCCCGTTCCAGAACGGTCGGGCGTTGGTCCTTCGGTCCGACCCCGTCCAGCCAATGGTAACCGGAAACAAAGTTTCCGCCCGGGTACCGGATCATCGGGACCCCGAGTTCCCGGACTTCGGCGATCACATCCTTGCGAAAACCTTTTTCATCCGCAAACTTCGAGCCCGGTTCATAAACCCCCGTGTACACGGCGCGGCCGAGGTGTTCGAGGAAGGAACCGAACAACCGGCGGTCCAGATCGGCGCGATATCTGGCCTGGTTGATGACGATTCGCGCGGGTCCCTTGGTCGCCTGGGCATAACCAATCGCGCCCAGCCAGGATGAGGCGGCCAAAGCAGCACCCGAGGCGCCAAGCCGGGCAATGAATTTACGTCGATTGATGGCGTGCATGATAGGGCGATCGTAGGTCCGGGGCCGGCCCGGTTCAACCCAATTTGCGCAGCCGGGATGGCCCGGGGTGCACTGGGACACTGCGACAAACAAAGTTGCGTCGGTTCGGGAGGAACGCCGGATTTATCCGGCAGGGCATTTATTCATGTGGGCCCGCTGCCGCAGGAATGCGGCGTTCCGTCGCAATTTCCCGGCGGCACCCGGCAGCCGTCGAGTTGGAGCCGTTACAACTCCCGCAAGCCGGCGGCGATGGGGAGGCGGGCGGCGCGGATGGCGGGGAACAGGCCGCCGATCAGGCCGATCAACGCCGACCACACGATGCCTCGAACGAGCAACTCCGGCGTGACCCGGAAGGCGAAGGTGACCTGGCTGAAGCTCTGGAAGTTCATGGTCGAGGTGTGAAAATTATTGAAGGCCAGATACGCCAGACCGCCGCCCAGGGCGCCGCCGACCAGTGCCAGCAGCAGAGACTCCAGCATCAAGGATACAATCACCGCGCCGCGGCCGAAGCCCAGCGCCCGCAGGGTGGCGATTTCCCGCGTCCGCGTCGAAACCGCGCTGTACATCGTGTTGAGCGCGCCGAAGATCGCACCGAGGGCCATCAACGCTGCGATCAGCACACCCAGGCTGGTAATGAGCCGGGTCATGGTTTCCGATTGTTCGGCGTAATACTCGGACTGCCGGATGACCTGCACATTTAGTTGCGGATTCGACGTCAGCGAATTACTGAACACCTCAAACGCACCCGATGAATTCAATTTCACATAGACCGACTGGAACGAATCGCCGCGATTGTAGGCCTCCTGCAGCACCTTCGCATCTGTCCAGATTTCCGATTCCGCCACCGCGCCGCCAGCCGAAAACATTCCTACCACCGGCCATTCGTAGCGGCCCACCTTGATTTTAGAGCCTACCTCGAGCCCGGAGAATTCCTGGACGGCGCCGCTGCCTACGATGACTTCATTTTTTCCCCAGTCAAACATCCGTCCCGAGACGATCTTGACCTGGTCGCGCACCTGTAGCGCGCTCGCTTCCACGCCGCGCAGTGGCACGTTGGCATCCGTGCCCGTCGACCGTTTGGGGAGGTTGATGATGACAAATAATTCCGCGGACGACAGCGGTCCTTGCGTGGTGCGCGCCACGCCCGGCGCATCGGCAATCACTTTGGTCTGGTCGCGGCCGAGACCGCTGACCATTTCGCTGTCCGCGCCGCT
>CAYPSF010000302.1:0-3770 GCA_964413165.1 uncultured Bifidobacteriaceae bacterium
TAGGCGTTGGTCACCAGTACAGCATAGCTGCCCGCCTGGCTCATTTGTACGTTAGCCAACGTGAGTGAAGCATTCGTGGCCCCGTCGAGGTTCGTTCCATTGAAGTTCCATTGGTAACTCAAGGGTGGAAAGCCAGTGGCCGTGACACTAAAAATAGCCGTGCCTTCCACAGCCATCGTTTGATCGGCAGGCTGTGCCAGAATCGCCGGTGGCAGATCAACCACGGTCAGCACCGCACTGGTGCTGTTGGTAGTGCCATACGCGTTGGCCACCTCCACTGCGTAATTCCCGGCTTGGCTCAATTGCACGCTGCTCAACATGAGCGAAGCGTTCGTGGCCCCGTCGATGTTCGTCCCGTTGAAACTCCACTGATATCCGAGCGGCAAGGAACCTGTGGCGGTGACACCGAAGGTCGCAGTACCGTTCACTAAGACAGTTTGATTGGTCGGTTGTGTCTGGATCTTCGGGGGCAGGGTCAGCACCGTCAGGACGGCGTTGGAACTCGTAATCGACCCAAAGTCATTGGTCACAACCAAGGCATAAATGCCAGCGTCGTTGGTCTGCACATTGACCAGGGTCAGTGCCCCTGTGGTCGCCCCCGACACGGTGCCGCCGTCTGTAAGGCTGGCACCATCCTTCTGCCACTGGTAACTCAATTGAGGCCTACCCACAGCAGTTACATTGAAGAGAATTGTCGCACTATTTAACGTCGTCTGACTTGTGGGCTGCCTTAAAATGACAGGAGAACCGTCGTTCTCAAGTGCCAGACTGTGAAAAAAACCTGCTGCAATTGCCACCACGTTCGTCAAACTGGCAGGAAGATTGATCTCGCCGTAAAAATCATCACCCCACCCCACCACAGTTCCGTTGGCCTGAAGCGCCAGACTGAAATAGCCACAGGCGGCAATCGCCACCGCGTTCGTCAAACCGGTAGGCACATTGGTTTGACCGGAATCACCTTCGCCCCAGCCCACCACTGTTCCGTTGGCTTGAAGCGCCAGACTGTGAAATTGCCCTGCCGCAATCGCCACGATGTTCGTCAAACCGGCGGGCACATCTGCCTGGCCGTAGCCATCGTGTCCCCAGGCGACTACCGTTCCGTTTGCCCGAAGAGCCAGACTGTGATACCCACCAGCGGCAATTGCCACCACATTCGTCAAACCAGCGGGCACATTGGTCTGGTTATAGGCATTATATCCCCAGGCAACCACTGTTCCGTTTGCCTGAAGAGCCAGACTATGATAGTAACCTGCGGTAACCGCCACCGCGTTCGTCAAATTTGGAGGAATGTTGATTTGGCCATAGCCATTGTCCCCCCACCCGACCACGTTCCCATTGGCCCGAAGTGCAAGACTATAAAAGCCGCCTCCAGCAATTGCCACCACGTTCGTCAAATCAACGGGCACACTACTCTGGCCGCTACCATTAGCGCCCCAGGCGACTACCGTTCTGTCGGCTTGGAGTGCAAGATCGTGATAAAAACCTGCGGAAATCGCTGTCACGTTCTTCAAACCAGCAGGCACATTGGTCTCGCCAAAAATATTATCTCCCCAAGCAACCACTAATGAACGGGTCACGGTCAAGGTGGCGATGGAGCTGGTGATCGAACCGTAGGCGTTGGTCACAACTACCTGATAAGGACCCTGATTGTCGGTTTGCACGTTATCAAAAATCAGCGACAGGTTGGTGGCCCCGACAATATCAGCCCCGTTGAACTGCCATTGATAACTCAACGGCGAGGAACCCGCAGCTGTGACACTGAAAATCGTTGAACCTCCCAGGATCACAGTTTGATTGGCGGGTTGCTTCTGGATCGTCGGCGGCTGGGTCAGCACGGTTAGCACCGCACCGGTACTGTTGGTCACGCCGAACGGATTGGTCACCTGGACGGCATAGCTCCCGGCCTGGTCGGTTTGCACGTTGAACAGCATCAGCAAATCGTTCGTGGCCCCGACGAGATTCGTCCCGTTGAAACTCCACTGGTAGCTTAATGGCGAGGAACCAGCGGCGGTCACACCAAAGATCGCCGTGCCATTCACAAAAATGGTCTTATTGGTTGGCTGGGCTGAAATGAACGGCGGCTGCGTCACCACGGTGAGCACCGCATTGGAACTCAGGACCGAGCCATAGAGATTGGTCACTGCCACGGCATAATTTCCAGTCTGGCTGAGTTGCACGTTGGTCAGTGTGAGTGAGGCACTGGTTGCCGCCAAAATGTCCGTGCCATTGAATTTCCATTGGTAATTCAACGGAGAGAAACCACCGGCGGTGACATTAAAAGTGGCGTTGCTACCTTGAGCGACAGTCAGGCTTTGTGGCTGCGCGGTAATCGCCGGAGGATTGGTATTTGCTATCGCCGGGGTCAACGGCGGCAGTTTTGTCAGGATCATAAAATTTGCGTCAAAGCCCCATTGCCGCGTGGGAACACCGTAATAGATACCGGGGCCGATCCAGAAATTCGTCGCGTAGAGGCTGGGAAACATAGCGACGATCGAACCATTGTAGCACAGAATATCACCGTTCCAATTTTCTTCCAAACGCAGGAAATTTTCCAGGCCACCGCTGTAGTGTTTGACGCCGGCGACGTTGGTGGATGAAACAATGCCCATGAGGCACGCAGCGTTAATGGTGGTGTTGACGGCATTTCGCGCGGTGTAACTGCCGCCAGCCAGGTAAGCAGGCTGGTTGTCAACCCAGTTGGCGGAAAGAATGGTGATGGCGTCGCCCATGAGCGCCGCCGGCCAGGTCCAGGCGGTGTTGGTCGTGAGTAAAGACGTGCTACCGCCGAGGTTGGTCTTGATGTTGTAGTCGCCAAGCACATACAGCGGCATGGGCGTGGCGATGGTGAGGCCCTTGGGCGAGGGCAGTTCTTGTCCATTGACCACCCGCACGGCCGGAAGTTGGGTACTGGTTAGGGGCACGCTGTTATAAACGTAAATGGAGTCAATGCCGTAGCCTTTGTCGAAAAGATTGGTCTGGTTGTATCGATTACCACCATTAGCCACAAAATTGGTGAGCCAGCTGCCCAGTTTGGCCACATTGATCTGCACGGCCTGGACGGTTTTGCCTTCACGGAAATCGTAGAAAGCAACATTCGTCACAAAGGAATAGTAGCCGTTCGTAATTTTATTCGTACTAACACCTACGACGAGGTTGGTGGTGATCCATTGCACATCGTTTGTAACCAGGACCAGGCGACCCATCGAATTATAGTAATCGCTGAAATAGACACTGAGATTGGTCCCATACCGGCTGTTGCCGTTGATACCGGTAAAGGAATTGGAAATGATAAGGTCGCATTCGTTATAAAGGTAAATCTGGTTGGAAGGCACATACGCGTTCAAGTTGGGCACTCCGGTTCCTGCCGGCGGCAGGTTGAGAATGGCTTCCGGGTTGGCAGGGTTGATATTGGCGTTGATCGATGAAAGAAACAGCGGGGCCATATGGGACAACGGAGGACCGCCATTATAATGCAGATAGCTCGAGTTAAAGATCAGGTTCTGTTGGTCATTGGGATTATCCCGATTGGTGACCACCCCGGTGGCTTCTACCGTGTCATTGAATGTCGCCGTGGCCTGCGGACACATCCAAAGGGTTCCATTGACGTGCACCTTCCCGTTCATGGTTATCGCCTGGCCCGGGCTGAAGTCCAGGTCCAGGTTGTAGAAAGCGCCAAATTGAAAAACCGGAACGGGCGCGGGCATCTGGGCATTGGACGTTGAAACCAACATCGACGGCAACCAACCGGCCATCAGCCAAAATGACAGCGC
>CAYPSF010000303.1:0-3745 GCA_964413165.1 uncultured Bifidobacteriaceae bacterium
TTGTCGCCCCCACCACCGGCGAAGTCATCATCATCAAGCCGCCGATTGTCGTGCGCGAGCTCGCCGGTCAGCTCAAACAGAAACCGTTCAAGATCATCGCCGATTTGATGGAGCTGGGCGTTTTCGCCAACGTCAACCAGGCCATCGACGAAAAAATCGCGCAGCAGCTTTGCGCCAAGTACGGCTTCCGTTTTGAAGTGGAAAAACGCGAACGGGGCGGCGGCGTGGTCCACGCACCGGTCAAGAAGGTCGAACTCGACATCGAGGACAAGCCGGAAGAGCTCAAATCGCGCGCCCCGGTGGTCACCATCATGGGCCACGTTGACCACGGCAAAACCACGTTGCTCGACGTGATTCGCAAGGCGAATGTGGCCGCCGGCGAGGCTGGCGGCATCACGCAACACATCGGCGCCTACACCATTTCCGTGCCGCACCCGGAACGCAAAAACACGCTGGCGCAAATCACGTTCCTGGACACGCCCGGTCATGCGGCGTTCAGCTCGATGCGCGCGCGCGGCGCGAACGTCACGGACATTGTCGTGCTCGTCGTCGCGGCGAACGACGGCGTCATGCCCCAGACCCTCGAGGCGCTCAGTCACGCGAGAGCCGCCAAAGTGCCCATCCTCGTCGCGGTCAACAAGTGCGACCATCCGAATGCGAACCCGATGAAGGTGCGCCAGCAGTTGCAGGACAAGGGGCTGGTTCCCGATGATTGGGGCGGCGACACCATTTTTGTGGACGTCTCGGCCCTCACGAAGCAGGGCGTGGACAAATTGCTGGAAATGATCCTGTTGCAGGCCGAGTTGCTTGAGCTCAAGGCGAATCCCAACCGCCGGGCCAAGGGCAATGTGATTGAATCGGGCGTGGAACCGGGCGGCCCGACCGCGACGGTGCTGGTGCGCAAAGGCACGTTGCATGTCGGCGACATCATTTTATGCGGTGAGTTTTACGGACGGGTCCGGGCGCTCATCAACGAGGAGGGTGACCGCCTCAAGGAGGCCGGGCCATCGGTGGCGGTGAAGGTGCTCGGCTTGAACGGGGTGCCGGATGCGGGCCTGGAATTCAGCGTGGTGGAGGATGAGAAGGCCGCACGCGAACTGGCCGAGCAGCGCGCCCACGAAATGAAGGCCCAGGACCTGGAAAACCGCTCGAAGGTCACGCTGGAGAACCTGTTCGCCTCGCTCGCGGCGGCCCAGAGCAAGGTGCTCAAGGTCGTGGTCAAGGCCGACACGCAGGGCTCGGTGGAGGCCATCGTCGAGGCGCTCAAGAAGATTGAGGCGGAAAAAGTTTCACTCGAAATCATTCACAGCGACGTCGGGACCATCACCGAAAATGACGTGGCGTTGGCGTCCGCGTCCGCCGCCGTCATCCTGGGTTTCCACGCGCGGCTGGACAGCACCGCCGCTGAAAAGGCGAAGCATGAGGGCGTCCAGGTCAAACTGTATGCAATCATTTACGAACTGATCGATCAGGTGAAGGAGGCGATGGCCGGGCTCCTGGAGCCGCTCGTCAAGGACAGCGTCCTCGGCTCGGCCGAAGTGCGGCAGATTTTTGAATTGTCCAAGGGCGTGCCCGTGGCCGGTTGCATGGTGTCCAGCGGCCGCATCGTCAAGGGCAAGGTCCGCGTGCGCCGGCGCAAGGACATCATTTACGAAGGCATCGCCCAATCGCTCCGCCGTTTCCAGGACGAAGTCAACGAAGTGCGCGCAGGCATGGAATGCGGCATCCGCATCGAGGGATACAGCGAATTCCAGGTGGGCGACGCCATTGAATGTTACGCCACCGAGAAAATCGCGGCGAAATTATGACAACGTTGAATTGGTGAATCGTTAAACCGTTAAACCGATTCAACGATTCGACGATTCGACGATTTAACGATTTAACGATATGGCAAGCCTTCGAATCCAACGGGTGCGCGAACTTCTCAAGCGCGAAATCGGCGAGGCAGTCCGCCGCGAATTTCATGTCAATGAGGCCGGCCTGATCACGGTCAACGACGTGGACGTGGCCGGTGACCTCAAGTCGGCAACCGTCTTCATCAGCATCCTGGGCAATGCCGACCAGCAGAAGCGCGGCTTTCAAATGCTCACCGAGCATCGCATCCGCATCCAGGGGCTGGTCGCCAAGGCGGTGGTGTTGAAATACACGCCGACGCTTAAATTTGTCTTCGACGATTCCATCGTGCGCGGCAACCGCGTGCTGCAGATCATGGAGGAACTGGAAAAAACCCAGCCCGCCGGGGACGCCGAAGATTAAGCTGTGAAAAGTTACCCGAAAATCATTGATCGGATGCTGGACGTCATCCGCGAAAGCAGGACCTTTTGCATCGTCGGCCATATCCGGCCTGACGGCGACTGCGTAGGTTCGCAACTGGGTCTCATGCTGGCGCTCCAGAACGAGGGCAAGAAGGTGGTCTGCTGGAACGAGGACCCCATCCCGCAAAAATACAAATTTCTCGATCCGGACCGGCGGTTTCAAAAGCCGAAGGCCGGAATGAAATTCGACTGTGTCATCGCCACCGATTGCGCGAGCTTCGAGCGTCTCGGCAAGGTCGGCCGATGCATCACGCACCGGAAGATGTTCCTCAACCTGGACCATCACGAAAGCAACACACGCTATGCCGACGTGAACTGGGTCTCCGACCGCGAACCTTCCTGCGGTGAATTGATTTACCGCCTGCTCAAGGTGGCGCGCTGGCCGATTACCCGGCCGATCGCCGATTGCCTGTTCACTGCCGTTTCCACGGACACAGGCTCGTTCCAGTACTCCACGACCCGGCCCGGCACTTTCCATGTCGGCGCGGAACTGGTGACGCGCGGCGCGAACCTGGCCCGGATTTGCGACGAGGTTTATCAATCCTATCCGCTCTCCCGCGCGCGGCTGCTCAAACACGTTTACAGCAAATTCCGGCTTACGGCCGATGACCGGATTGCGTGGTTCTGGCTCAAACAGTCCGATTTCAGCCGCACCGGCGCGGAAAGCGACGACACCGAGGGGTTGATTGACCACATCCGCGCCATCGAGCCGGTCGTGGTCGCGTGTGTGTTTGAGGAGCTTGAACCGGGACTGACCCGGATCAGCCTCCGTTCCAAGAGCGACCGGGTGAACGTGAACGAAATTGCCGCGGAATTCGGCGGCGGCGGCCATCCGGCGGCGGCGGGCGCCCGCATCCCGGGCAAACCGATGTCGGTGCAGCGAAAAGTCATCGCCGCGGTCAAGCGCGCGCTGAGTGCGGCCAAATGAAAAAACTCAGGATTCTGTTTGTTGAGAATCATTCCATTTTCTCGCAGCAAGCCATAACCCATTTTTTATCAGCGCATCAAGTGACAGTTGTGCCGAGTTTATCAATGGCGCGCTCAACTCTGGCCGCCAATCCATTCGACCTTTTGTTGGTTGATTATGATTTGGATGATGGAAAGGGTGAATCGCTTGTCCGCGAATTGCGTGAAGCCGGGAACAAAATTCGCGTGGTTGGAGTTTCAGCCCGGGAAGAAGGGAATGCCGCATTGCTTCAGGCTGGAGTTGATGCCGTTTGCGGCAAAATGGAATTTGATCGGATTCAAGAATTGATTTAGTCATGCAAGAATTTTCCCCGCTCGATGGCGCCCTCCTCGTGGACAAGCCCGCCGGCCCGACGTCGCACGACGTCGTGGACGCGATTCGCCGCCGGTTCGGCATCAAAAAAGTCGGCCATTGCGGCACGCTCGACCCGAACGCCACCGGCCTGCTGATCATCGTGCTTGGC
>CAYPSF010000304.1:0-3666 GCA_964413165.1 uncultured Bifidobacteriaceae bacterium
TTCGGCGGAACCGCGCCAGGCGCAATCAACATCGTCATCGGCCCGCCGCCGACCAATTCCGTCTCCAGTGCGGTCAACAATGGAAATGGGACCATTACGTTAAACTTCCTGGGTGTGCCCAATTATTTGTACCAAATCGAAACCGCAACTGATTTGGCGCCGCCGATCGCCTGGACGCCCATCAGCACCAACCTGGCGGATGGGGAAGGCGTTTGGCAGTTCACGGACGCGACAACCAACTATTCGCAACGGTTCTATCGTTCGGTTTACAGGCCGTAAAAGGCAACGATCACGAGCGCGTCGCTGAAAAGCGGCGCGCTTTTTTGCTCGTGGTCTCAATCCTCCAGGCTCCGGCTCGGCCAGCCAGCCTTAAAACTGATCTTCCTTTTCCTTGAACAGCACGTTGAACGTGGTCAGGGAACCATAGCTGCGCGTGATGTACTGCTGCATCTCCACCTTTTCGCCATCGGTCAATTTCTCGTGCGCGTTGATCTTCTGCTCCAGCACGCGCAGGTTGTTCCGCACCATCACCATCTTGTGGAAGAAGGTCTCCAGCGGAACTTCCTTGGTCTGCAACGCCGGGTCGGCGGGATGCATGACCAGCCGCCCGCCGTGCCAGCGGAGACCGAGCTTGTCCACCACGACATCCGGCTTTTCCAGGCCCAGCCGGACCACGGTGGCGTTCACGGTTTGATCGACAAATTGTTTGAGCGGCAGGTTCAAGCCGCTCACCGACGCCTGGGGTTCGGCCGGTTCGAGCCCGGCGGCGTCGGGCGCCACCGCGTGTTTGTCGCCGCTGTCAAACTGGATTTCCGCGGTGAGTTCGTTCAATGCCTTGACGATGCCAGTGCCATATTGCTGATGGCGCACCCGCATGCCGATGTGAAGAGATTCGATTTTCATGGTTTTTCTTTACCACGGACCTGTCCTCCGTAGCAACCCTGCGAAGGATGGATGGACACGGATGAACACGGATTTTTAATCGTCCTCGTTCTCGTCCTCGTCCTCGAAAAAATCGGCTGACAACGCCGTAAAACGCGCTACGCTCGGTGGCAACGAACGGTTTTGCTTAAATCAAGCTCATGGCCCGCTTCATTTCAATCGACCGCTTCGAGTTCGAACGCGTGTTGTGGACCCAGGGCGTGACCCGGGTCGCCGGCGTGGATGAAGCCGGACGCGGCCCGTTGGCCGGGCCGGTCGTCGCCGCGGCGGCGATTCTGCCGCCGCAATGGGCGGAGTCCGGCCTGCCATCCGAACTCGAGGGCTTGAACGATTCCAAACAGCTCACGGCCGTCCAGCGCGAAAAATTCTTCACCTGTCTCACCGCGTGTTCCGAGGTGGAATTTGCCGTCGCGCAGGTGGGCGCCGGGCAGATTGACGCCATCAACATCCTGCGCGCCACGCATCGGGCCATGAACGACGCGCTCGCGCAATTGCGGCCCGCGCCGGAACACGCGCTCGTGGACGGCCGGCCGGTCAAGACCATGCTGGTGCCGCAAACGGCCATCGTGAAAGGCGATGCCCTCAGTTATTCCATCGCCGCCGCCAGCGTGCTGGCCAAGGTGACGCGCGACCGGCTCATGCTGGAGTTCGACCGGCAATGGCCGAAATACGGATTTGCCGAACACAAAGGGTACGGCACGGAACAACATCTGGCGGCCATCACCGCCCATGGCCCGTGCCCCATCCACCGGCGCAGCTTCGCGCCGTTGCGACCGGTCCAACGGGAATTGTTCTGATCTGTGGCTGCGCTCGTGAGCGCGCAGCAAATGTGGATTGTGAAATCAGCCGCGTTCTTACGAACGCAGCCACACTGCGTGAGTTTTTTGGAAAAATTGAAAGACCGGTTCACCGGCAAGCCCAAGCCGGAGCACCTGCGCCGCGGCGAACTGGGCGAACACGCGGCGAAAAGGCATCTGCAGCGGGAAGGATTGAAATTTCTCACGGCCAACTTCCGCTCGAACCGCGGCGAGATTGACCTGGTTTTTCGCGATGGCGATTGCCTGGCTTTCGTCGAGGTCAAAACACGGTCCTCGGAGGATTGGACCCGTCCGGCGGCGGCGGTGGATGCCCGCAAACGGCGATTGCTTTCCCAGACGGCACTGGATTATCTGCGGTTGCTCAAAAATCCGGCGGTAAAAATCCGCTTTGACATCGTCGAGGTCTTGCTGGCCGGCGGCCAGGTGCGCGAAATCCGGCATCTGCCGAACACCTTTGCCATGGCCCGGCCGTATCGCTACGGGTGAAAGTTGGCTGCAGGCCGCCGCAGATGAGATGTCCTGTCCGCGTGACGCCGGTGCGCGAGCCCTGTCCAAACGACAGTGAAGATACTCGCGAACCATCCATTCAACCGGCGAAACCCGCCGAGCCGGCCATGAACCAGACTTATGAAATCGTTGTCGGGATATTGGGGCTGGTCTGCATGTTGACGGTCATCGGCTGGGTTGGTTTCCGGGCCTTGAAACAGAGTGATGATCCGGCGAAGATACTGTTCAAGCTGGTCATCTCCATTCCCCTGGTCATTGCCTGCCTCATCGGTGCCGTCAAACTCAGTTTTTTTGGACCGTTTGTCATGATCATCCCGGGCATAGCCCTTTCGCTGATGTGGGTGCCGCACTTCGGAGAATGGCTGTGCAGCCCCCTGACTAACCTGTTTGATGGCGGCGTCGAGGAGCCGGAGCTGAAGCCGCATTATTCCATAGTCATCGCTAAACGCAAACAGGGCAAAAGCCTTGAGGCGGTGGTTGAAGTTCGCCAGCAACTCGCCGGGTTCCCGAACGACATGGAGGGGGTGATGTTGCTGGCCGGCATCCAAGCCGAGGACATGAAAGACCTGGCCTCGGCGGAAATCACGTTAAACCATTTTTGCGACCAGCCCCATCCGCCGCCAAAGCAGGTCGCCGCCGCGATGAACCAGCTGGCCGATTGGCAGCTCAAACTGGCGCAGGACGCGGACGCGGCCCGTGCCACTCTGGAAAAAATCATCACACGGTTCCCGGACACCGAGCTGGCCATGCTGGCCGCGCAGCGCATCGCCCGCCTGGGCGGCGTGGAAAAAATATTGCTGGCGGCGCAGGATCGCCAACCCATGGCAGTCCCTGAAGGCGTAAAAAACCTGGGTCTGCACCCGGCTTCGGAACCGGCGCGCCCCGTCGAAATGGATCCGGAACAGCTCGCCGCGGATCACGTGAAACACCTGACGGCATACCCCCTCGACACGGAAATCCGGGAACAGCTCGCCATCTTGTACGCCGACCACTACCAGCGGCTGGATTTGGCCACGAGCGAGCTGGAACAATTGATTGAGTTGCCGAACCAGCCGGCCAAACGTGTCGCGCACTGGCTGAATCTGCTCGCCGATTTGCAGGTCCGTCACGGCGCCGATTACGCCACGGTGCACCAGACCCTGGAGAAAATTGTGGAACGATTTCCGGATTGGGCGGCGGCTGAAATCGCGCGGGTGCGATTGAATCGCCTGAAAATGGAATTCAAGGGCCAGGCGCAACGCACACCGGTAAAACTCGGCGTTTACGATCAAAATCTCGGGCTGAAACGCGGACGACCCGGCCAGCCGTAGCGTGAGGGTGCAGCCAAAATATCCGCACCAAATGTGAACAACTCCCTCGCCCCGCCCAAGCGGGGAGAGGGCCGGGGTGAGGGGATTTA
>CAYPSF010000305.1:0-3661 GCA_964413165.1 uncultured Bifidobacteriaceae bacterium
GCCTGGGCAGCTACCGGGTCGCCAATCCCGACCGGCTCGGTCGCCGACATCTTCGTTTGTTGAGCCAGGTGGCATGTAGGTCGGGGACCACACAATCAGGCCGGCGGGTCTGAATGGATTCCAAGAATGTGACGCCGGAAGCGAACGTCTCCACGTCCAACCCGGCGGATTGCAACAAGTGTGTCAACGCCTTGCGAATGGATTCGTCGTCGTCCACGACAGCAACAAGAGGACGGAGTTTGGTCACGTAAAGGAAACCCTATCCGAAGCAGGCGGCGGGCGGATATTGGACCAAGGTCCAATAGGATACAGCGACATGATCACGACCGAACTTGGCCCGGATAGTCCGCTGCGAAAACATACCGAGGAGATCCGGCACGCGTCGGTGCGGGCCGCCGGGTTGACTCAGCAACTGCTCATCTTCAGCCGCAAACAAACGGTGCTGCCCGTCGTGCTCAACCTCAATGACGAGGTGAAAAACCTGAACAAAATGCTGCAGCGGCTCATTGACGAGAACATCGAAATGACGATTGTCCCCGGGGAAAAAGTCGGACGCGCCAAGACCGACTCCGGCCATGTCGGGCAGGTGCTGATGAACCTGGTCGTCAATGCCCGTGACGCCATGCCCGACGGCGGCAAGCTCACCATCGCCACCAACAATGTCACGCTCGATGAAAACTACGCGCGCACCCATAAGGGTGTAATTCCCGGCGACTACGTGCTGCTCAGTGTCAGTGACACGGGAACCGGCATGACCGACAAAGTCAAAGCGCATGTGTTCGAGGCGTTTTTCACGACGAAGCCAACGGGCAAGGGCACCGGTTTGGGACTGGCAACCTGCCAGACCATCGTCCAGCAATCCGGCGGCCACATCGGCGTTTCCAGCGAGGTGGGCAAAGGCACCACCTTCAAGATATATTTTCCGCGAGTCGAGCAGCCGCTGGATGTTGCGGCCAGAGCGATGCAGGCCGGGCCGTTGCCGCGCGGGACGGAAACCTTGATGGTGGTGGAAGATGAGCCAACCGTGCGTCATCTGGCCAATCATGTGTTGGAAAATCAGGGCTACACCGTGCTCGGGGCGATGAACGGTCAGCATGCCTTGCACCTGGCTCAAGCGCATAGAGGGCCGCCGATCCGTTTGGTGGTCACCGATGTCATCATGCCGCAAATGGGCGGCAAAGTGATGGCGGAGTGGCTGAAAACCACTTATCCCGATCTCAAAATCCTCTTCACATCGGGTTACACGGATGACACCATTGCTCAACATGGCGTGCTTGAGCCGGGCGTGGCCTTTCTTCCCAAACCTTACACCTCGGCTGCCCTGGCCTGCAAAGTGCGCGCCATGCTGGATGATGAAACTGACACCAGCTTCCTTCGGAAACAATGCGTGCCGATCTATCAAAGCCCATGACCGTGCCAAAGGTTAGCACGGTGCCATTACGAAACCACTTGCTTCCGTTGCCTGTTTGAGAGGAAAAGTGCGGCAGTTAAAAAGATAAAGGCCGGATAACAAATCCGGTCCTTTCCTACACACTGTTGAGAACAACTGCTAAAACCAAGATCAGAATATCCCCAAACCTCAAATTTTACATGTCACCAGTGGTGGGGACAAGTGGCGCATGATTGAGAAATGTGACCCTCTGGAAACAACGAGCGCCGAGACTTTTACGAACTGCTGTGGCTGACAGGCGCGGCGCAATCGGACGGGGCTTGCATGCGGACGGAGGACATAAACTGGAACACGCGCACGATTTGTTTTACGCGTAAGAAATTGAAATCACGCGACACGAGCATCAAGCCGACGCTGTTCCGGTTCAGCGCGGACATTGAGGCCGTGTTGAAACGGCGTCCGGCGGTCGGGCAGCTTTTTTCGTATCTAGGACTCTTTGCTTAGAAATTTAAGCGTAAGCTCGCGGTGAAGATCCGGGAGCGTGGCAACTCCGGGTATAGGTTCAGCGGATTGAGGCGGTAATCGGTATTAGCCAGGTTCAGCACGCCCAGACGAATTTCCGCGTAACGCCGCGGAAACCGATAGCCGACAAATATATTATGCTGCCAGAAATCATCGCCGGGCAAAGCCGGGTTGTAGCCAGAATTGCTCTGCTGATACCAGACCGATTCCCATTGCGCGAACACGCCGCTGGGATGATTGAAGTTGGCGGCCAGCAATACCTGATTCAACGTGGCGTGATTGTCCTGGTTCAGTTGTGCCAGGCCGGCGGCGGTGTTGGGAATGTCAGAAAATTGGCCGACGAGGTGAGCCTGGCTCAAACGATAATGGGCGCTCACCGCGAACCAGTCTCCAAGCAATTGCCCCACATAAGCCGACAGGTCTTGTTCGTGAAAATTGAGGGTTTGCCGGGTACTGCTGGCCGAGTCGGGGATTGGCAGGAACAGCGAATTGGTCAACACCCCTACCGTACGGTCACCATCGGAAGTGAGCCACTCGGCTTCGGCGCCGAACCATGTGCCACTGAAGAAAGACTGGTCGAAGCCGACACCCGTGGTCTCGAACTTCGTGCCTGGTACCAATCCCGCCACACTTTCGGGTATCAAGCTGCGAAAAGCCTGATTGAGTCCGGCGATCTGGGTTGGCTCAAGCCGGACACTATTGTCGAAGAATAACCCACCCAATGAACGCGTATAACTGGCGCGGAACACCCCGCGATCCCATGGTGTCCAAAGCAGTCCGGCTTTGGGCGACACCTGCACCCGCGTCGTTTCCTGGCCGGATATTGGGGGCAAATCCGTGTTCGCGGGAAAGGTTATTTGGTCGTAGGTCACACCGCCGATCAACTGTAACCAGTCGAAGACTTGCCATGAGTCATAACCGTAAACATCACCGCGTTCGAGGGAAGTCCCGATGCTTTGGTCGGTGACAACGCCGGTAAAATCCCGACTGAGATTGGCATGGGTGTCCACGTTACCCGATTGCCATCGACCGCCCACAACCAACGTTTGTTGAGGCGTTTCCCAGATCTGCTGCAACTCAGCCGAATAAAGGGTGAAGTCGCGGTTGAAATTCAAACCGAAAGGCGGCCCCAACGGAGGTGATTGAACTGCAGTGGTAACGCCTCCGTTCTGGATCAAGAATATCACGTCAGGTTGCGGATTTGTGTAAGACAGGGTATCGGCCAATCGAGCCAGAAGAAACAACGTATGGCTGCCGGGCGACCACTCATGATGCCAGCCGGCGTAAAGCGTTGGCTCCTCCCGTTCGATGACATGAAAGCCAACGACCGCCTGCGCCGGGTCATACCTCCGTGCCATGTCTCCCGCATTGGAATTCAAGTCACCGGCTTGGAAGTAAAATTCATCGTCCGGAGTAACCCGTTGTTTGATGGTGAGGATGTACTGCTGGACTTCGGATTCATTATTTGGCTGTTGTCCATTCAGGCTTTGATAATTGGCATCCAAGGCATAACTAAATCCATCCTGTGTCCCGAAAACCGAGGCTCCCTGATGCCAATCACCTCCGCTGCCATATTCCGTGAGCGTACTGATCCCCAACGGACGTGGATCGAAAAACTGCAGGTGCTCCTGTTGGGAGAGTTGTTGTGAAAGATTGCCTGCACCCGGTGGGGCCAACAAATTGGCGACCAGCAACTCGCTTTGCCTGGCGGTTTCCAGTCGCAGATCAAACCGGTTCGCATCTTCCTGT
>CAYPSF010000306.1:0-3636 GCA_964413165.1 uncultured Bifidobacteriaceae bacterium
GCGGGACGACCCGGAAAACCTTGCGAATGAGGTCCTGCGCCGGCAGGTTGCCTTCACGCTGCACGGCACGGGTGTATTGATTCTCAACCTCGGCCCGGCCGGATTCCAGTTGCTGCACCACCATCAGCACGCCCTGAAGAATGTCCAGCGGCTCGAAGCCGGTCACGACAATCGGCACGTGATATTTCGCTGCAAGGGGCGGGTATTCCTCGTAGCCCATCACCGCGCAAACATGGCCCGCCGCGAGAAAACCCTGCACCTTGCAATTGGGTGATGACATCAGCGCCTCGATGGCCGGCGGCACCAGCACGTGCGAGATGAGCATCGAAAAATTCTTCAAACCTTTTTGCGCAGCCTGGTAAACCGCCATCGCCGTCGCCGGCGCGGTGGTTTCAAAACCGACCCCGAAGAAAACCACGTCCCGCGCCGGGTTTTGTTCTGCCAGTCTCACGGCATCGAGCGGGGAATAAACCATCCGCACATCGCCGCCTCCGGCTTTGACGGAGAGCAGGTCGGTGGTGCTGCCCGGCACGCGTAACATGTCGCCGAACGAGGCGAAAATGACCTCGGGCCGCGCCGCGATTTCCAGCGCCTGGTCGATGATTTCAAGCGGCGTCACACACACCGGACAGCCCGGCCCGTGGATCAGCGTGATGAACTTCGGCAGTAATTCATCGATGCCGAACTTCACGATGGCGTGGGTCTGGCCGCCGCAGACTTCCATGATGTTCCACGGCCGGGTCGTGATCCGGTGAATCTCCCGGGCGAGCTGCCGCGCCCGTTCGCCGTCGCGGTATTCATCAAGGTATTTCACGTCTTGCCTCCGGCAGGCGGAAGGCCGGCCTCGCGATCTTCCAACTCGCCCAGTTCCTCCATCTGCTTCAAGTACTCGAAAACCTTGTGCGCCTCTTCCTCATCCACCCGGTTCAAGGCAAAGCCGACGTGGACGATGACATAATCGCCGACCCTGGCCTCGGGTACGTAGGCGAGGCAGGCTTCCTTGAGGATACCGCCGAAATTGATTTTACCCATGCGCACCAGCGGGTCGTCGCCGCTGATGCTTTCAATCTTTCCTGGAATGGCCAGACACATCTGCTTCTACCTTAGCCTTTTGGGCGCTGCGCAGCAACAACTTGTCCCAGGGCAATGCCGCCGTCGTTCGGCGGCACGCGCTGATGCCAGTACGGATGAAAACCTTCCGCCTGCAAACGACGCACCGTGCGTTCGGTGAGATAACGGTTTTGAAAACAACCGCCGGAAAGCACCACCCGGTCCTGGCCGGCGTGTTTGGCCGCCGCCACAATGCCTTCCGCCAGCGCATTGTGAAACTTGGCGGAAATGGCGGCGACCGGAACGTTGCGTTCAACGTCGGCGAGGATTGCCTGAACCATCGTGGACCAATCGAGAATGAGTGACGCGTCACGCGCCAGGAGTGGCAGTTCATAACCTTCCTCGACTTCAACCCGATCCAGCGCAAACTCCAGTTCCATCGCGGCCTGGCCTTCAAACCGGATTCGCTGGCACACATCAATGAGCGAGGCCACCGCGTCAAACAATCGGCCGACGCTGGAGGTCAGCGGCGAATTCAGTTTTTTTGCCAGCATCGTTTTCAAAGTGGCCAGTTCGATTGCGGAAAAGGCCGCCATCGTCGCCAGGTCTTTCCGCTCCATCACCTGGTCGCCGGACATTTCCTGAAGCAACCCCAGGGCGGTACGGCGCGGTTCCTTCACGGCCTGGTCGCCACCGGGCAACCGGAACGGACGCAAATGCGCGATCCGTTCGACGTTTTTGCCGGTCACGAGAAAAAATTCACCGCCCCAAATCGTGCCATCGGTTCCATAACCGGTGCCATCCCACGAAACACCCAGCACCGGCGGCGCCAGTTCGTTTTCCGCCAGGCAAGACAGCACGTGCGCGATATGATGCTGAACTTGCATGACTGTTGGAACGCCGGCCTCCGGCACGGCTGACCGTGATTTGCCCGATTCGTGCCGTGCCAGAGCGAATTTCGTCGAGAGATAATCCGGATGCAGATCCGCGACAATAACCTGCGGTTTGGCTTCGTAAAGTTTTTCGAAATCCGCAATCACGCGGCGGAAGGCGGCATACGCCGGCTCGGTCTCCAGATCGCCGATGTGCTGGCTGACGAAAACTTGGTCACCGACCGATAGCGCGATGGAATTTTTCAAGTGCGCCCCCACCGCCAGGACGTTCCGCACCCCGCACTCCACATTCCTCAATTGAATGGGCAGCGGCGCATAGCCGCGCGCGCGCCGCAGCACCAGCTCGCGGTCCAGCATCACACGAACAATCGAATCGTCCACGTGACGGACCATCGGCCGGTCATGGACAAGAAACATATCCGCCACGCCGCCCAGCCGTTCCAGGGCTTCGCGCTCATCCGTGCAAATCGGTTCGTCACTCAGATTGCCGCTGGTCGCCACGACGGGAAAACCGAGTTCGGCCAGCAACAGGTGATGCAAGGGCGTGTAGGGCAACATCACGCCGAGGCAGGGATTGCCGGGCGCAATCAAAGCCAGGCGTTGAGCGTTGAGCGTTGAGTGTCGCCGCAGCAACACAATCGGCGCCTCGGGCGAACGCAATAATCGTTCTTCCAGCGGCGAGATTTCGCATTCCGCTTTTGCGTTTTCGAGTGACGGGGACATCAGGGCGAAGGGCTTTTCCTCACGCTGTTTTCGTTCACGCAGGCATTGGACGGCGTGGTCATCGTGCGCCGCAACCATCAAATGAAATCCTCCCAGTCCTTTGACCGCGACAATCTGGCCGCGCCGGATGGCCTGGGCGGCGGCGCGCAGGGCCTGGTGTCCGCCAAACACCGCTTCGCCGGCCGGATTCCATAGCTCAAGGTGCGGACCGCAAACCGGACACGCGTTCGGCTGCGCATGGAAACGGCGGTCGCGCGGGTCGTCGTATTCGGCCCGACATTGCGGACACATCGTGAATCGCTTCATCGTCGTGTTCGCCCGGTCATAGGGCAGGGCCTCGATGAGGCTGAAACGCGGGCCGCAATTCGTGCAGTTCGTGAACGGATAACGGTGCCGCCGGTTTCGGGGATCAAATATTTCCCGGAGACAATCCGGGCAGGTGGCGATATCCGGCAACACCAACACGGTCTTGTCACCACCGGTTTCGCTGGGCCGGATTTCAAAATTCTTGAAACCGACCGCGTCCAGCCAGGTGGCTTCGAGGCTTTGAATGGAACTGCGCGCGGGTTTTTTAGCTTCCAGTTGCAGCAGAAACTTTTCCAGCGCCGGGCGCCGACCTTCGGCCTCGATGAACACACCTTGGGGAGAATTGTTGACCCAGCCGTTCAGGCCCAGCCCGGTGGCGAGGCGGAAGACGAAGGGACGGAACCCGACGCCCTGCACCGCGCCGCGAACAACAATCTTCAGGCGCGCCGGCCGGTCAGCGGATTGTTCTTTGTTCACGCAGACATTTTGCCCGAAATGATCCCGAGATTCAAAGCCGAAGCGGTGGCGAACCTTCCCGGGACCGCCGGCGGGACCCCAGCGCTCCCGGGATTTCAAATTATCCGATACAATCGAGGGCAATTCCCATCAAATCATTGCCAACAGACGGTTTGATTTCCGGGTCAAAGGCAGCCAGCTTGGTACG
>CAYPSF010000307.1:0-3624 GCA_964413165.1 uncultured Bifidobacteriaceae bacterium
AACTGTCGTCAAAAACCGGCGAGGGGATGAAAGCCTGGCTCGACTTCATTGTGGAACAGCATACGGCAATGAAGGGGAAGTGAGCAGGGCAGGAAACAGCGTCAGGTTGGTCACGCCCTTTTCCAGGCAGTTTTTCACGAGCGTTTCAACCTGTGGCAAGGCGGCGGCGACAGGCGGGGAAAGATCCATCGTCATCAAGCCAAGGTCCCCGATCGAAATGGTGATCAAATCCACCTGCGGCCAGTAGCCGAGCAGGGCGGCGGATTCGATGAGGTCCTTCAAGCCGATGTCGTGCGCGGTAAGCGTTGGCGGGAAATCGCTGGCGTAGCGCGGGCGGATGAGCGACACGGTGCCGACGGGCTGGTCATCGGTTGCGGCATCAATGAGGATGAGGTGCTGCTGGTTGCGGAACAGGCCGAGGAGATGGAACCCGCTGGTGCCGCCATCCACCAGTTCCGCCTGTTCGGCAAAGCCTTTGGCTACCAGGTGCCGGATGGCGACCACGCCAATGCCTTCGTCACCCATCAACAGATTGCCGACGCCGAGGATGAGCGGCTTGCCCCGGCCGGGGTTGTCGCTCATGGCTGAGTTCCTTTTTTGGCGGCGGGTTTTTCTTTTTTCAACACCGGATGGTATTCCTTCTCGATGAATTTCCAGCCGCCGCCCATCGAGGAGATTTCGCCGCGGCCCTCGACGTAGTCGTGATAGAACACGATGTAAACATGGACGAGCGCGAACAGGATGAAAAACCACATGAAGGCGTGGTGCCATTGGCGCGCGGCAAAATCGCCGCCCATCAACGGCACGATCCAGGCAAAAAGCTGGGGAAACCACGATTTGCTCATGGCCGCGTAAAGCCCGAAACCGGTAACGCATTGGAACAGGAAGGCCAGGAACGTCAGGAAATAGGTAAACCCGGCGACGGCATTATGGCCGATGGTTTCAATCGGCTTGTTGTCGGCCTGCAGGATGTCCACGGCGATGACGTCCTTCATTTCCTTCCATTGTTTTTTCCGGAACGGGATGAAATTTTTCCAGTTGGCATAGCGATTCCCAACAAAACCCCAGTAGATGCGAAACAGGAAGTTGAAGAAGAAAACGTAAGCGGCGACGAAGTGAATGAACCGCACCGTGCCGAACCAGTAGGAAAACGACGCCTCGGACGCTTTCTGGATGGCCAGCGGCGCGCCGATGAGGTAACCGGTCACACACAGCACGAGGAGACTGAGGGCGTTGAGCCAGTGGTAAAACCGGACGGGAATTTCCCAGACGTAAACCCGGCCAAGGGTGGTTTTTTGCATAATGCCTCCTAGCCGCCGACGGTGACGCGGTTGAGGGTGCGGCCCTGCGGATCGTACAAATGCACGGCACAGGCCAGGCACGGGTCAAAGGAGTGGATGGTGCGGATGATTTCCAGCGGCTTTTCGGGATCGGCCACCGGCGTGCCGATGAGCGAGGCCTCGTACGCCGAGCGTTGTCCCTGCGCGTCGCGCGGCGAGGCGTTCCAGGTCGAAGGCACCACCAGTTGATAGTTGGCGATTTTCTTGTCTTCAATGACAATCCAGTGGGCGAGCGCGCCGCGCGGGGCCTCGCTCATGCCCACTCCTTTGGCCCGGGCGGGCCAGGTTTCCGGCTCCCATTTTTCGTTGTTAAAGGTGCGAGCGTCGCCGTTTTTGATGTTCGCCAGCAGGTCGCTGTAAAATTCCTGGGCCCACTGGGCGATGAGATAGGTTTCGATGCCGCGGGCTGCCGTGCGGCCAAGCGTGGAAAACAGTGCGGCGACCGGCACATCCAGTTGTTTCAACACCATGTCCACGGCTTCCTTGATGTCGCCGCGGCCGGTGCCGTAGCCGACGAGCAGGCGGGCGAGCGGCCCGACCTCCATCGCGTTGCCGTTCCAGCGCGGCGTCTTGAGCCAGGAATATTTCCCGTCCACGTTGAGCTGGTCGTACGGCGGTTTCGGGCCGGTATAATTGAATTTGGTTTCGCCGTCCCACGGATGTTTCGCCGCTCCATCCCCGTCAGAATACTGATACCAGGAGTGGGCGATGGATTCCTTGACCTGTTGCGGGTCGTGCGCGTCCACCTCATGGATTTTGGTCAGGTCACGGCCCAGAATCACTCCGCGCGGGAACTTGAACTTGCTTGGGTCGCCGAAGCCGTGCGTCGGCAGGTCGCCATACGCCATATAATTGGTCAGCCCGCCGCCGATCGCACCCCAGTCCTTGTAAAACGACGCGATGGCCAGCAGGTCGGGAATGTAAACCTGTTCCACAAACGTCTTCGCGTCCGTGAGCAGTTTGCCGACGTAGGCGAGGCGCTCGGCGTTGATGGCATTGGCATCGTCGAGATTCAGCGAACAGGGCGCGCCGCCGACGAGATAATTGGGATGCGGATTCTTGCCGCCGAAAATCGTGTGGACCTTGACGATTTCCTTCTGCCAGTCGAGCGCCTCGATGTAGTGGGCGACGCCGAGGAGATCGGCTTCCGGCGGCAGTTTCATCGCCGGATGGCCCCAGTAGCCGTTGGCAAATATCCCGAGCTGCCCGCTTTCCACGAATTTTGCGACTCGTTTTTGGACGTCGGAAAAATATCCGACGGAGCTCTTGGGCCAATTGGAAATGCTCTGCGCCAGGGCCGCCGTTTTTGCCGGGTCGGCTTTGAGCGCGCCCACCACGTCCACCCAGTCCAGCGCGTGCAGGTGGTAAAAGTGCACGACGTGGTCCTGCATGTACTGCGTGCAAAACATCAGGTTGCGGATCAGTTCCGCGTTCGGCGGAATGACAATGCCCAGCGCGTCCTCGACCGAGCGCACTGAGGCCAGGGCGTGAACGGTGGTGCAGACCCCGCACGTCCGCTCGGCAAACGCCCAGGCGTCGCGCGGGTCGCGCCCGCGCAGGATGATTTCCAGCCCGCGCACCATCGTGCCGGAGCTGAACGCGTCGGTGACGAAGCCGTCCTTCACTTCCACTTCCACGCGCAGGTGACCTTCAATGCGCGTGACCGGATCAATGACAATTCGTTTTGAAGCCATAATTTTGTCCTCGGTTCAGGAGCCGCCCTGTTCCGCGCGACCGTCGCGCACGTCCTCACTCTTCGCGAGTTCCTCCTGGATCAAATGCCGTTTGCGGATGTTGGTGGAGACGGCGTGGGCGGCGATGCCTACGACCGTCGCCGCACCGACCGTGAGGCCGACCTTGTCGGCCGTGGTCTCGATGCCGAACCCGGGGAACGAGGGCAGGTGGCGGTAGAACGGGCCGTTGTCCCAGAAATTGGCCTCGCTGCAACCGATGCAGCCATGGCCGGACTGGATGGGAAAACTGACGCCGCCGTTCCATCGCATGACGCCGCACGAGTTGTAGGTCACCGGGCCGCGGCAGCCCATCTTGTAGAGGCAGTAACCGCGTTTGGCGTTTTCGTCGTCGAAGGAATTGACAAACAGCCCGGCATCGTAATTGGGCCGGCGGTAACAGGTGTCATGAACGCGCCGGGAATAAAACGCCTTGGGCCGGCCCAGACCGTCGAGCTGGGGAATGCGATCGAATGCGAGCAGGTGAACGATCGTCCCGGTCATCACTTCGGCAATGGGCGGGCAGCCCGGCACCTTGATGATCGGCACGCCGG
>CAYPSF010000308.1:0-3517 GCA_964413165.1 uncultured Bifidobacteriaceae bacterium
TGGATGTCGAGCGAACTGAGCGGATTGCGGATTTCGTGCGCCAGCCGGCCCAGCAACCGGCCCAACAGGCCGTGCTTCTCCACCGCGACCAATTGTGATTCGTCCTGGCCGAGTGCCTTTGCCAAAATATTTTCCATCGCCAACAAGGAAAATTAAGCTGCCGGCCATCATCCCGCGCACCGGATTTTGCTCAAGGTTGGACAGCTTTTGTCCCTGTCAGCGTGCGAGGATTTGACGGGACCCGGATTTGAGTTCAATTAAAGTCTGCCCGTGAACATAAAAACGCCCAACCGCATCCTGCACGTGGACAGCGACAGTTTCTTCGCCAATCGCGAGATCGCCTTGGATCGCGAATTGCAGGGACGCCCGGTCTGGGTGCCGCAACGCGAGATGGTGGAGAAACTTCAGGGCACGGACGCCGACCCGCTGGCGCACAAGGGCGACTGGGAAAAGCGCCTGGCGAAGGTGAGCAAACAAAGCCGGTTCCGGCCTTGACCGTGGAGGAGCACGGGTCTCCTGAAATGTCTTCATTCGTAGCAGCCGAGGTGACGAGGCTCATTTTAAATGCAGAAGGCAGAATGATGAAACTGCTCCGCGACCGTATTGCGTCAAATTGATATTCATTCGACATGCCTCTTTCATCCTCCGATTCGAGCCTCGTTACCTCGGCTGCTACGAAAGTTCAAGGAACCACGAGCTGGTTGGTGGCGAGACCTGGCCGCTGAAAGTCGGCATTCAAATCTTTGGCTTCCACTGATTCGATGTGGCCGTCGGCAAAAACCAGGCAACCCATGGGTGATGACTTGTTGTCGTTGTGAAGTTCACGAGTCCAACTCATGACTGAACCTGTGGTCACGGCAAACGCGCCCGGTTTCACCACCCGCCCGTTGGCCAGCAAATGGCGGTCTCCGGCCAGAATGGTCAATGCCGGTGAAGTGTTTGTGGATGCGATCAGATTGATGAAATAACTGATATTCGTATCGCTGAATTCCGTAAAGTTGGTGGCGACTTGTTTGATCTTGTCCGTTGGACAGACCAGAAACGACGTTTTTACCTCGATATTTGACACGGCTTGAAAATGGGGAAAGACCCGTCCACCGGGAATGGATTCCAAAGAACCGCCGTTGGTGACTGAAACCTGCCAAGGGTACTGGTCTTCGTGGTCACTGGCCCAGAGAAGAAATGCCATTCCGTTTTGTTTGAGGTTGCTCAGGCATTTAGCGCGCGGCGCGTGCACTGGTTTGTTATCCATCGCAGGATACAACAGGGCGAAAATGATTCCGATGATGGCGATAACGACGAGGAGTTCCACCAGGGTGAAGGCCCTTATCGTTCCGGTTGAGGGAAACTTTTTCACAGCCGAAGGAACATTAGTCCGGCATGTTCCGGCCGCCAAGCGGAATCGCTGCTGTTAATTCACTTGACCGCTAGGATTCAACCGGATGTGTGCTATGTTGCATCAAAGGAATCCCGTTCGCGGGCCCACCAGATACAAAGGGTTCGTCGTTGAATGGAAACGGGATGTCAGTACCGATGGATGAGAACGTAGAGTCAGGTGCCCGCCGCACAACCGCACTGATTGTGGAAGGCGGGGCAATGCGTGGAGCGTGGGCAGCAGGGGTGCTGGCTTATCTTCAGGAACGCGGCCGGCGGCAATACGATCTGGTTTATGCGGCTTCTTCCGGCGCCTGTTCGGCGGCCTATTTCGTAGCCGATATGTGGGAACCGGGCTTGGCCATCTGGCGCGAACTGGCCTGTAACGTCGTCCGCAAAAGCAATCTCCTTCGCCACAAACCGATCATTGACCTGGCTTACCTGGTGGATCATGTCATCCGCAAACGAGTTCCACTTTCCGTCGAAGCACTGCAAAAGGCGCCCACCCGCTTCTATATCGTGCTGACCGACTGTCACACCGGCGAACCGGTTTATTTCCGCGTCTGCGATGACCGGGTCTTTGCGGCCCTCCGGGCCACGGCTTCCATGGCCCTGGCGACGCGAGGGTATGATTACGTGGATGGCCAGCCTTACGCCGACGGCGGGGTGGCGGACCCCATTCCCGTCCGGAAGGCGATCCAGGATGGAGCAACGGACATCACCGTGGTGCTCACGCATAATCCCGCTTTCCGCCTCAAGCCGGTGCCGCGTTGGATGGGAAAACTGGCCTACCCGGAATGGCCAAGAGTGGCCCGCGTCTGGACGGCGCGGCAGAATGTGCACTACAACGCCGCCCTCGACCTGATGAAACAGCCGCCGGCGGGGGTCCGTATTCGGGTCTTCCGTCCGCTTCGGCCGTTGCCGATAGGTTCCTTCACCGTTGAGCCGAAACTGATCGCCGCTGCCCTGGCCCTGGGCCACGATGAGGCGTTGCAACAAATGGCGAAGTCGGATGCGGAACCTTCGGGCGATTCCATTTCCAGTTGATTTCACGGCTGGCTCACCGCGCCCGCCCGGGCGAAATACGGCAAAACCGCATGGTTGGTTAAGTGCAAAAAATGTTTATCGGCGCGGGCCGGAAAAATGTAATCCTGCTTTGACATCTTGTTGGTCCGGGTGGAAGTTCGCTATGGCCGGGTTGCAACCGTTCGATTACGCCCCGTTTGAGCCGTCGAGCATCGATTTCACCTTGTTCCCAACGCAGTTGGAAGCAACTCATGAGCAAAAAAGTTTTATTGACCAGTGTTTGTCGTCCGATGGGACCCCAATATGGCGATGCGCCATCCGTCGGTTATGAACTGCTTTACCGTCAGGTCACACGCGCACAGGGAATTTTCAGCCCGCGCACGGTGAATGTTTTTTTTGGACTCGATTACATCGCCGAGAACCTCGATGCCCCGACCGTGGTGCTGCAATACCCGTCCAAACGCGAATTCATCAAGGAGCTGAAGAAGGGTTACGACTACGTGGGCGTCTCGTTCATCATGGCATTGATGCACAAGATGAAGGAGATGGTGGCGCTGGTCCGCCAATACGCTCCGAACAGCAAGATCGTGCTCGGCGGCTACGGCACGGTGTTGAAGGATGACGTGCTCAAGCCGTACGCTGACCATATCTGCCGCGAGGAAGGGGTGGCATATT
This sequence comes from uncultured Bifidobacteriaceae bacterium, assembly GCA_964413165.1. Lineage (GTDB taxonomy): Bacteria > Verrucomicrobiota > Verrucomicrobiia > Limisphaerales > UBA11358 > UBA11358. The sequence continues at coordinate 3,076 of CAYPSF010000308.1, forward strand.
TCCGCCGGCTGCTGGGCGAGCCGGAAATTCCGATGCCCTACAAACACCCGTTGATTGTGAGCTGGCTGAAGGTGTTCGGGTGGAAGGTTTCCGGTACGGGGAAAATTTTTGCCGGTCTCGGCTGCCCGAACGGCTGCGACTTTTGCTGCACGTCTCATTTCTTTTCGCGCAAACACATCAAGCTGCTGCCCAGCGGGCGCGACATTTACAACGTCGTGGAGAGATATTTCGATCTCGATCCGAGCCTGGTTTTTCTGATCATCGACGAGGATTTTCTGCTGAACAAGAAGCGGGCGATGGAATTCCGCGAGTGTGTTTTGCAGAGCGGCCGGAAACCGTCGATCTTCGCCTTCTCGAGCATCAAGGCCATCAGCCAGTACACCGTCGAGGAAATCCTGGAGATGGGCATTGACGGTTTCTGGATCGGCTACGAAGGCACGCG
>CAYPSF010000309.1:0-3485 GCA_964413165.1 uncultured Bifidobacteriaceae bacterium
GGCCAATCGTGGTACGATCCACGTTGAGCTCGTGTGCGCGGCCGTTCAGGCCCTGGGTCAGGATAACAAGTTTGGCCATGGACTTACGATGAACCGATTATGAGCACGTCGCGTTTCAAGTCAAACGGAAATCTAATGGACTAAGCTCTTTTTCAACCCCGTCGTTCAATCAGAGTGCGGAATTCGGCGAACAACGGCGTCGAATCATGCGGCCCGGGCGATGCTTCCGGGTGATATTGCACACAAAAAACCGGTTTGGTCTTGTGGCGCAGTCCTTCGACGGTCTGGTCGTTCAAATTGATGCGGCTGACCGCAACGTCGGAAGGCAGTGATTTTGCATCCACGGCAAAACCGTGATTTTGCGATGTGATTTCCACCCGGCCGGATTCCAGGTCTTTTACCGGCTGATTCGCACCGCGATGGCCGAACTTGAGTTTGAAGGTTTTTCCGCCGAAAGCCTGGCCGAGGATTTGATGGCCCAAGCAAATCCCGAACACCGGCACACCACTGTCCACCAGCGTTTTCACCTCGCGCACGATGTAATTGAGCGCCGCCGGGTCGCCGGGGCCATTGGACAGGAAAATGCCCGCCGGTTTGTGCTGCCGGGCATCCGCCGCGGTGGCCGTGGCCGGCAATACCTGCACCGCAAAGCCATGCTGCCGCAGCCGCCGCAGGATGTTGTATTTCATGCCGTAGTCGAAGGCGACGATGGGGATGTCCGCCGGCGGCAACGGCTGGCGCAACTGGCGCGCGTTGGCTGGTTCATTGCCGATCGCCAGCTTGAAGCTCGCACTTTGTTCGTCCTTTTCGTCCCAGCGAAATGCCGCCTTGTGCGTCACTTCCTTCACGTAATCCACACCTGCAAAAACAAACTCTTGCGCGCGCTTGACGGCCTCCCGGTCCGAAATGTCCTCCGTGGCAATAAAACCGTTCAGGGCGCCCCGCACACGCAATTTCTTGGTCAGCGCGCGGGTGTCGATGCCCTGGATTCCCGGGATCCCGTTTTTCTTCAGGTAATCCGCCAGCGGCCAGTCCGCGCGCCAGTTGCTGACGACGGGCGACAGTTCGCGGATGACGAACCCGGCGACGTGCGGTCGCCACGATTCCATATCCACCTCGTTGATGCCGTAATTGCCAATGAGCGGATAGGTCATCGTGACAATCTGTCCCTTGTAGGACGGGTCGGTGAGGATTTCCTGGTAGCCGGTCATGGAAGTGTTGAAGCAGACCTCGCCGCCCGCGGAGGCGCGCGCGCCGAAACCCTGCCCGTGAAACACGGAACCGTCTTCAAGTGCCAGAATCGCTTTCATTTCTGTTTTGTTCTTACGCCTTCCAGCAAGCGGATGAAATTTTCCGGCTGGTAAAGCCGAGTATCAATCTCCGGAAACAAGTCACCCGTCGGCGGTATCCGCCAGGATTCTTTTCCCTGGCGGTCCAGGGCGATAAAGGTCGGATAGGCATAAACGTCAAACTGGTGCGCCAACAGGACGTTCGTGGCCTGCGTGTCCGGCCGCAGTTCGCTCTTCAGGGGAAAATCGAGTCGTAAGAAAACCAGGTTGGATTTTTCATACGCCAGAAATACCGGTGTCGAAAACACTTTCCTCTGGAATTCGATGCAGGGCGGGCACGAATCCGAGCTGCCGAATTCCAGGAGCAACAGCTTGTTTTCCGCCCCCGCGCGGACGATGGCCGGCGCCAGGTTGACCGGCGGCAGGTTGGCCGCAGCCGCCGTCGGAGCGGCGGTCGCCTTGGAATGGCCTCCGGCCAGGACGGCCACCGAAACCAAAAAAAGCAGGGCAATGTTTCGCTTCACGATAAACTTACACCATGACGGCTTCCGAGGCGGCTGTCCAAACTTTTTTGCCGCCCACAATGGTCGCCACGGCTTTGCCCCTCAGTTTCCAGCCGAAGAACGGGCTGTTCGACGATTTGCTGGCGGTTTCCGCCCGCGCAAAAACCCATTCCTGATCCGGATCCAGGACCGTTACATCCGCATCCGCACCCACCGTCAAAGTGCCTTTGTTCAATTTCAGCAGCCGGGCCGGGTTGACGGTATATTTTGCAATCAAATCGGGCAGCGCGAGGCGTTGGGTGTGCACCAGTTGCATGAAGGACAGGGCCAGTTCCGTTTCCAGGCCGGTGATGCCGAACGGGGCGTAGTCGAACTCCACCTCCTTCTCGTAATCGCAATGCGGCGCATGATCGCTGCACAGGATATCAATCGTGCCGTCGGCCAGCCCGGCCAGAATGGCTTCGCGGTCAGCCGCCGATCGCAGGGGCGGGTTCATCTTGAAATGGGTGTCATAGGCCGGCCATTCCGGCAGTCCGGCGTTTTGCGATTGCGCCAGGATTTTTCCGTCATGGGCCCAGAATTTTTCACTGCCGGCCACGGCGGCATCCGTCAGCGTGAAATGGTGCGGACACGCCTCGCCGGAAACCGGCAGGCCGCGTTTTTTCGCGTCCCGGAGGAGTTGGACGCTGCCGGCGGCGCTCAAATGCTGGCAGTGAACCCGCGCGCCGGTCAGTTCGGCCAGCAGGATGTTGCGCGCGACGATCATTTCTTCGCCGGCCGCCGGCCAGGCCCGCAAACCCAGCGCCAGGTTCCAGTAACCCTCATGCATCACGCCGTCGGTCACCAGCGTGTAATCCTGGCAATGGTCCATCACCGGCAAGTCGAACATCTTTGCGTATTCCAGCGCCCGGCGCATGAGCTCGTTGTTCTGCACGCAATGGCCGTCGTCGGTGATGGCCACGACGCCGGCGCGCTTGAGCGAGCCGATGGAGGCGAGTTCCTCGCCGGCGATGTTTTTGGTGATGGCGCCGGTGACGAAGACGTTCACGACGCCGTGTTGGGCGGCGCGTTCGTGGATGAGGGCGACGGTTCCGGCGTTGTCAATGGCCGGGGACGTGTTCGGCATGCAGACGATCGAGGTGAAACCGCCCTGCGCGGCGGCGGCGGTGCCGGTGGCGATGGTTTCTTTCGCCGTCTGGCCGGGTTCGCGCAGGTGGACGTGCAGGTCAATCAAACCGGGGCAGACGACTTTTCCCCGGGCATCCAGGCGTTCAATGTCCTGCGGGGCCCGGGCGGCGGCCTCCGGGCCCAGGGCGGCGATTTTCCCGTTGAGAACAAGCAAATCCGCAACGGCGTCGAAGTGGTTGGCGGGGTCTATGACTCGCCCGCCGGTCAAAAGCAGCGAGTTCATGCGCCTTGAGCGTAACCGCGGGCGATTGACAAGGCAAGCTCCGACGCTATGATTTAGAGCGCTGCAAGTCTTGCGGGCTTGCCGCGTCAGCCTTCGCCCTTTGGGCTATGGCTCGACCAGCCGGCCGGGTTCGTTACGGTGTAGCGGGCCTGCCGCGCCGAAGTCCCACGAAGTGGGACGAAGGCGGGCGTAGTTCAATGGTAGAACGGAAGCCTTCCAAGCTTCACACGTGGGTTCGATTCCCATCGCCCGCTCCACTTTCAAAGCGGTTTGTAGATTGCC
>CAYPSF010000310.1:0-3485 GCA_964413165.1 uncultured Bifidobacteriaceae bacterium
CGCGATTGGAAGTGACGACGGAAGCGCGGCTGGCGGTGCTGGTGGAGGATGCGGCTGCCGCCTACCCGGTGCGCATTGACCCGACATTCAGCGACGAGAATTGGATCAGTTTGGACGTGACATCGGGCGCGAACGGCTACGTTGACGCGATGGCGGTGGATGCTTTTGGCAACCTCTACATCGGAGGCCGTTTCACAAGGGCGGGTGCCAGCAGCGCGAACAATGTGGCGCAATGGAACGGCAGCGCGTGGACCGCCCTGGGGTCTGGCGTGGGCGGTGGGAGCCTTTCCTCCTATGTCTATACCATGGTGGTAATGGGCAACGACCTGTTTGTGGGCGGCAGTTTCACGACGGCGGGCGGTAGCAGCGCGACCAATGTGGCGAAGTGGAATTCCGGAACGGGATGGTCGGCTCTGGGGTCAGGGGTGGACCAATCTGTTACTTCGCTGGTGGTGTTGGGCACCGACCTCTATGTCGGTGGCAATTTCATAACCGCGGGCGGTGTCAGTGCGAATTATATAGCAAAATGGAACGGCAGCGCCTGGTCAACTCTGGGGTCGGGAGCGAACAACGGGGTCTCTGCCCTGGTGGTGTCGGGTACCGACCTGTATGTGGGAGGCGGTTTCACCAATGTGGGTGGCATCGGCGCAACCAATGTGGCGAAATGGAACGGGAGCGCATGGTCAGCCGTAGGGTCGGGAGTTGGGAAAGGAACCGCTTCCGACTATGTCCTTGCCATGGGGGTCTCCGGCGCGAATCTGTATGTTGGAGGCAACTTCACTAATGCCGGCAGCATCGGCGCGACCAATGTCGCGAAATGGAACGGGACCACGTGGTCGGCCCTGGGGTCGGGTGTGGGGTCGAGTGTGGATGACTTTGTCAGGACGCTGGCGGTGTCGGGCAGCGACGTGTATGTCGGGGGCGGGTTTACCTCTGTGGGGGGCATCAGCGCGACGAATTTGGCGAAATGGAACGGCAGCTCATGGTCCGCCCTGGGGGCGGGCGTGAACAGCACGGTCGTGTCGTTCGCGGTGTCGGGCACCGACCTCTATGTGGGGGGCGGGTTCACCACAGCGGGCGGTAACCGCGCGAATCATGTGGCGAAATGGAGCGGCACTGCATGGTCACCCCTGGAGACAGCCGCGTTGAACAGCGTAGTGAGCGCATTCGCAATGTCGGGCAGCAACCTGTATGTTGGAGGCACCTTCACCGCGGCGGGACTCACCAACGCGAATTTCGTTGCGAACTGGAATGGCAGCGAGTGGTCGACCCTGGGCTCGGGCCTGAATGGCCCAGTCAATGCCGTGGCAGTATCCGGCAACAACGTGTATGTCGGAGGTTCCTTCACCAGGGCCGGCGGAAATATAGCGACCAATGTGGCGGTATGGGATGGCAGCACCTGGTCGGGTCTCGGATTGTTGGGGTTGAACAACGTGGTCTATGCGCTGGTGACGTCGGGCAGCGACCTTTACGCGGGCGGTGTCTTCCTCGTCGCGGGCGGCAGTACGGCAAATCGCGTGGCGAAATGGAACGGCAGTACCTGGTCACCCTTGGGGGCTGGATTCGCCAACCCGGTCCGCGCGTTGGCAGTATCGGGCACCGACTTGTATGCCGTGGGTGATTTCCTCACGTCGGGCCTTCTCACGGTGAATCGGGTGGCGAAATGGAACGGCAGCACCTGGTCGGCTTTGGGTTTGGGGTTCAACTCCACGGCCTATTCCGTGGTCGTGTCCGGCAGCGACGTGTATGTAGGAGGCGCTTTCACCACCGCGGACGGGAACAGTGCGAATCATGTGGCAAAATGGAACGGCAGCTCATGGTCGGCCCTGGGGTCGGGGTTGAACAGCACGGTCTACGCGTTGGCGCTATCGCGCAGCAATTTGTATGCGGGGGGCGATTTCACCACGGCAGGTGGCAGCGGCGCGAGTCAGATAGCCAAATGGAACGGCAGCGCGTGGTCGCCCCTGGGGTTGGGGGTCAACAGCGTGGTCTACGCCTTGACGGTGTCCGGCGCCGACCTGTTTGTGGGCGGCAATTTCACAACGGCGGGCGGGAAGTTGGCCGCCCACGCGGCCATGGCGATTATCGGAGTGACCCCGGTCTTCATTTCAGTTGTGCCGAATCCGTCCGCAACGCAGGCACTGTTGACTTTCACGTCCGATCCCGGCGCGTCATTCTACCTGCTCAGTTCGTCGAACCTGATCTCCTGGCAGACTAACTCTATGGTCACCGCCACGGGCGATACCAATTCGGTGTCGGTCAATATGACCCAGCCGTTGGAGTTCTTCCGACTCTGGCAACTGCCTTAGACAAAGAAGGATCTCGACCAATAAATCAGGCGAGAGTAACCGGTTATGAAGGGCCCGTGTGAATGCTTGAAGGGGTCATGTCGTCGTCGAGTATTTATCGTGGTGCCGCACCCAATCCATTCCATGACCCTTTTTTTCGTGCCGACCGAGAGGCGCCAGATCAAGGTAGTTGTATGTACCAATCAACAATTCTCCTCCGCGCCCGTATGAGGAATAGGTGTGAAAGACCTCGCCGCTTGTGTCCTTGTAGAACACACTGACGCCGGGCTGTTCTTCGCCCCCTGCCGTCATCTCGTAATTGTAGCAAATCTTGCCGTTCGCGATTTCTTGCCTGGTGAATGAAACGTGATAGTCGAAGTTGAAATCGCTGCCGAACGACGACACCCATTTGAAATGCCAGCCCATGCGCTTTTTGAACGGTTTAATCCTGGAAAGCGGCGCTCGCGATACCACCAGTAGCGACACATCATGATGCGGGAGGTGCAGATTGACGCCGTCAATATGATCAACAAGGAATGAGCAACTCGGGCACCCTTCCTTCCACTTCGGATCGGGTCCAAACATGAAATGATAAACGATCAATTGACTGCGTCCGTCGAAAAGATCAGCCAGTGTTTGTTTTCCGGTCGGCGTGTCGAATGCGTAGGGTTTTGTAACTTTCACCCATGGCAGCGAGCGGCGCTGCCGGTTAACTTCATCGCGTTGCCGCGTGAAGGACTTTTCGTTTTTAAGCAGTTTCTTGCGCTGCACCAGCCATACTTCTTCCGACACGACCTTGTGACCACTTGTTCGGGGTTTTAAGCGTTCGTTCATACGACTCTCTCAATGCAAATTTCTGGTTCTCCGTCCTGTCGTTGGGCTGGCTTGTCCATCGCACGTGCCAGGAAAAAGGCACAGCGACACTTTGGGCCGCTGTGCCTGCCCTGCACAACACTTCTCACTTCCGGGTGTACGTAATCTCCATCGATTTCGTGCCGTCGTTGAACATTTCGAAAATGTACTTGTCCGGGCTGATCACGCGGAACACTGTTTTCATCGTAATGTCCTTCCGGCCGGTGGCCGGGCAATTCGATTTGCCTTCCAGCGTGATGACTTTGTTGTCCTTCTCGCCTTTGCCCTCACTCGTGACGATCGCGGTCTGCATATCGCTCACCCACACGGTGTTGAACGTCTGCT
>CAYPSF010000311.1:0-3479 GCA_964413165.1 uncultured Bifidobacteriaceae bacterium
GCACGTCGAGCATGGCATGGCAAAATCCCCAGATGAAAAACAGGGAGGCGACCATAAGGAACGCGAACAGTAACGGATTGCGGTTTGGTTTCATGAGAGATTCAATTGCGGTCGTCGATGATAGGGTTCGGGTTGATTGGGAATGCCGTTTTACTTTCGTTTGCTTAGAACATTCTTTTCGTACGTCTTCACTTCCGCCAGCCAGGCTTCGCCGACGGGGACGCCTTTGGAAGCACAATAAAAATCCCAGACCGCGCCGAACGGGAGCGTTTTGGCCTCTTCCATCAGCGCCAGACGCGAGGTGTAGTCGCCCGCCAGTTCGAGTTTCTTGAGCTGGTCATTCGGATCGAGCATGGCGATGCACAGGGCACGAAGCAGGTTGCGCGCGCCGATGGTCCAGGCCGCGATGCGGTTGATGCTGGCGTCAAAAAAGTCCAGCCCGATGTGCGTGCGGCCCAGATAATCCCCCCGCACCAGCTCTTGCGCGATGCCCAGCAGCGGGTCGTCGAGTATCACCACGTGGTCGCTGTCCCAGCGGACACCGCGGCTGACGTGCAGGAGGATTTCCGGAACAAAACAGAGCACGGACGAAATCTTGTCCGCCATGTTTTCGGTGGGATGAAAATGGCCGGCGTCGAGGCAGATGAGCTTCTGGTGTTTGACGGCGTAGCCGAGATAGAACTCGTGCATGCCCACGGTGTAGCTTTCGGCGCCAATGCCGAACAGCTTGCCTTCGACGGCGTCGAGGTTATGTTTCGGGTCCAACGGCTTCTTGAACACTTCGTCCAGCGCCGCGGCCAGCCGTTCGCGCGGGCCGCGCCGGTCCGCCGGCGTGTCTTTCATCCCGTCGGGAATCCAGACATTGGTGACGGCGGGATTGCCGAGCGCCTTGCCCAGGGCGGCGCCGATTTCGCGGCTGAGCTGGCAGTGCTCGATCCAGAACTTGCGGATGGCCTTGTCCGCATGCGACAGCGTGAAGCCGCTGGCGGCTTTGGGATGCGAGAAACAGGTGGGATTGAAATCCAGTCCGATCCCGATGGACCTGGCCCAGTCAATCCAACTCCGGAAATGTTCGGGGCGGATCTGGTTGCGGTCCACCTTCTTCCCTCCGAAATCACCGTAGAAGGCGTGCAGGTTGAAGCGGTGTTTGCCGGGAATGAGCGATAGCGCCTTTTCGGCATCGGCGCGGAGTTCGTCCGGCGTGCGCGCCTTGCCGGGATAATTGCCGGTAGCGACGAGCCCGCCACCGAGCGTGCCGCCGAAATTCTCGAAGCCGCCCACGTCATCGCCCTGCCAGCAATGGAGAGACACGGGGACCTGCTCCAGTTTTTTCAAAACGCCGTCTGCGTCCACACCGATGGCGGCGTAACGTTCTTTCGCCAGTGAAAATGATTTTTCGATGTTGTTGGGTGAGCTCATGGCCATGGGAGTTAATCGGATTTTGGTTGGCGGGAACTATCCGAAAAAGGCGCTGCCAAAGGCAATCACCATTTTTGGTTATGCTGCTGCCACCGGCTCCCAAGAGAATTGCCTTGCCGGTAGGTTTGCGGCAAAGTCGCGGGCATCGTCCGGCCAAACATGAAAACCGCTTCCATCCTGCTGCTGCTGGCGCTTTTGCCTGCGCCCGCTTTGCCCGCCGCCGACCCGCCGGAATGGATTTACCACCCGAAAGGCAATTATGCGGGCCAGACCGGCCGGCCATTGCGTTATTGGCCGGTCGGGACGGATTTTGTCATCACCAATGGCCCGGAATTTTTCAATCGCCCGCTTTACTGCCTGAATTCCGCGTTTCGCGTCGATGGCGGGGACAAACCGGAATTATCCCTCTACCTGCCCGGGCGCGGCGGCAACCTGCGTTTCGGCATCAAAACCGCCGCCGGAGTGAAATGGCTGAATGATGCGGAACAAATTATTACACGTTACCGCCCGGGTTCGCTGCGCTACGAAATTCATGATCCGCTGTCCGGCAACGGCGAACTGGAAATGGCCGTGCTGCCGTTGAGCGCGACCAAAGGGCTCATTGCCCGGGTGGAGTTGCGCGGCGCCCAATCGCCGGTTGAACTGGTGTGGGCGTTTGGCGGCGCCAATGGCCTGCGGGGCCGGCGCGGTGGCGACATCGGGTGCGAAAGCGAACCGGTCGGGGAATTTTTTCGACTCAAGCCGGAACAATGCCGGGGTAACGAATTTACCATCGCCTCGAACACGTTTGTTCTGCACAGCAAACCGGCAACGATTGCCGGCACGGCTTCCGCCGGCGCGAAGTTCACCGTGGCGGATGCAAACCAGTGGGCGAAGCTCCGCGAATTCCTGGCGTCGGCATTGGAGCGCCGAGCGCCGGCGCGGCCTGAAGGTTCGTCCAGTCCGGGAAATGCCGGGACGGTGCCCGGCGTTCCGATGCCCATTGTCCTTGGCGAAATCGCGTTGCCCGCTGATCAACCGTTCTATCTGGCCTTGCAACCAACCGACGCGAACTCGCCGGTCATCGCCGCCGCCGACCTGCCGAAAATCTTTGCTGCCGCCGAGGAACATCGCCGGGCGATTGCCGAGAGGGTGGCGGTGGACACGCCCGACCCGTTCATCAATGCGGCCGTGCCCGCCTTGAACGTTGCCGCCGATGCGATTTGGGATGAACGGCAGCAATCTTTCATGCACGGAGCGGTGGCGTGGCGGGTGCGGTTATTGGGCTGGCGCGGGCCATATGCCGGCGACGAACTCGGCTGGCCCGAACGCACCACGGCGCACTTCGCCGGGTTTGCCCGCCAGCAGAACACGAACGCCATCCCGGAAAAGATCCCACCGGCCGACGCCGACGCGAACCTGGCGCGCAATGAAACCGCGCTCCATTCCAATGGCGACCTGACAAAATCGCATTACGACATGAACCTGGTCGGGGTGGACGCCTGCTTCCGGCACTTGCTTTGGACGGGTGATTTGGAATACGCGCGGCAGATGTGGCCGGTGATCGAGCGGCACCTGGCGTGGGAACGGCGTTTGTTCCGGCGCGAGTTCGGCCCGGACCGGCTGCCGCTGTACGAGGCGTACGCCGCAATCTGGGCGAGCGACAACCTGCAGTACAACGGCGGCGGTACGGCCCACGCGTCAGCTTACAATTATTTTGAGAATAAAATGGCCGCCCGGGTCGCCAAATTGATCGGCCAGGACCCGGTGCCCTACGAACGCGAGGCGGATTTGATCCAGCGCGGGATGCGAAAATATTTGTGGTTGCCGGACCAGGGCAATTTCGCCGAGTCCAGGGATTCCCTCGGGTTGCAACTGGTCCACCCCAACGCCGGGCTGTGGACCTTTTATCATACGGTGGATTCCGAGGTGCCGACACCGGCCGAGGCGTGGCAGATGTCGCGCTGGGTGGATACCAACCTTGCGCACATTCCGATCCATGGGCCGGGCGTGCCGACAGGCAATCTTTACACGCTGCCGGAGACCAGCTGGATGCCGTACCTGTGGTCGATCAACAACGT
>CAYPSF010000312.1:0-3475 GCA_964413165.1 uncultured Bifidobacteriaceae bacterium
ACCCTGGGTGGCGCCACCAGTCCTTTCACCACCAATACGGTCGCTTCACGGCAATATTTCCGTCTCGTACATCCCTAAAAACTACCAGTCCTAACTCAAGAGAAACTCAAAATATGAAAAAATCAGCCATAATATTTGTCGCGGCGTTTTCAACGTCGCTCGGAATTCAAACCGCTCAAGCGGACGTCATTGCCGATTGGACGTTTCAAACGCCCACCTCTACCAACAACATTGTGGGCGCCGGACTTGCAACCGGGGCGACTCAAAGTGGCGTTTTGGCGGACATCGGAACCGGCACCGCCAGTGCCAGCCATGCGACCGCGACGACAGCCTGGTCCATCCCCTCTGGCAACGGCTCATCCAATTCCTGGAGCGCGAATAACTGGACCTTGGGTGATTATTATCAATTCTCCGTAAGCTCCGCAGGCTTTCAGAACATCACCATTTCCTATGACCAGGTCGGCAGCGCCACTGGTCCGGGGCATTTTGATTTTGAATACAGCACCGATGGCAGCACCTTCACGCCAGTTGGGAGCATCTACAATCTGGTCAGCTCGCCTGCCTGGAACCCTAACACTGCTTCCGGAGTGGCGGCTGAATCATTCTTTTATGATTTAAGTTCAATCACTGCTCTAAACAATCTTCCCGCAGTGTACTTTCGCATTATTGATCAATCGGCAACCACGGGTGGGGCTATTAACGGAAACAATGTCGGAACTGGCGGCACCGACCGCGTTGATAATTTCATCGTGAATGCCACCCCCGTCCCGGAGCCTGCCACCATCGCTCTGGCAACTCTGGGCGGACTGGCCGGCCTGTTCAGCTTGCGCCGCAAACGGTGATTATTTTCCTCCGTGGAACATAATGATAACAGGGCGGCTTCGGCCGCCCTTTTTTTGGAACGAAACGTCACTGATGTTCTTTAACGCGAACAGGAATGACCAACCGGCAAATCCGGATCCTCTCGCACGACCTTGAGCTTCGTGATTTTGACCCGGACTTCATCCGCCTTTTGGACCAGGTATTCCCAGGCGAAGGCTCCCGGCCACAAACCGGAAATCTCCTCGCGCAAAGGCACCGGGTCGCGGCCATTCAGCAAAATGAAATGGCCGCCCACCGGCAGTTCCACGCAGGTGCGCAGGATCAACCCGTGCTTGATGGAACACGGGATTTCACGGACGTCCATGACCCCGTCGGGGCCAATCTGGTTTTCAGTGGTTTTGGCCGTATTCATGTTTTGATTTTTTCAGGTAGTAATTAGACGGTGCCAGCGGTGATGGCTTCATTGTTCAACGGCGGAGCCTTGCGAAAACCATCCCACCAGTGTCGGAAGCTCAAAACCGGGTGACGCCAGAGCATGCGGGGCCCGGCATATCGCATGATTGTCTTCATCTGGTCGCGCCGATCCCGTTGATAACAATGGACCGGACAATTGGCGCAGGTCGGCTTTTCTCCACCGTACCGGCAACGGCCCAGCCGCAAAGTGGCATAGTCCAACAGGCCCCGGCACTCCGGGCAGAGGCCGGCGGCTGTTTCGTGGCGATGGGAGCAATAACAGCGGACCATCGCCGCAATAGTTTTCCATTCCCGTACCAGGCGCCGGCTGGCAGAAATGGTCGGTGGCAATGAGTGCTCGGCCGTTAAAACCGGTTTCATGTCCTCAATATCGTCGAAAACCGCCAGGCTGGCCTTGACATGGGTCAAGGATTCAGCCGATTGACATCACCGGCAATCACTTCAAACCCAAGAGTTTGGACCGCTTTAAAAAGCCTCCAAAGCTTGACGCCGGTCAAATCGAATCCGGCCGGAAACAATTACCTTCTCCAGATGCATCACACTAAAAAGGCAGCTGAAAACGCCGCGACCAAAGCCAAGGGACTTCCTGGCGCCCAAGTGGCCAGCGTCCGTGAAATTGCGAATTACCAGAACGACGCCGTCGTCAGTCGTGAGCTGGTCCGGAAACCAACAGGCAACGTGACTTTCTTCGCGTTCGACGAGGGACAAGGACTCAGTGAACACACCGCCCCTTTTGATGCCCTGGCGCACGTCGTGGAAGGCGAGGTGGAAATCATCATTGCCGGCAAAGTCCATCATCTGCAACGCGACGAATTAATCCTGATGCCGGTCGGCCAGCCGCATGCGCTCAAGGCGCTGAAACGTTTCAAAATGATCCTGACCATGATCCGGTCCTGACCCGATCCGAACCTTAAAAACAAAACGCATGAGTGAAAAACCCCGTTCCGATCGCAAATTGTGGCTGGGCTGCGCGTGGTGGGCGACACTGTTTATAGTTTTGAGGCCATCCGACCGGGCTGGTTTGTGCTGGGACGGAAAACCGGCTGGTCGTTGGCAGGCAAGAATACCAACGATCAACGGGTCGATGTTCCTCTGGTCCAATCCGTTCGCTGAGATTTCCGGTCAGGTAACGAGAGTCCCGTCCGCGTATTAAAACGAGGTGGGACGGCATCGTTATTCACCCAAATTCCGGCGCAGCAATGCGTTCAACCGGGCGGGCGAGAGAATGGTGACCGTCTTGCCCTTGACCGTGAGGAGCTTTTGCTCGCGGAATTTGGCCAGGGTGCGCGAAAACGTTTCGCTGACCGTTCCCAACTCCGCCGCCAACACGCGTTTGGTCATGGCCAGCTCAATTTTGACCGGTGATTCGCTTTGCGGATTGGGACAGCGCTTGACCAGCCAGTTGGCCAGGCGGGTTTCCACGTCCTTGAGCGCCAGATCTTCGAGCTGCCCCACCAGCACCCGCAAATGGCCGCTCATTGAACCGAGCATGCGCAGTCCGAGTTCGGGCTGGCGCTTGAGCAGCTCTAGAATCCCCGCCTTTTGCACCAGCAGCACCTGCGTGGCTTCCAGCGCCCGGGCGTCCGCAGGATATCCGGTCGGGGTTGCGAGCGCTGCCTCCGCAAATGAGGCCCCGGCGCGAAAGACGTGGATGATTTGTTCCTTGCCGGCGGCGTTGACGCGATGGACGTTCACGGCCCCGCGCTGAATGACGTAAAATCCGTGCGCCGGATCGCCTTCATGAAAGAGGTAATCACCCTTTTCCAGAGATTTTACGACCGAGACATCCGCGATTTTTTCGAGGTCGGGTTGGGGCAAACCGGCGAACAGCTGGCAATTCCGAAGAGAATTGACGATGGCGGTCTGTTTTAACTCTGCCAGTTTGGGGGGCATCAGGTTATTCCCCGATAATTTTCACCAGCACCCGCTTGCGCCGGCGACCGTCGAACTCCCCGTAGAAAATCTGTTCCCACGGGCCCAGGTCGAGTTTGCCCTGGGTGATGGCTACGACCACTTCACGACCCATGACCTGTCGTTTCATGTGCGCGTCGGCATTGTCCTCGCCGGTGCGGTTGTGCTGGTATTGCGACGTCGGCGCATGCGGCGCGAGTTTCTCGAGCCACACATCGTAATCGTGGATCAATCCGTCTTCCGCATCGTTGATGTAAACACTGGCGGT
>CAYPSF010000313.1:0-3470 GCA_964413165.1 uncultured Bifidobacteriaceae bacterium
CCGAGCAGCAGATGTTCGGTGCTGACGTAATCGTCCTTGAGTTTGGTCGCCTCGGATTGCGCGGCATCGAGGGCCTTTCGCAGATCGCTGCCGGCATAAACTTCGCCTCCGCCCTGGACCTTGTGCCGGCGGGCGAGCTCGGCCTCCAGATCCGGCTTCAGCCGGGCGACGGGCACACCGATGCGTTCCAGCAGGTCGGGAATGAGGCTTTCGGTCTGGCCGATGAGCGCCAGCGCAAGATGTTCGCCATCGATTTCCTGGTGCGACAGTTCGCGCGCGAGCCGTTGCGCCTCGGCCAGCGCCTCCTGTGATTTCTGGGTCAATTTCTCCGGTTGCATAATCCTTGGCCACGAATCTAACGCAAAGGCGGCCGGACGCAAAGATGGGAAATTTCAACCAGAGTCACCGCCAACTGACGACATTATCCTTGTTCGGAGACGATGTTGATGGTTTGGACTTATCTGCTTTTCCGTCGGGTCCAAGCGACCAGACCATCACCCGGCCTTGATGCTCGAACAGATCATTGGTTCCAGAGACATCCAGAGCATTGGTCAATCCATCAGACTCCATCGCCCCGTCTGTTCCCGACACCGAATGATTCCGGTAAAACGCATCCCGGCACCGGCCATCGCCGTTCAAATCCATGGTGACAATGTAAGGATGTCCCCAAGGATCACGATAAACCAGATCCGTGCCTACACCCGGACCATTGGTGTCTCCGCTGAATTTGGCGTTAAGAAAAATAATCCTCTGCGGATTCAGGTTGTGATTACCATTTACCGTCACGGTACCATCGGGATTGTTGGTCAGGTCCATCAGGACGGCCATCACATCGGCATTTGCTGGCGTCCGGCTTCCCGGTCCCAGAATGGCATCTAAGGACGGTCCGCCAAAGGTAAAATCTGCTTTGGCGGTCAACGCCGCAACCTCAACATTGGTCGGGACCGGAACTCGGCCATAAACACTGTCATACTGTTGGATAGCATCGACGATTTGGGATATTTCCACTCGCGCCATCACGATTATTGCCCGCCCTCTCGGTCCGCGTCTCACAGGTAGAATCACTGCGAGAAAGCCAAAAACTATAAACAGGATAACCAGCGGCGGTAGCATGCGCCGTTTGCCGACAGATGAAGGCTTCATTTTAATATCATCGGCCGAAGACGGCTGATCATCGCTGTTGCCCTTAACATTGGAAGCCGGATCAGGCTGCATGACCATTCAATTAAACTTTCTGCGCCATCCGTCAAGTCCGGGATGTTTTTACGACGGATGGACACGGATGAACACGGATTCTTCAAATCCCGACGCGCACGGAGTGACGCGTCCTACCTTTGCGTCGATTCGCGTCCTGCTCTTATCCGTGTTTATCCGTGTCCATCCGTGGTTAAAAAAATCTGCGGCTCTCGGCGTTCTCAGCGTCTCTGCGTTGAAGGTGTTTCCGTTTGATTGGCCTCCGAACCCAACGCGGCTTGCGCCGCAGCCGCCAATTTTGGACTGCGGCGGGAAGCGAAGCGCCACGCCGCTTTGGAAGGTAACCGGTCGTGCCGAAAGCGGTGTCGCCGCTGCGCTCTGAAACCGCAGTCCAAACTTTTGTCCTCCGCCACTTCCTTTTGCGTCTTTACGACTGCCACTCGCGCGTCAGTGGAGTTGCGTGAAATCATTTTTCGTTTAACTTTTCCCGCATGAAATATCGCACTTTGGGCCGGACGGGGTGGAAAGTCTCGGAAATCAGCTTTGGCGCGTGGGCCATCGGCAGCGCCTGGGGCAAGGTGGATGACACGGAATCCCTCGCCGCCCTCCATACCGCCCTCGATGGCGGCGTGAATTTCTTCGACACCGCAGACGTTTATGGCGACGGCCATAGCGAAGCGTTACTGGCGAAGTTGAAAAAGGAACGGAAGGATAAATTTTACATCGCCACCAAGGCCGGCCGCCGGCTCGACCCGCACACGGCAACTGGTTACAACCGCAAAAATCTCACCGCCTTCATCGAACGCAGCCTGAAAAACCTGAACACCGACACGATCGACCTGCTGCAACTGCATTGCCCACCCCCGGCCGTGTTTTACATGCCCGAGGTGTTCAGCCTCCTCGACGACCTGGTAAAGGCCGGCAAGCTGCGGCATTACGGCGTGAGCGTGGAAAAGGTCGAAGAAGCGCTCAAGGCCATCGAATTCCCCGGTGTGCAGACCATCCAGATCATTTTCAACATTCTCCGCCAGCGCCCGTCGGAATTGTTTTTCCCCGAAGCGCAACGTCGCCAGGTCGGCATCCTCGCGCGGGTGCCCCTGGCGTCGGGCATGCTGTCGGGCAAAATCACGCGCGCGAGCAACTTCGCGAAGGACGACCATCGGAACTTCAACCGCCACGGCGAGGCGTTCGATCGCGGGGAAACGTTTTCGGGCGTGGATTTCGAGACCGCCCTGCGCACCGTCGAGGAATTAAAAGCGTTTGTGCCTAAAGGGTCGACGCTGGCGCAACTGGCCCTGCGCTGGATCCTTGAATTTCCTGCCGTGACGTGTGCCATCCCCGGCGCCAGGCGCCCGGCACAGGTCGCGGAAAACATCGCTGCCTCTGACCTGCCGCCGTTGTCCCCGGCCACGATGAAGAAGATCGGCGCCCTGTACGCCGCGCAGATCAAGCCGCTGGTGCATCAGTACTGGTGAGGCATTTTTGATTTACGATTTACGCGACGCGCTGCGGTGGTTGAATGACGCGTAAATCGTAAATCGAATATCGTAAATCGGTTTGCCAATCTGCCTTGCTCCGCCGCGGGTTTTGGGCTAGGATGGACGCACTATGGATATGGATACACCACCTTTGCCGCCCAGTGCCGTGCCGCCATCGTTGGCGCCGCCGCCAGTCATTGCGCCGTCACCGTCCGCCAAGCCCCGCCGCAGCCGCGGCTGGATGATTGCGAGCATCATTTTGTCCGTGTTGCTGGTTTTTTGTGTCCTGATCATTTTCGTCCAAGCCCTGTCGCATATGATCGGTTCCCGGCTCGGTTCGGGATTGCGGAGCGGTTTCCGGACCACCTCCGTCCGTGACGTGGGCCCGCGGCTGGATGAATGCGTCATCGAAGACAACAATTCGCCCCGGAAGATCGCCGTGGTCACGGTGGACGGCATCATTACCAGCCACACCGCCGACCAGGCGGGCAACAACATGGTGGACGTAATCAAGGCGCAGCTGGACCGGGCCAAGGACGATGACCGGGTCAGGGCGGTGATTCTCAAGGTGGATTCCCCGGGTGGCGAAGTGATGGCCTCGGACGAAATCAATAAAATCATTGCGAATTTCCAGGCAGACAAATTGGACGAGTCAGGCAAGCTGATCACCAAGGGCAAACCGGTGGTTTGTTCAATGGGCAGCCTGGCGGCGTCGGGCGGCTATTACATTTCCGTACCATGCCGCTGGATCGTGGCGAACGAGCTGACCCTCACGGGCAGCATCGGCGTGATCATGGA
>CAYPSF010000314.1:0-3467 GCA_964413165.1 uncultured Bifidobacteriaceae bacterium
TGGAGAAAGTGGACCAGTTCCTGGCCAATGAAGCCAAGGGCACCAAGGTGCTCGGAGCGCATTCGATCCCGGAAATGGTCGCCCAGCTCAAGAAACCCCGCCGCGTTATGATGCTCGTCAAGGCCGGCAAGCCGGTGGACGAATTCATCGAGCAACTGCTCCCGCATCTTGAGCCCGGCGACATCATCATCGACGGCGGCAACTCGCTGTTCGAAGATACCATCCGCCGCGCGAAATACGTGGAGAGCAAGGGATTGCTGTATATCGGTACGGGCGTGAGCGGCGGCGAAGAAGGGGCGCGTCATGGCCCCAGCATCATGCCCGGCGGCTCTCCTGCCGCCTGGCCGCACGTCAAGGCGATTTTCCAGGGCGTCTCGGCCAAGGTGGAAAACAACGTGCCCTGTTGTGACTGGGTGGGCGAAGGCGGCGCCGGCCATTACGTGAAAATGGTTCACAACGGCATCGAATACGGCGACATGCAGCTCATCTGTGAAGCCTACAACCTGATGAAGACCGGGCTCGGCATGACGCCGGACCAGATGCACGAGGTTTTTGCCGAATGGAACAAAGGCGAACTGGATTCCTACCTCATCGAAATCAGCCGCGACATTCTCGCCTACAAAGACACCGACGGTTCGCCGCTGGTGGAAAAAATCCTCGATACCGCCGGCCAGAAAGGCACCGGTAAATGGACGGTGGTTTCTTCCCAGGACCTGGGCATTCCCATTACGCTGATCGCCGAGGCGGTCTATGCGCGTTGCGTTTCCGCCATGAAGGAGGAGCGCGTCGCGGCGGCCAAAAAATTGAAGGGGCCCAAGCCCACCATCAAGGGCGACCAGAAGAAATTCATCGAAGCCATCCGCCAGGCGCTGTATGCGTCGAAGATTGTGAGCTATGCGCAGGGTTACATGCTCATGCGCGCGGCCGCGGCGGAAAACAAGTGGAACCTGAACTACGGCGGCATCGCGTTGATGTGGCGCGGCGGCTGCATCATCCGCAGCGCGTTCCTGGGCAAAATCAAGGAAGCTTTCGACAAGAATTCCAAGCTGTCGAACCTGATGCTCGACCCGTTCTTCAAAAAGGCCATCAAAGACTGCCAGCGTTCGTGGCGTAACGTGGTGGCCATGGCCGCCAAGAAGGGCATCCCGGTCCCGGCGTTCAGCACGGCGTTGGCGTTTTATGATTCCTATCGCAGCGAACGGCTGCCGGCGAACCTCTTGCAGGCGCAGCGTGATTATTTCGGCGCGCACACCTACGAACGCCTGGACAAACCCCGCGGCGAATTCTTCCACACCAATTGGACGGGCCGCGGCGGCACAACGGCATCGGGAACTTACACGGTGTAAGCAAACTTGAAAAACCAGGCCCGTTACAGCATTCGCTGCAACGGGCCTTTTGATTTTCTGCTGATACCCGGTCAGGCCCCGATTTTGTCCTCGATTTCGGCCGGTTCGAGTTTCGGGGCGAGCAGGTGGGCAATCAGCAGGGCGACAAGGTAGGCCAGGCCAGCAGCGAGAAAAATGAGAAAGTAGTCACCGGTCTCGCCTCGGGCGATCGCGTCCAGCCTGATTCTGCGGACGGTGGTAAACAGAATGATGCCGCCGGTCGCACCGGCAAAACCGCCCAGACCGGTCACCGAACCCACGATGCGGCGCGGGAACATATCGCCGGCCAGGCTGAATACATTGGCGGACCACGCCTGGTGTGCGGCGGCAGCCAAAGCAATCAGCGCCACCGCCACCCAGGAATTATGGGTGGTGGCGGCAAATACGACGGGGGAGACGCACAGGGCATACAGGAGCAAGGTGGTTTTACGGGCCCGGTTCACGCTCCAACCCCGGTTAATGAAATATCCGGACAGCCAACCACCGCCGATGCTGCCGAAGGAAGCAATGACGTAGATGGCTGCGATCGGGACGCTGCGGGATGCCAGGTTCAGCCCAAACCGGTCCGAAAAGAACTGCGGCGCGCCGAACAGATAAAACCACCAGAAACAGTCGGTCATGAATCGGGCGATGACATAACCCCAGGTCTGGCGATGGGGCAGCAGTCGGCGCCACGGGATTTTCACCGATGGTTCGGGCGGATCGCTGTTGATCAGCGCCAGTTCGGCCGGGGAAACCCGCGGGTGCTCCTGCGGCTTTTTATAAATCGCCAGCCAGGCGATAATCCAGCCCAGATCGACCACGCCGGTGATCAGAAATGCGCCCCGCCAGCCATTGGCGGAGCCGAAGACGGCCAGGGAAGAAAAGGTAGCGATGACAAACGGAAGGCCGAAGGGCACCAGGATTCCACCGACATTCGAGCCGGAATTGAACAAGCCGGTGGCCAGGGCCCGTTCGCGTTTCGGAAACCATTCTGCCACGGTCTTGATCGCCGCCGGGAAATTGCCGCCTTCGCCCAGCCCAAGCAAAATGCGCACGGCAAAAAAACCGGCGACTGTGCTGACCAGGGAATGGCTCATGGCCGCCAGTCCCCAGAACGCGCACGCGATGGTGAATCCCCAACGCAATCCCACCACATCCATCAGGCGCCCGGCCAGCAAGAGACTGACGGCATACGCCGCCTGGAACGCCACGGTCATGTACCAGTATTGGTCCTCGGTAAAATAGTGCTGATGTTCCAGTTCGGGCGCCAGGTTGCCGAAGACGCCGCGATCGAGGTAATTCGCCGTGGTGACCCAGAACAACAGGGAGCAGATGACCCACCGATAGCGACTCGAAGCCGGTCTGGGTCCGCTTGGGGAACTCATAAAGTAAAAGTTTTTATCTTAAAAAATCTTTACATCAAGCTTTGAAATTCAGTTGTCGAAGACGGGTCGCGATCTTCCTGTCGCCTGACGGGCAGGAGGTGGGCCAACCTGAAAAACAAAGTCCGTTGCCGTCCCGGTTATAACGGGCTTTTACTTTGAAAGTATTTTCACAAATCGGTAATCGGTTTGTGTCTGGGCACCAGTAATTTCATCCCGCCCCACGCGATCAAATAACTCACGGCACAGATGACAAACATGATCCGGTAGGCCGTTTGCGGCGTGGCTTTGTAAGTATCGGTGAGCGTGCCGGCGATCAATTGCACAATCACGCCGCCCAATCCTCCCGCCATGGCCCCGATGCCAGTGACCGAACCGACCGCCGTTTTGGGGAACATGTCCGAAACGGTGGTGAAGAGATTCGCCGACCAGGCCTGATGCGCGGCGGCTCCAATGCAGATGACCGCTACAGCATACACTTTGGCCATGTCGCCGAAATGGCTGACGTTGCCAAAATACTGCGTCGTGAGCACAGCCAGCGGGCACAGGGCAAGTATGAACATGGCGGTCATGCGAGCTCGGTAAACGGGCATGCCGCGTTTCATGAGCGTCATGGGCAGGCTGCCACCATAAACACTGCCGACGATGGCGACGCCGTAAACAATGAACGTCGGCCACATGGTGTCGTGGATGGGCATGTTAAACTGTTTTACCAGAT
>CAYPSF010000315.1:0-3419 GCA_964413165.1 uncultured Bifidobacteriaceae bacterium
TCAACGACGACGTTTCCCACACCAGCCTGACGGTGGACAACGAGTTTTCGACCGAACCCGACAACGTGATCCGGGCGATGTTTTATGGCCTGGGCGCCGATGGTACAGTGGGCGCGAACAAGAATTCGATCAAAATCATCGGCGAAGGCACGGACAATTACGCGCAGGGCTATTTCGTCTATGATTCCAAGAAGTCCGGCAGCATGACCGTATCACACCTGCGGTTCGGGCCGGAGCCGATCCGTTCCACTTATCTCATCAGCCGCGCCAATTTCATCGCCTGCCATCTGCCGACATTCCTGGAGCGCTGCGACATGGTCAAACCACTGGTGACCGGCGGCACGTTCCTGCTCAATACTCCGCACCCGAAGGAAGAAGCCTGGTCCAAACTGCCGACCCCGGTGCAGGAGACGCTCATTGCCCGGAAGGCGAAATTTTATGTGATTGATGCGACGAAGGTGGCGCGCGACAGCGGCATGGGCGGGCGCATCAACACCATCATGCAGGTCTGTTTCTTCGCGTTGTCCGGCGTGCTGCCCCGCGACAAGGCCATCGAATCCATCAAGTATTCCATCAAGAAAACCTACGGCAAGAAGGGCGAGGAAGTCGTCGCCATGAACCTCAAGGCCGTGGACAACACGCTGGAACATCTGCACGAGGTGCCGGTACCCAACCGCGCGAATGGCACCGGCCCCTTGCTGCCGCCGCTGGTTGCCGGCGCACCGAAATTCGTGAATGACGTGTTGGGCAAAATCACCGCCGGCGAAGGCGACGACCTGCCCGTGAGCGCATTCCCCGTGGACGGCACGTTCCCGACCGCCACTGCGCAATATGAAAAGCGTAACCTCGCGCTGGACATCCCGGTGTGGGACGAAAAGATTTGCATCCAATGCCTGAAGTGCGTGGCGGTTTGTCCGCACGCCACCATCCGCGCCAAGGTCTATGAACCGGCGGCGCTCAAGGGTGTGCCGGGGACTTTTAAGAGCGTGGACTCCCGGGTTCCCGACTTCAAGGGGTTGAAATTCACCCTGCAGGTGGCCGCCGAGGATTGCACCGGCTGCATGCTCTGCGTGGATGTCTGCCCGGCCAAGAACAAGACCGAGGCGAAGCTCAAGGCTATCAACATGCGGCCCCAGGCGCCGTTGCGCGACTCCGAGCGGGCAAACTGGAATTTCTTCCTCGAACTGCCGGAAGTGGACCGGCGCAAGATCAAGACCACGCAACTCCGCCAGCAACAGCTCATGCGCCCACTCTTCGAATTCAGCGGCGCCTGCGCAGGCTGCGGCGAGACGCCGTATATCAAGATGGTGTCACAATTGTTCGGCGACCGCGCCGTTATCGCCAACGCCACCGGCTGTTCCTCCATCTACGGCGGTAACCTGCCGACCACGCCTTATTGCGTGGACAAGGCCGGCCGCGGGCCGACCTGGTGCAATTCGTTGTTTGAGGACAACGCCGAGTTCGGTCTCGGCTTCCGGGTCTCCATCGACAAGCAAAAAGAATTCGCCATGGAACTGGTGAAGAAACTCGCGCCGCAAATCGGTGACGACCTTGTCAACGGCATCATCTTCGCCGCCCAGACCGACGAAGCGGGAATTTACGAGCAACGCGAACGCGTGGTCGCCCTGAAGCAGAAACTGGCGAAACTGGAATCTCTCGAGGCGAAGACGTTGTTGCCCATCGCGGACACGCTCGTCAAACGCAGCGTCTGGATTTTTGGCGGCGACGGCTGGGCCTACGACATCGGCTACGGCGGCCTGGACCATGTTCTGGCCAGCGGACGCGATGTCAACGTGCTCGTCATGGACACGGAGGTTTATTCCAACACCGGCGGGCAGATGTCCAAATCCACGCCGCGCGGCGCGGTGGCAAAATTCGCCGCCGGCGGCAAACCGGCGGGCAAGAAAGACCTCGGCCTGATCGCGATGAGCTACGGCAACATCTACGTGGCCAGCGTCGCCCTGGGGGCCAAGGACGAACAGACATTGCGCGCCTTCGTCGAGGCGGAATCCTATCCCGGTCCTTCGCTCATCATTGCCTACAGCCATTGCATCGCCCATGGCATTGCGCTCGATATGGGCGTGGGCGCGCGCCAGCAGAAGCTGGCGGTGGAATCCGGCCAATGGCTGCTGTACCGCTACGACCCGCGCCGGACGGAAGCCGGCGAGAACCCGTTGCAGTTGGATTCCGGAGCGGCGAAATCCAAGGTGCAGGATTATCTGCTCTCGGAAAACCGGTTCAAGATGCTCACCAAGAGCAAGCCGGAGGACGCGAAGAAATTTTTCGCCCAGGCCCAGACGGACGCCGAACGACGCTGGAAATTTTACCAGTTCATGGCCGGACGCAACTTGAAGGCCGAAACGGCTCCAGCCCAGGCGACGAAGCCCGCCGCCACCGTGGACCAACAACCTTGAAAGAAATGATGATTTACGATTGCTGATTGCCGATCGCTGCAGCAAAAGCGGACCGGCGCGTAAATCGTAAATCGCAAATCGTAAATCTTATGGACCTGACTACCACTTATCTCGGTTTGAAACTGCGCACGCCCCTGGTGCCGGCGGCCTCGCCACTGTCGGAGGAAATTGACAATATCAAGCGCATGGAGGATGCCGGGGCGCCGGCAGTGGTGCTGTACTCCCTGTTCGAGGAGCAATTGCGCCAGGACCGCCTGGAACTGAACCATCACATGGAAAGTGGCACGTTCAGTTTTGCGGAGGCCTTGACCTATTTTCCGGAGCCGGAGGAATATCACCTCGGCCCCGAGGAATATCTCAAGCATATCGCCAACGCGAAAAAGTCCGTAAAAATCCCCATCATCGCGAGTTTGAACGGCTCGTCCCCCGGCGGGTGGACGCAATATGCCAAACAGATCCAGCAGGCGGGTGCCGATGCGCTGGAATTGAATATCTATTACATCCCCACGAACCTGGACCTGCCCGCCGGCGAGGTGGAACAAACCTATCTGGATGTGCTCAAGGCGGTGAAAGCCGAGGTCACGATCCCGGTGGCGGTGAAACTCAGTCCGTTCTTCACCAATTTTGCCAACATGGCCAAACGGATGAATGACACCGGCGCGGACGGGTTGGTGTTGTTCAACCGGTTTTACCAGCCGGACATCGACCTGGAAACGCTCGAGGTCAAACCCAACATTCTGTTGAGCACGCCCATGGCCATGCGCGTGCCGCTGCGCTGGATTGCCATCCTTTGCGGTCGTCTTAAATGCAGCCTGGCGGCGACCAGCGGCATCCATCGCGCGTCCGACGTCCTGAAAATGCTCATGGCCGGCGCCGACGTGACCCAGCTCTGTTCCACGCTCATCCGGCACGGCATCGGCCAGATCACCGTCATTGAAAAAGAGCTGGCCGCCTGGATGGAGGAGCACGAATACGAATCCGTCACCCAGCTCAAGGGCAGCCTGA
>CAYPSF010000316.1:0-3390 GCA_964413165.1 uncultured Bifidobacteriaceae bacterium
GCGGGTAAAGCCATTGCACCAGCCGGCCGGGCTGGTCGGGATTGTTGCCCTCGGCAATGTATTGCTGGATCAGCGGGATCGTGGCCCGCGGATAAAAATAGAGCGCAATGCCGGTGAGCGTGCTCGTCGGGTGCTTCGGCTTCTCCTCGAAGAAAGTGATGCGCCCGGCGGCGTCCGTGGAAATTGAATTGTACTTTTTGATCTGTTCCAGATCACCCACGTCATAAAGCGCGAGCACCGGCGCGTTTTTCTCGCGGCAGACTTTTCCGAAATCCCCCAGTTTCTCGCTGAACAGGTTGTCGCCCGCAACCACGATGAGGTCGTCGTCCACGTTTTGCATTTTAAGGACGTAATGGATGTCGCCGATGGCGCCGAGTTTATTAGTGTCGTCGGTCGAGCCATCGTTGACGACGGTGAAGGCAAATTTGGATTTCGTGGCGCGATAATGATCCGACCATTTCTGGAAATGGCCGGCGAACTTGGCGTTGGTGACGACATAGACGCGGTCGATGTCGGTGATGGGCGCGAGGTTGTCGAGGACGTGCTCGACCATCGGCTTGCCGGCGACGGGCAGGAGCGGTTTCGGTTGGGTGAGGGTGAGGGGGTACAGGCGCGTGGCGTAGCCGGCGGCGAGGATGATGACTTTCATTGCTGATTCGTTGAACGGTTAAATTGTTAAATCGTTGAACTGGAAAAACACCCCGGGAAAATACGGTTAAACGGTTAAACGGTTCAACCATTTAACGGCGTTCAGGTTTTGCTTTCAAAGAGGCTGGGGGCGGCGGCGCGGGCCAGCTCCTGGCAGCGCCGGTAGATTTCCGACGGCGATTCGCATTGCAGCGCAAATTCCGCCAGGGCCTGGGCTTCGCTCAGTTTGAGCCGGCGGACGATGTACTTCACCTGGGGGACGACGGACGGGGCGGCGCTCAATTCATCCACGCCCAGTCCAATCAACAGGGGTGCCAGGACGGGGTCGCCGGCGATTTCCCCGCACACACCGGTCCAGATGCCGTGCCGGTGCGAGGCGTCGACGGTGGCTTTGATCAATTGCAGGATGGCCGGGTGGGTGGGTTCGTAGAGATGCGAAACCCTTTCGTTCGTGCGATCGGCGGCCAGGGTATACTGGATCAAATCGTTGCTGCCGATGCTGAAAAACCTGGCGCGCTGGGCCAGCGTGTTGGCGATCAAAGCCGCGGACGGGATTTCAATCATCGCGCCAATGGCCAGGTTCTCGTCGAAGGGTTTGCCCTCGGCGCGCAACTCGTCCTTGCATTTATCGACGATGGCATTGGCCTGGTTCAGTTCATCCAGGCCGGAAATCATCGGGTACATCATTTTCACGTTGCCCTCGGCGCTGGCGCGCAGAATGGCGCGCAACTGGGCGCGGAACATTTCCGGCTGGGCGAGACAGAACCGGATGGCCCGCCAGCCGAGAAAAGGATTGACCTCCTGCGCCAATTGCAGATGCGAGGCGAATTTGTCGCCGCCCAGATCGAGCGTGCGGATGATGATGGAGTTCGGCTTGAGCGCGGCGGCCACCTCGCGATAGACCTTATATTGCTCCTCCTCGGTGGGCAGGCTGTCGCGGTTGATGAATAAAAATTCCGTGCGGAACAGGCCCACACCCTCCGCGCCATTGGCAATCACCGCTTCGATGTCATTCTGGTCCTCGATGTTGGCGGAGAGATGAATGGGTTTGCCATCGAGCGTCACCGCGGGTTGATTCCGGATCTCGCGGAGTTTTTCGTCCAGCGACGCCTTGATCTTGGCCAGTTGACCATATTCAAACAGCGTCTGGTCGGTCGGATTGACCACGATGGTGCCGTTGTAACCGTCGAGCAGCGCGTAGTCGCCGCTGTCCAGCTCCTGGCTGGCGGTCTGCAAGCCGACGATGGCGGGGATGCCCAGCGACCGCGCCATGATGGCGGTATGCGAGGTTTTCCCGCCGATGTCGGTGGCAAAGCCCAGCACGAATTGCTTGTTCAATTGTGCGGTGGTGGACGGGCTGAGGTCGTGGCTGACCAGGATGCAGGGTTCGGTGAGGCGGTGCAGGTCCACGGCGTCCTTCACCTCGAGCAGATTGTCCAGCACCCGGGACGTCAGGTCGCGCATGTCGGAGACGCGTTCGCGGAGATACTCGTCGTTGGCCGCCAGGAGCGCCGCGGAATAGCGTTCGGCCACGCTGTGGAAGGCATGTTCGGCGTTGTCCTTTTCCTCCTTGATGAGGCGGATGGCTTCGCCGACCAGCGCATGGTCTTCCAGCATCAGCAGATGCGCCTCAAAAATATCCGCCTCCTTCGCGCCCAGGTTTTCCACGACCTTGCGCTGGACTTCGAGGATTTGCTGGCGGGTCTGGACGAGCGCCTTTTCAAAACGGCTGATTTCAACGGTCACCTCGTCCGCCGAAATTTCCCGCCGGGCGATAATGTGGCGGGCGCGATGGAGCACGAGGATTTTTCCGCGGCAGACGCCATCAGAGACGGCGATGCCCCGAAGTACCTTTTCTCCCTTTTGCAACCGCTCGGCCATGCGGGAGAGATAGCCGAAACCCGCCGGCTTAGCAATTATTCCTGCTGTAAATTAAAAAACCCGCATTAGGCGGGCTTTATTCCCCTTTTAGGGGCCGAATTCAAAGTTCCGGTCAGGCGCGTTCCATGTACTTGCCCGTGCGCGTGTCCACCTTGATTTTCTCGCCGGTCTTGATGAACAACGGCGTCTGGACCGTGATGCCGGTTTCGAGCGTTACCGGCTTTTGCACGTTGTTCGATGAATCGCCGCGAATACCTTCCGGCGCGTCCGCGACCGTCAATACTACGCTCGAAGGCAATTCCAGCGACACGGCCTTTTCCTCGACGAAGGTCACGGTGATGGAGGCATTCTCCACGAGATAGTTTTTTGCGTCGCCGACCAGTTCTTCCGCGAGGGTGACGGTTTCATAGGTTTCCGGGTCGGTGAAAACGTAGTCCACCCCGTCCTTGTAGCTGAATTCCATTTTCTTGGTGATCATCGGCACCGGCTCGATTTTTTCGGTCGAGCTGAAGCGCACGTCGGAGGATTTGCCGGTGCGGATGCTGCGGAGCGTGGCCTGGACGAAGGCCCGCAGGTTGCCCGGCGTGCGATGCTGCATGTCGAGGACCACGGCGATGTCGCCGTTGTAATTGATCGCCATGCCGCGGCGGAGGTCGTTTGCTGTGGCCATAAATTGAAATAATCAGGTCGTTACGTTAAATTTTCCCGTCAACGGGAGCCGCAAACCTTATCCGAAAACCGGGCGAACGCAAGCGCGGTTTTGGGGAAACAAGTTATTAACAATTAGCATTTATTTAACAACTCCACCTTGACACCACAAAATTTGGTATGTTACAAACAGGTGACCACAATAAGCTGTGG
>CAYPSF010000317.1:0-3387 GCA_964413165.1 uncultured Bifidobacteriaceae bacterium
GAATGCGGGCTTCCCAAGCCTGAGATGAGGGTTCGATTCCCTTCACCCGCTCCAACATTGATTTCACTCAATGAAATCAAGTATTTTATGAGTTTTTGACATTTTCAAAATGCTCCACTGCTAACAAATCCATCCGTGTTTAAGGTGTTTCCAATGTCCTTTGCGTTTTTACGAAATCATGGCAGACAGCGCAGTTGATCTGTGGTTCGATGATGGTGGCAGGTGCCGTCGTCGCGGTTGAACTTTGGCCCGGTGATGGTGATAGTCCACCAGCCGCCGGCAAGGTGATACAAAAGGAAGCTTTCATTTGGCCCGACCCGTCCCCACACCGTGGCCCCCGGCCCCCGCCGCCGCGCGTAGGGACTCCGTTGGCTTGGTGGAGGTGTTCAGAGAGCAACCCGGTCTAGATCGGACCAGCTCAAACCAACGGTCATGGGCTAGCTGAGGCGACGTGTTTTTCGACCTACAACGCGCCAGAAGGGGTCGGGACATGGCCGGACAGCCGGCGAACGGTCCGGCGCGTTTGTGGTCGTCAAACTCACTGGAGTAGGAAGGAGCAAGAGGGTTTAGGCAATTTTGTGCGAATCAAACCACGTATGGAGCATTTGTACCCGGTGGTTGAAAACTTCCGCTCCAACCGTAGTAATAATGTTCTCACAATCGACTAGAAGTTTGACCAAAAAAGCTTTCTCACATTCTTCCGCCAACGCATACATTGCAAACTTTAAGCCGATTGACCGAAGCATTTCCTCGGGTTCCGCAGAACTTGGTTCTTCAATACTCGCACCATAAGCATTGAGCCGTGCATCTAGTATTTTGAATGCGTCATCCCGAGTCCCCGCCCTTTTACTTTCCAGAAAATTGCCATACCAACTCAGGAAGGAACTGAAAAACTTTTCAAACACCAAAACTCCCTTGTCGCGCCAACCAGGAGATCGTGTGAATTTCAAGGAGAAGTAGATGGCAAAAAAATCCAGAAATATCAGTTCATCTTCGGCTCGCACGATGTCCAGTCTGGACACTCTTGACAGTCTGGCCAACCACTCCCTGTTGAAGTCTTTCTGCATCAGCCCTTGGAGTGCCTCAGCGGCTTCGTCAATCGTTAGGGTTTTATTCAACACGGAGAACAACCAAGTTGTACGTACATGACCACAAAGCAAGTTGAAAATACCAGCTTGTTGCTGGTGTAAGCTCGGAAATCCAAGCGCCTATCCTTCGGCGTCGTGGCAAGTCGCAACAACAAACGGAAAACCATTCTAAAGCACCGCAAGGTGATTGGTGATGCCATTCGCTCCCGTCGGAAAAATGCCGGTTATACCCAGGAACGATTGGCTGAGAAGGTGGATTTGAACCCCAAATACCTCGGGGAAGTAGAGCGCGGCGAAAAAATCATTTCCATCGAGGCTTTGCTCCGCATCGCCAAGGCTGTGAGAACTCCCGTGCATGAATTTTTCCGTGGCGTTTGATTCTGCACACTCACCGCATCCGCGCTGGTTTTATTTGATGTGCCACAGGGCGAACGCTTTTTACAACAACAACTTCACAGGCGATTTTTCACAAATATGGTTCACCTAAACGGATTCCAAGTGTCTGCACCTTGCCCCCAATGATCTTCGACATGGAACTGCACTTGTATATGTTGATGACGGTTTCCATTACGAGTTTAAGGAATGCAATTCGCGGACCGAGAGCATTCGGGTCACGTGGAATGTGAACCCCAGGAATTGTGTTGAGAGTTCTACAAATTTGGGCGACGCCTTCGGAAATTATGGTGAATGGCGCATAATTGACAGCGTTAGTCTGAATATGGGGTAAATCCGCCGGTTTGAAATTGTTGTCTTCTTCCCGTTCCGTCTTCTTCCCAAGGTTCCGCTAAAATCTCTTCTTATCTTCTTTTTTCCGTTTTGTTCCGGCTGGATTTTCTTCCGGCTTGCGGTCGTCTTGCGGGTTTTTTAAAGGGGAGGATTTTCGACCACATGAAACCGCCCGCCCTGCGTTGCAAATGTCTGCGTTGTAAGAAGTTTTTTGTTCCCGATTACCGGAATCGGGGGCGGCAAAAATATTGTTCAGACCCGGAGTGCCAGGCCGCCAGCAAGCAGGGCAGTCAGCGGCGGTGGTTGAGCAAGCCCGACAACCGCGATTACTTCCGCGGCCCCGAAAATGTACGACGGGTGCAGGAGTGGCGGGCCGAGCATCCGGGCTACTGGAAGCAGCCGCCCCGCAAGCCGCGCCGTACGTTACAAGAGACCTGCTCGGCGCAAGTGGCTGTTTGTGAGGAAGTTGCTCCAAAGCAGGCCCCGCAGGACTCTCCGCCTGCGTTACAAGAACTCTGCCTGGTCAAAACCCCTTTGTTGGTGGGCCTGATCGCGCAATTTACCGACACCGCGTTACAAGAGGACATCGTCACTTACACCCGGCGTTTGATAGCCAGAGGTCAGGACATTCTGGATCAACCCTCCAGAAGACTTGTGAAAGGAAACCTGGTTTATGATGCAAAAGAAAATCCTGCGCCCGGAACGCCTGCGGCAGGTGCCGGCGCAGTTCAGTTGGATTGATCAACGGCTGGTGCGCGAAAACTTCCTGCGCCACGGCGAACCGGCGGCTTGGGCGCTTTACCTGGTGCTGGTAATCGTCGCCGACGCCCAGGGACTCAGTTATTACTCCGATGCCACCCTGAGCCGGTTGCTCAAATTGGACCCCTTGCAACTGGCGCAGGCCCGCCAGCAGTTGGTCAGCGCCGATTTGCTGGCTTATCACAAACCGCTCTACCAGGTGTTGGCATTGCCGCCAGCTCCGGCAGCACCTGCCAGCCAGCGTTCCGGCCAGAGCTTGAGCGTGGGCGACATTTTGAAGCGTGCGGTGGAAGGAGGTGCCGCATGATCGATTATCAAACCTTCCATCAGATCCGGCATCTGCGGGATGAAGAGCATCTGTCGGCTGCCCAGATCGCACAGTCGCTGTCGCTGGATGAACGCACGGTCAGCAAATGGATCGACGCGGAAAAATATCAACCGCGCAAAACCGGCCAGCGTTCCAGCAAGCTCGATCCGTTCAAGAGCACCATCGTGCGGCTGTTGGCCCAGCATCCGTATACCGCCCAGCAACTGCTGCAACGCCTGAAGGAGGGTGGTTACACCGGTGGCTACAGCATCCTCAAAGCGTATGTGCATCATGTTCGACCCGCTTCTGCGCCGGCATTCCTCACGCTCCATTTTGCTCCCGGCCAGACGGCTCAGGTGGATTGGGGCAGTTCCGGCGTTTTGCCGGTGGGTAACACGCGACGCCAGCTTTCGTTTTTTGTCATGGTGCTTTGTTACAGCCGCCGACTGTACGTCGAGTTCACCCTGGCGCAAACGCAGGAACACTTCCTGGCCTGCCACCAGCATG
>CAYPSF010000318.1:0-3377 GCA_964413165.1 uncultured Bifidobacteriaceae bacterium
CTAACTATTAATTACATTGACTTAAGTTAAGCTATGTTGATATTAAACGGCAAAACATTGAGTCGTTGTCAGAAAATCTGACTCCAGGAAAAAAGCCTATGAGCAAGTCGTGGGCAGGTCAAGGTCAAAAGGGC
The DNA here is from genome assembly GCA_964413165.1 of uncultured Bifidobacteriaceae bacterium. Lineage (GTDB taxonomy): Bacteria > Verrucomicrobiota > Verrucomicrobiia > Limisphaerales > UBA11358 > UBA11358. Next base: position 135 of record CAYPSF010000318.1, read on the forward strand.
AATGCAGGGTTCGGCGGTAAGGTTTGGGCGAAAATAGTTCCCAATCCCAAGCTTAAATTATTGGATCAATGCCGTGAAGTCATGCGGCTCAAGCATTACTCCATTCGTACCGAGCGGTGTTATTGCGATTGGATCCGGCGGTATATCCACTTCCACAAGATGCAGTTGCGAGAGGAGTTGACCCAGGACCCGAAGGGGAAGATGGAGCTGTTTTTGAGCGATTTGGCGGTCAATGGCAAGGTGGCGGCCAGCACGCAAAATCAGGCCTTTAATTCATTGTTGTTTCTGTACCGGGAAGTGCTGGATGTGGCAATTGAGGGGGTGAGTGCGGTTCGTGCGGATCGACCAGTGCGGGTGCCGGTGGTGCTGACCAAAGATGAAACGAGGCGGGTGATTCTGGCGATGTCCGGTACGACACAACTGGTGGTGAAACTGCTGTATGGAAGCGGCTTGCGACTGCTCGAAGCGCTGCGTCTGCAGGTGCAGGACGCAGTAATATGAACATCGAACATTCAACGTCGAACGCTGAACGTCGAAGTAAAACGAGCCCGGTGGAGTACGATTTGGAAGAACGATTGCTGGAATATGCGGTGCGAATTATTCGTCTGGTTGAAGCGCTGCCGGCTAGCCGTGCCGGTAATCATGTGGCCGGACAGTTGTTGCGGTCGGGCACGTCACCGCTGCCGAATCATGCCGAAGCACAGGCGGCGGAATCGCGCGCTGATTTTGTTCACAAAATAAAAATCTACCTGAAAGAACTGCGGGAAAGTCTGCGCTGGTTGCGATTGGTGGCGCGAGTGCCACTGGTGAAACCGGCCAGCAAGGTGGCCGGACTGTTGGTGGAGACGGAGGAATTAGTGCGCATCTTTTCTAAGAGCGTCCGCACGGCGCAACAACGGCCTTCAGTCGGGCGTTCAAAGTTGGACGTTCAGCGTTGAATGTTCAGTGTTCGGTTTGGCTTCCGCTGGGATGTAACGACGACGCAGATATATACCCATGTGATGCAGAAGCCCGGTCTCGGAGTGAAGAGTCCATTGGATAGGATGCAAAGCTGAACTTTGAAATGAAAAGATGTAGTCACGTAAATCGCTGCGCGCCACTTGGTTTTTAAAAATCGGTTCAGTTTGAATAATTTTTATTGCGTAAAAACAGATCTTGTATCAGTATCGCTGCTGTCCTCTCCGGGGTTTGAGGGATGAATCTCCGTTTCACTTAGTTGTTTCAAGCTGTACTTGTCGTTTCGTTGTATTGCCGTGCCCGCTGTCCATCCGAGTGGATGGATGGCGTAAAATATTAACCAATAAAACACATGAGCCAGCCTTTGACCTATGATTCGGGCCTTCGTTACGACACGCCGGGATTAACCTGGGATGGCTCTCTGCCTAACTCAAACACTACTATGCCCAGCGATAATCGTATCTCCGCAAGCATCACCGCAGCAGACAAGACCGCTGTAATAACCGCCGTCGATACCATCCGTTCCAAACTGCCGTTCCTGCTCAATCTGACCGCCGCGGAGCGCAAGGAACTGCCCAAACTGGGAGACAAGACACTGGCCTTTGACGAAAAATGCGCCGGGTACATGGCGGCTCATCCCGAACTGGTGCCGGGTTTTGTGAACTCGGCAGAACTGGCCAAGGATCGCGCTCTGCGCACGGACCTCAACGACATTTCCCGCGCACTGGGCACGTTGCTCGAAGGAGTGGATGACACGCTGATGCTGGCCTCGTCGGAAGCCTACATGGCCGACCTTTCGTTTTACCAGAGCGTTCGGCAGGCGGCACAACGCGGCGTAGTGGGCGCCGATACAATCTATTCCGACCTCAATCAGCGGTTTCCCGGGCGTGCTGCCAAACCTGTTGTTCCGGCCCCTGCGCCTGCCAAAGCGTAGCCAGATGGCAAAATCCACGGAATACTCAAAAGCGACTGTAAAACAGGTGCTTAGGACGGAGAAAAGGTCCTAAAAAACATCCACGCCGAATGAAAAAGAGTCGGCGCCGGACAAAATTACGTCGGCGTCCAACAAACAAGCATCGAGGCCGAACCCAATTGCGTCGGCGAGCTACAAAATAGAATCGACGACGGATTAAAAAGAGCCGGCGAGGTCAGCAATGGCATAGACGTCGGAGCCAAAAGAGTCGGTGGATCAAGAAAAGACGTCCCCGCCGGCAGAAAAAGGGCCGGCGGGTTGAACCAATGAAACCAGCGCGGTTCAAAATTGATCGCGAAGACCATAGGCGAGGAGCAAGCGGAAAAGAAAGCGGGATGAACTGGAGAGAAATTTATGGCATACGATCCAAATAAACCGGCGAACAATTCACCGATCAGTTCAGCGGAATTGCGTTCGCAATTGACCGGTCTCAAGGAGCAGTTGGACCAGCGGCCGACGATGGATGCGGTGTTACAGGCCATTGACCAGCATGCGGCCAAGCCCTGTTCAGGAGTACAGGAACTGGAGTTTGTCATTGCCAATCCGCCCACGCAGTCACAGGTGCAGGCCATGGCCGACAAGATTGACGAGATACTGTTTCACTTGAAGCAGGGTTAAGCCGCGTAAAGCGGCGGAGCCGCCACGCGGCACGCGTTGGGAACATCGAGCGCTCAATCCCGCAATGCGGGACTGAATGTTGAACGAATGAGCTTGCGACGGCGCGCACTTTGCGCTTTGCAGGCCGCCCGGCTGATCTAAACTGTTCCCATGAACTTGAGTGTCATCGGACAGTTTCCCGCGTACCGTCCGCGCCGGCTGCGCCAGTCGCCCGCCCTGCGCCGGCTCGTGGCCGAAACCCGCCTGTGCGCTGCCCAGCTCGTATTGCCGCTGTTCGCGCGCTCCGGCAAAAAAGTCCGCCGCCCCATCCAAGCCATGCCCGGCGTGTTCCAGCTTTCACCCGATGAACTGCTCCGCGAAGCCATCCGGGCCCATACCCTCGGCGTCCCGGCGGTCCTGCTGTTCGGTATTCCGGATAAAAAGGATGCGAAAGCTTCCGGCGCATATGCCAAAAATGGCATTGTGCAGCAGGCCGTGCGGCTCCTGAAAAAAGAACTGCCTTCGCTCCTAGTCATCACTGATGTCTGCCTGTGTGAATACATGGAGCACGGCCATTGCGGCGTGGTGTCGGGCGGGAAAATCCTGAACGATCCCTCGCTGAAATTGCTCGCGCGGGCCGCCGCCAGCCACGCCGAAGCCGGCGCGGACCTCGTGGCGCCCAGCGACATGATGGACGGCCGCGTCCGCGCCATCCG
>CAYPSF010000319.1:0-3358 GCA_964413165.1 uncultured Bifidobacteriaceae bacterium
CGTACTGCGCGTCCAGGCTCCCGTTCAACAACTGGTCCCAGGTGGGATACACCGGCATGGGCAGGTGGCCCTCGCCCAGGCTGATGATTTGCTGCGCCAGAACAATCGGCGCAAACTTGCTCGGATCCGACACGCCTTGCACTTCCAGGTGCTCCCCGATTTGCGGCGGATGCGACCGGACGGCCGAGTGGTCCTCCACGTAAAGTCCGCGGCTGGAATCCTGCAGGACGAACGCCTGGTATTCCGGCACCACGCACGTCACCACGCCGCGGATTTTGACCGGGTACCCCCGCTGCGCTTCTTCCCGTTTCAAAAGGTGCACCTCGGCGGCCGTCGTCAGTTCCGGCAATGCACCCGCATTCGTGCTCGCGCTTTCCATCGCTTCCCGGTGCGTTTCCAGCACTTGAATCTCCCGTCCGCCGGGCACCAGCAGGACGCCGGGCACCCTTTGGCCGTCCGCCGTGTCGGCGCTCTGGCAGAAGCCCGTCGCGCGGATGCGGCTGTTCAACAAAGGCACGCCCGGCAGTTGCGAGCCGTCCGCAATCTCCACCCGCATCCGGTCGGCCCCGGCGCTCAATTCCAGTTTCACCCCGTCCGGCTGCTCGTTCACAAACGTCACCTTCCCTTCCACGGTCGCCCATTGGCCGCCCTCTCCGTCACGCAACGTCTGGCCTATCACCATCTGTCGCGGTGGTGGCAGCTCGGCCTGGCCGGTAACCGTCAATTGCAGCGACGGCACGCCGACGAACAGTTCGCTGCCGTCATCCGACTTCGTGTAAAATGTGTAAAGCCCGTCGCGCGGCGCTTCCAGGAATCCGGCGAATTCAATCCCCACATGCTCCGGATGCGCCAGGACGCTGAGATCGAAGTTGGTGACGGTTCCGGTCTTGATCGCCATCTGTCGGCTGAAATCTGTCAGGGCTTCCCCAGGCACGTCATAACACCGATAGTCCAGGCCGTTCACCGGTTTACCGGTCTCATCCGGCGCATCGGTTTGCATCCGGAACAGCACGGTGCCGGGAATCTTCTGTCGCGACAGGCCCGGCCCTTCATATTCTACCGCCAGCCCGTATTTCTCCACGCCGTTGAACCAGTCCACACGCAGGGGATGCCGACCTGCTTTCAAATAAACCGACCCGGATTTTTCAGTCATGCCATGGATGCCGTTGTTGTCCACCACCGGGCCGCGGGCGCCGAGCCGGAAACCGGCGCCGAGCCGGGCAATGGTGCCGTTGCCCTCCACGCGCACTTGTTGGCCCGGCTGAATCGACCGGCCGGCCAGGTCCATTTCCAGTTCCGCCGCCCCGGATTCATCCTTCAACACAAACCGGCCTTGCGCCGGGTTCGCCCACCAGACTGCCCCCTCCAGACGGATGGAATGGCTGAGGCTGAAATTCTCCGAACTCAGGCGGGCGATCTGAACGACGTTGGTCACGTCGGCTGTCCCCTGCTCTGCCACCGCCGTCTGCATCCAGTACGCCGCGCCCAATAATCCGGCCCCGGCAAGTCGCAGCCAGGTCAGGAAGGTTGAGCGCATGAATTCAGATTATTCGATAACGGTCGCGTTTGCAATTTCAGCGGGAATCGGGTGGTGTCCTGATTTCAAAATTCCAGGTAGGGCGGGCAGTCCTCTGCCCGCCGCAAACCTGGTGAACGGGGCGCACGGCGTGACCCGCCCTACCGGGAATCAGGGCAGAGCCGGGAATCGGAGCGCCTTTCGTTTGTTGTCCCGCCTTCAGGCGGTCGGTATGTTGCTTGCTCCCTTGCCGCCTGAAGGCGGGACTCCAAACCGTCGCAGTGTCTGGTTGTCCTCCATCAGCCCCGGAAATTTCTCCACCCCTCATGGAATCGAATGGGCCATTTCCGTCTGCAATCCCATCACACTCATCCCTGGCAACGGATGGCCTTTCGCATCAAACAACGAATTCGCGTCCGGCCCGCGCCAGCGGTTCGTGTTCCCCGGTACATACGTCGCCTCCGGATGCCAGTAATTGACGCCGATGCCGCCGCTCTCTTTGACCGTCCGGATGAGGTCTGCCAGGAATTGTTTCTGTCCGTCCGGCGTCTGCGGCCAGGGCATGTATTTGGCAGCGGCAGCAGATGGATGCGTATCGCGCGACGGGTAACCCGTTTCCACAATCATCACCTCCCTGCCGTATCGCTGGATGGCCTGACGCGTATTGTCGCGGATATTTTCCATCGAGCCGTGCCAATGCGGATAATAACTCTGGCCAATCACATCGTAATCCACCCCGGCCGCTGTGAGATGATCGAAATACCACTTCGTTACCGGCCAGTCGCCGCCACAATCGATGTGGACGATGATGCGTACGTGGTCCCGGGGCGCGGTGACCGAGCGAACGCCCTCAATATCCGCCTTGAGCAGGCGGATGAGATGGTCCCACTGCCGGGCATCGTCATACGGGTCCGGCGGCGATATCACCGTCACATCGCCTTCGAAAACCTTGACGGTGGAAAGCGGGACCTTCACCTGCCCGTCCGGCCACAACATGCCGCCGGTGATTTCGTTGCCCACCTGCACAAAATCCGGCGTGGCCCCGGCAGCCTTCAACACCTTGACCACCGACGCCGTGTAATCGCCGGATTGTTTGACGAGCGCATCGAAATCGAGACGCGCCCACGCGGCGGGCTTGTTCTGCTTCTGCGGATCCGCCCACCAATCGGAATAATGGAAATCCAGGATAAACGAGCCGCCGGCGTCTTTAATGCGTTTGGCCAGCTTGATGGTGTAATCCAGGCCGTTCACGCCATTGGTCGGGTCCACCCAGATGCGCAGGCGGAAACAGGTCCAGCCATGCTTCATGAAAATGGCAATCGCATCACCCGGCTGGTCGCCGTCCAGGTAGACCCCGCCGCGCTCTTCAATCGTGCCCAGCGCCGAAATATCCGCACCCAGATAAAACGGTGCCGTCTTGGCCGCAGGCGACTGAGTCGCCGCCCCATGACTAACACACCCGGCAATCAGAAACGGGATGACTGCGACGACAGCCACCGCGCAAACGCGGACAAGGTTCGGGGACACAAGCAGTCGCTTGGATTGGATTGGATATAGCATGACGGTGGTGATGATTTTGTCTCAGCGCTCGTCCTTTGCCTAGCCTGTCAAATGCAAGGGTACATGAGCCACATGACCAGACGTTCGGTGTCCCGGCTTCAGCCGGTTCTGTTGTTCAAACTTCAAAGTTGAATGTTCGATGTTCTCCTTCCGTCGGCAGGGCGCGTCACGCCCGTGCGCGCCGAATGTTTGGTGTCCACGCTTCAGCGTGTCCGAGCCTCTCGGAACTTCCAACTTCGAATCATGTAGCGTCGAACCTCCGGCTCGATCTGATTTACATTT
>CAYPSF010000320.1:0-3329 GCA_964413165.1 uncultured Bifidobacteriaceae bacterium
GGTTCTGCCCCCTCGATTTCTGGGTGTAGGCCAGACGTGATGCTATTTCACCACCAGGCGTTTGGAATTTACGATTTACGAATGACGATTTACGCGTGCTGATGCCGATTCGGGCATGACGCGTAAATCATAAATTTGAAATCGCCAATGAGATGAGAATTGCTGCCTCGCCCGGACTTGCACCAGGACCGTCGGGGGCAAAGCCCGGTATGCTGCTGTTACACCACGAGGCAATGAATTGGCCTGCCGTCCGTAGCTCGGAGCCAGGCCGTGACAAGCTCTCCGTTACCCGGGGGGCTATGGAGGGCATCCTTCGCTCTGTCCCGACTCGACGTTGGCTCAGAGCGAAGGATGGTGGAGCCGGAGGTAGTTGCAACCTCACCAAACCGGATTAAAAGTCCGGTGCCGGTCTGCTGTGGCTTCGACTCCGCAAATTGGTGCCCACGGTCGGGATTGCACCGACACAACACACGTCAAGGCGCGTTGTCTCTACAGTGGTCTCGCGTGGACTGGCGACGCTCTTGGCGCCAACGTTAGGCTATGGAACAAGTCTGCAGCGATGCCTCCAATCGATTTGACATCCCGTTGGCCAGAGCTACGCTACGATCCAGGTTCACTCAGAAAAAAACCTATGAAAATAATGCATGATTTCGGTCTTGCAGGCCTCGTGCTGTTGTCGACCGTCTGTTCTTCTAACGGTGACATAACGATCGATTCTTTCTCCGGAACGCAGAGTGCGCCGGGAGGGATTCCAACCATCAATTACGCCATCAGTTCAGGTGTTATCGGTGGCGAAAGAGACATGATTGGTTCCGGGCTGGCGAATGTATCCATCGATCAAGCCATCCCGGGACAACTTCAAATGGCGTTTCGCAACGATATCAATCCATTCGGGTTGGCCGATGTTGATCTGACCTATGCTGGCACTGACTTCTCGGCTTCAGGCAATTACCTCGGCGGGCTCGGTTCCATCGATCTGACTCAGGGTGGTTTGGATGATCGGTTTCGGATTGTCATCACTTCCATAGCGCCCACGCCCGTAAACTTGTTTATCAGGGTCATGCAAGTTCAGAAATCCTCCACCAATTCCATCGTTCTTCCGCAAAATTCCGGCGTCGTTGACATACTTTTTTCTTCCTTTGTGCACGAGGGGCTCAGCGTTTTTCCGGCGGGTGTTGACTTTCACAATGTGGGCGCCTTGGAATTCTATTTTGAATACGGAAGTGGGCAGACGGTTACCATTGATAGCATCATGGCGGTGCCTGAACCGCCGACCGCTTCTCTTCTCCTTCTCGCCATCGCCACCTCGGGATGGTTCATCCGCTCGCGAAATCAGGCCGCGGATTCCAGACGCGCAGATGCCGCAGGAGAACTTTAACGCCGGGTGCGCCGGCTCGGTGGTTTGAGCTATGGGGACAAAGCATCACACCTCCGGTCGGTCTCTTTCACCGACTCATGTCCTGCATGCGGATCGCTTGAGCTTCTTCGCGCTCGGAGGTGTAAAAATGGTCGGCGTGCCGGGTAACGCTCCCGGGCCAGGCACTGATCTAGTGCGATTCCGTTTATAAGACGGACGGTTCGCTTTGAACTACACGCCGGCTGGCAGTAACGAGGATTGAAGATGGAAAATGGAGGATGGCACATCGCGCGGCTGGTTTTGCCATTATCAATCCTCCATCATCGTTGTAAACAAAGCGGAATGCCGTGGACTTGCGGTTCTGTCCGTTATAAATGTGATTGAAGTTCCAAGCGGTCTTTGGCAAAAACCCGTTTGGTAACCTTGGGACCAGGTCCTATGCCACAAACCGAACCGCTTGCTCCGCCGAGCACGCCTCAACAGCCGAAACCGGCGCCACAACCAACGGTCGTGCCGCCGCCCCGGCCCAAACCCACACCCGATCCGTTTAAACCTGATTGGCCCAAGACGCGGCCGACACCGCCGCCCAAAGCGCAGGAAAGTTATGAGTGACGTCCGGTTGGAGGTCCAAAAGCGGCACACGCTCAATTGGCTTATTCAGGGTGCAGCGCAACACGCAGGGATGACTTTTCATCACCTGGTCAAGGACGAACTGAATGCGCTCGACCCCGAATTACTTGGTTTATACGACCGGTATGCATTGATCAACTTGCTTCAATACTGGCAGGTGGACGGCGTGATTGTTCTTGGCTGGCCGCCGCGGTTTTGGCGGCGTGCGGCGACCAAACCCCGACACCCGTTTTACGATCACCCTCTGCTTTCGAAGTATGGTGGAATGCTGGCCGAAGCCGGGCGACAAAGAGGTCTGGAGCGCTGCAAAGAAAAGGGCCTGACACGTCTTCCGTTCGTTTTCGCGCTTCAGACTCAATACACCATCCAAAGACTGCGGCTCCGTGAATCGCCTCATTGCACCCGACTCGTTCAGCTTGCCAAACGAGCGGCCACCATGGTTTGGGGAATTCCACCCGAGCGACTCGATGCGGAATTGAGCAACAGAATTGTGCTTAAAGGAGTTAACCTTCCAGTGCGGAATTTCCGGGGCGCCATGTTTCTCGCCGGCATCGTCGGATACGGAGGCGTCCGGCGAATGGACAACGGATTGCAGGTTGTCGGCCGAGGCACCAACTGGCAATTGCTCTGCAAAGAACTGGTCAAGGGGACGGCCGAGTTGATTTGCCTGCACGGGTTAAACCAGCTTGACGATGATACGTATCGGCGCGTGCTCAACATTACGGACCACCTCGATCTGGAGCCGTGGATGCTGCAATCCGGAGGCGAATTCTGGCGACGAATACTGTTGGCATTTCCCGACGGTCAGCCATTGTCAACGACCTTGATGCACCTGGCGCAAATGCCTCCAGGCATACTGGAAACGATGGTTGCTGAAATGATCGATCACCCCGAAAGTGCCAAGTCCCGGCTGGCCGAAATTCTCTGATGGCGACGGGAGATTGGCGGAATGCCGTGGACTCGCACCACTTGCCCGAAGGCACGCACTCGTTAGCACCGAGGCCCGGCTCGCTCGTCCGGTTGACATTCCAAAATGGTGCTGGCGTTCGGAGCGACGAACTCGTGGTCGAACCACAAGCCAGCTTATCGCCTGACCAGAACCACGAGCGCCCGATTCCGGTTCAGGCCAAATTGGTCCGCGTGGCAGGACTTGCACCTGCAACCTTTCCGTCTTGAGCGGAACGCCTCTTCATTGGGCTACACGCGGCTGGTGCCCACGGTCGGATTTGCACCGACACTGGACGCGTTTTAAGTGCGCTGCCTCTGCATTGGGCTACGTGGGCAAAATGGTGCCGCGTGAGGGATTTCCACCCCCGACCTCTCCGTTCTGAGCGGAGCGCCT
>CAYPSF010000321.1:0-3313 GCA_964413165.1 uncultured Bifidobacteriaceae bacterium
TGCGTTGCCCTAAATGTGGCTGTCAGGAAGATAAAGTCATTGATTCGCGCGCGTCACGCGAAGGGGCCACAATCCGCCGCCGTCGGGAGTGCACCAAATGCAGTCATCGTTTCACGACCTATGAAGAAGTGGAACGCGAAGGTTTGATGGTGCTCAAGCGCGACGGGCGGCATGAGGAATTTTCGCGCGAAAAACTTCTGTCCGGCATCCGGAAAGCCTGCCAGAAACGTCCCGTCAGCCCCAAAGTCATGGAAGATCTGGTGGACCACATTGTTGCCACGGTGACCGGCAAATTCGAGGGTGAAGTGCCCGCCGATTTTGTCGGCAAGATGGTGGTGGACGGCTTGCGCGACATTGACGAGGTCGCGTACGTGCGTTTTGCCAGCGTCTATCGCCGGTTCCAGGAGGCCACCGACTTCGTTCACGAGGTCAAGAAACTGGAGGCCAAGCAATGATTGCCCTGCAATCCGGCTGCCTGCTGTTCCAGCTGGCGAGCGGCGAAAGCGTGCCGTGTTCAGCGGAAATGATTTCCGTGGAACTGACCGGCAACGCCGAGGGCTTGCTCGATCCGGAAGTGCTGCGCCATGCCACGGCATCCGTCTTTCACTATTTCAAAAACGAACTCGAACGCGAATCCGTCACCGTCGGCGAATTTGCCCTGGCGCTGGAGAAGGTCCTGCGCAACCTCGGTTTTATCATTCGCACCGGGGTGATGGAAAACCAGTCGCGGGAGGTCATCGAAACCGACCTCTGCCTGTTTGCGCGGGAATCCGCCAACAGTCTCGAACTCTTTTTCTTCCCGCGGTTGCGCGATGCGCTCCGCGCCCAGCTCCGCCAGTCGCCGCGCCTGCTGCGTTTTCGCGGCCTGCGCGGCTGCGTCAAACAACTCGCCGGCGCGCGCCGCTGGAGCGGTCGTTGCGAACGGCTGCAGGACCACATCGTGGAATACCTCCGCCGCTGTCTGACCGCCGAACCGGAGCAATCCGAATGCTCCCTGGTGGTGGAATAAAGATCCGGTCGGCGCCGCGCGCCGACCCCGCCGCGGACAAATATGAGCAAGACGCTGTTCGAAAAAATCGCCGCCCGCGAAATTCCGGCGACCATTGTCTATGAGGACGATCTGGTGTTCGCGGTGCGTGACATCAATCCCCAGGCGCCCAAACATTATTTGATGGTGCCCAAGAAACCCATCCCGCGTCTGGCTGAGGCCAAACCGGAAGACCACCAGTTGCTCGGCCATCTGTTGCTCAAGGCCGCCGAGGTCGCGGCCAAGATGGGTTTGAATGAGAACGGTTACCGGCTGGTCATCAACAACGGCGACGACGGCGGCGAGAGCGTGCCGCACCTGCATATCCACATCCTGGGCGGCCGCCACCTGGCCTGGCCGCCAGGGTAATACCCCGCTCATGCTGGGAGAGTGGATTTGGAGATTGGACGGGAAGTATGGAAAGGCAAATTGACGAAAGACGGATTGTTCACTTCCAGGATTTTCCTCGCATAATCCGGCCTGTTTGCGAGCAGCTCGGATTTCCCGGCTGATCATTCGACAATAGCCCGCCACGATTTTTACCGGAGCAGGAAGGAGCTTTTAATTAAAACCCTTAGCTATGCGATTTTTCTCTTGCATCGCCTGCAGGAGGTGTATATACTGAATATTGTTCTGAATAGAAAGCTCATCAAAACATATGAAAACGGCGCGGGTGGTTGGGGTGGGAGTTGCGTTTGTTCTTGCGATAACCTTCGTTTTAAACGGTCAGATCGCCGTGGCGGCGATTCCAGTCGAAACGATTTCAGAGTCGGCCACAAACGCCGGAAAATTGCCGGATCCAGGCGATGACGGTAACGGTGGAGCCAGTTCAAATATATTCAACAGGTCGAGCTATGTGCTGCCGGATTATGGAACCAACCTCTGGATTGCCAATTTCGCCTTATCGCCTGGCAACGCAGTGGGCATCCTGTCAAATTCCTTGGCCGACGTCCTTTACGAAATCCAATACAAGCACGACTTGACCGCCGACACACAATGGCTAAGCGGGGGGGTTGTGTATGGATCGGAATTGACGAACTGGACTACGTTGGTGATGACCAATGTGAGCCTGGCCAACAACGCCGTTTTTCGAATCCGTTCCTGGCAGGACGACGGGAGCGGCCTGCCTATTTGGTGGCAACTCCAAAATTTTGGCTACGTTGGCGTTGATCCGTACGGAAATCCTACAGGTGACGGATGGTCGAATATCCAGAAATTCCAAAATGGAATGAATCCAAACGCATTTTACATTCCACCTGCGCCACAAGGATTGGCGGTCAACTATAACCCCGCCAACAACACGGCAAACATAAGTTGGTTCCCGACTTCCGGCTCGGTCATCGGTTACACGGTGACGCGTAACAATAACGGCGACGTGACCAACTTTAATTTTTCAGCTGCCACACGAAATTTTACGGACGCGACACAACCGCAGACACCCGATCTGAACGAATGGTGGGTTAGCCCCATTTCCTATAATCCGACATATCAGGTTCAAGCCCAATACACGGGAGGCCATTCCTCAGTTTGGAGCGCCGCCGTGAAACTCCTCAATTCACAAAGCGCCGGAGCGATCCTCATGGTGCCTGATTCACAAAGCGCAGCAAATTTGGTTTTATCCGGGTTGCCGCAAAACCTGGCCACGCTACGACTGACACGAATCGGTCCCTGGGATTCGTATGGCGATCCGTTGGGCGATACGATAGCCACGTCCTTTGATATTCCGGCAGCCAGTTTGAACAATGGCGCCTATGCACTATCCTCCTCGCAAGCCGTGCCAACGAATGGAGCCTTCTACGCTTGGTGGGTGCAAGCGGTGAGCGCCAATGGAAGCCCTAGCGACGCCATGGGCCCCAACTCATCCTGGAAACCAACTCTTTTTGTTGATGGGCGCGTACAACTCAAGCAAAACCTGATCTTTCAGTTGCGCGCGGCGACGCGGAATGAGCCATTTCACTTTGCTCAGGTCTATTCCCAATCCCAGTATTATACAGGCACCTATCCGACCAGTTATGCCTATGCCTCCGTGTGGGAACCCACGGGGCAATACTGGGATAACGGAGATGAGATTTTCGACATGGAGCCGACGCGGCCATTTGCGGACAATTACTTGTATCGCAACTTCGTGTTCAATGCTTCGGAATTGAATGCGAATGGCCATACTACAACGGGTGCTGGCGGCAATTACAACACGTATCCCTTTGGATTGACTCTTTCCATACCGCCAACCTATCAATTGCCCACAACAAACTGGACAACTCTCCCGGCGTTGATGGCGACAAACAA
>CAYPSF010000322.1:0-3245 GCA_964413165.1 uncultured Bifidobacteriaceae bacterium
GGGTCAGGTAACCGTCCACCTTTTCCATGTTCACGTCGCACAGGATGAGGTCGGGTAGTTCCTTGCGCGCCTTCTCGATGCCATCCGCACCGTTGATAGCTTCGACGACTTCAAAGCCCTTTTGCTTCAGGGCCAGGTGAATCATCTCCCGCAACCATTCCTCATCGTCTATGACCAGGATTTTCTTCATCAGATATGCACGAAATGAGCAGGATTTATGCCTTTCCACCCAAGGAGCGGTGCCCAATATTTAGAAAAAAACAGTCAAACAAGCCCAGCCCGGCCGAGCCGTCCAGCCCGGGCCTTTTTCGTGCTATTTCCGCTCTTCCAGCGGGACGTAGTGATTCACAGTCCGGCCGATGTAAATCTGCCGCGGGCGGTAGATGCGGCTCTTCGGTTCCTCCATGATTTCCTTGTAATTCGCAATCCAGCCGGGCATCCGGCCAATCGCAAAAATCACGGTGAACATCTCCACCGGTATGCCGAGCGCGCGCATGATGATGCCGCTGTAAAAATCCACGTTCGGATACAGCTTCCGCTCGACAAAATACGAATCCTTGAGCGCCGCCGCCTCCAGATGCTTGGCGATGTCCAACAACGGGTCATTGATGTGCAGCTTGGCCAGCACTTCGTCGCAAGCCTTCTTGATGATCTTGGCCCGGGGATCGTAATTCTTATAGACCCGGTGGCCGAAACCCATGAGTTTTTTGCCGCTGTTCTTGTCCTTGGCCGCCGTGATGAAGCGCGAGCCGTCGTCGCCTTCGCGATGGATTTCCTCCAGCATCTCAATCACCGCCTGGTTGGCGCCGCCGTGCAGCGGGCCCCACAACGCGCACACGCCCGCGGCGCAACTGGCGAACAGGTTCGCCTGGCTCGACGCCACCATGCGCACGGTGGAGGTGGAACAATTCTGCTCGTGGTCCGCGTGGAGCAGGAAAATCAGGTCCAGCGCCTTCACCACTTCAGGCTTCAATTCAAAATCTTCATACGGCGTGGAGAACAGCATGTGCAGGAAGTTCGCCGTGTACTTGTAGCTCTTCTTCGGGTAGATCAGCGGCAACCCGTGCGACTTGCGGTAGGAATACGCCGCAATTGTCCGCACTTGCGACAGCAGCCGCGCCACATACTCGTCAAAACCCTTCGTCTCACCCCATTTCCAGTGCATCAGGCGTTCGTCGAAACAGCTCGCCGCGTTGATCATCGCCGAAAGGATCGCCATCGGGTGCGCGCCCGTCGGGAAACCCTCGAAATGAAACTTCATGTCCTCGTGCAGGAACTGGTTGTCCGTGAGCAGATCCGAAAAATGTTTCAACTGCGCGCGGTTCGGCAGTTCGCCGTAGATGATGAGATACGCCGTCTCGATGAAATTGGATTTCTCGGCCAGTTCCTCGATGGGGATGCCGCGATAGCGCAGGATGCCCTTGTCACCGTCGATGAAGGTGACCTTGCTGATGCACGACCCGGTGTTGCCGTAGCCGTCGTCCAGCGTGATATAGCCCGAGTTCGCGCGCAGGGATGAAACATCCACCGCTTTTTCCGCCTCGGTGCCTTCAAACGTCGGCAACGTATATGTCTTTCCGTCCAGCTCCAGTTTCGCTTCCTTGCTCATTGGGTCCTTCGTTAATGTCGATGGTTAATTTTGTTTTGGAAAGTTTGGCGTTGGCCTGAAGATTTTGCAAGCGGCTAAAACCGGATTTTTTAACAAAATCAGCGCCGATTTCGCTGGTGCGGGATGGGACTTGCTGGCTGAATTCACCCATCGCATGAAACGCTGGGCCGCACTTACCGTCCTGCTTTACGCCGTCGTAATGCTG
Organism: uncultured Bifidobacteriaceae bacterium; assembly: GCA_964413165.1. Classification (GTDB taxonomy): domain Bacteria; phylum Verrucomicrobiota; class Verrucomicrobiia; order Limisphaerales; family UBA11358; genus UBA11358. Next base: position 1,815 of record CAYPSF010000322.1, read on the forward strand.
ATGCTGACGGTTCCCATCATCTGGACCGCCTTCAACGTCTGCACGGAAAAGGGCGTCAGCCTGCCCTTTATATTGAGGATCTACCGGCACTGGATCTATTGGATCTGGATGGCCGTGTTCGTTGCCGGCCAGGCGCTCCTGCTCCTCCTGCCCATCCACATCGCCGAACGCCGGCTGCCCGCGCGTCGTCCGTTCAAAATCACGGTCATCGTCACCGCGTTTTGTCTGGCAAATCTCTGCTTCGGCACGCTGCTCTCGATCCTGTGCCTCTATTTCCAGGAAGACGGCATTGATTTTTTTGGTTATTTCCTGCCCTTCAGGCCCAATCAGATATCGCCCAGCCATTTTTCCATTGCCTTTGGCGCCTCGGTCATCGGGCTGGCCTTCTGGATCATCTGGGCGGTCATATTTCGCAGCTTTTCCAAATCCGACAACCCGGATGCCCTGCTCCAACGCGCCCTCCGCTGGCTCCTGCGCGGCAGCATCCTCGAACTCCTCGTCGCCGTGCCCAGCCATCTCATCGTCCGCCGCCGCGGCGATTGTTGCGCCCACCTCGGAACGTTCTGGGGCATCGCCACCGGCATCTCCATCATGCTGCTCTGCTTCGGCCCCGGTGTCTTCTTCCTGTTCGCGAAACGGATCAAACAGCTGCAACCGAAACCGTCCAATGCCGACCGACCGGAAGTTTTGGAATAAGTTCCCGGGCCGGATTTGAGTCTACGCCGGTGGAGCAAGCCGGTAAGGATCGGGCCGCGATCAGCCAGGTCGCCGCCGCCGCGACCGCCCTGACGGGCGGGTTGATTCAAACGGGGTCGCCCCCGGCCACTGCCGGCGGTGGTTCACCCGGTTGATCGGGAAAAATCTGGGCCATGATGTCGTTGGCTTCCTTGGTCCCGTCCGCGCCGCAGGCGGGACAATTGACCGCCGCCGGCATCTGTCCGTTTTCCGGGTCAACCTCGAAGATGTATTTCTGCCCGCAGTCGCAAACGATCTTGATCTCCATGTGGCCTCGCTTCTTTGTTCAAGCCTGCATCCGCCGGGAATTCACGCGGCGGAGTTTAGGTTCGTAAACCGGCCGTGTCCACAGATTTTCCATATCGACAGCGATGCCGTTCAGCCCTGGTGGGGCGAGCGTCCCCGCAAGCCGGACATGATGCGCCGGAGCTTTGCGAAAACGGCTCGTCAGGAGCCTCGCCCCACCAGACGGCCATGAATTCACCCTCCGACACCCCGACTTTCCGCTTTTCTTTCGCCCGTCACCCCTTAACTTTGCGGCGCAACGCACATGGCCCTGAAACTGTTCAACACGCTCTCGCGCTCGATCCAGGAATTCGTCCCGCTCGATCCGGCGGGGAAAAATGTCGGCCTGTATTGCTGCGGGCCGACCGTCTATGACTTCGCCCACATCGGCAACTGGCGCACGTTCGTCTT
>CAYPSF010000323.1:0-3208 GCA_964413165.1 uncultured Bifidobacteriaceae bacterium
TGACCGCCCAGGGCGCGGACATCGTGGACCTCGGCGCGGAATCCACGCTGGCCCACGCCGCGCGCGTGGATGACGCGGCACAAAACGGCAAACTGATCCCCGCCGTCAAGGAAATGCGCGCCGCCGGCATCCTGGTTTCCATTGAAACCTATTCCCCGGCCGTCACGCGCGCGGGCCTCGAAGCGGGCGCGAACCTCCTGAACCTCACCGGCACGGACGGCACCGACGAATTGTATCGCCTGGTCGCCGCCCATGATGCGGCGGTGATCCTTTGTTACGTGCAGGGTAAAAACGTCCGCGAAGTGGGCGATTTCGACTTCAGCGTCGACCCGGTGGAACAGATGCGCGGGTATTTTGCGCGCCAGATTGAAATTGCGCAACGCAACGGCGTGGAGAAAATCCTGATCGACCCAGGCCTCGGCTTTTATTATCGCAACCTGCAGGACAGTGCAGTGCGGGTGCGGCACCAGATGACGGTATTCCTGAACACGTTCCGTTTGCGGACGCTGGGTTTCCCGGTCTGCCATGCCCTGCCCCATGCGTTTGAGTTTTTCGGTGACGAGGTCCGCTGTGCCGAGCCGTTCTTCGCGATGCTGGCTGCGCTGGGCAAGACTGATCTGTTCCGCACGCACGAAGTCCCGCGGATCAAGGCGGTGCTGGATACGTTGAAGGTTTTTTAGTGGTAGGGCGTGCACTCCGCGCGCGCCGGCTCGCAGGGGACTGCGAGCCCTACCTTTTGCAACAAAGAAAGACGCCCTCCTCCTCGGATCTCGTGATCCATTGCCCGTGGACTTCCAAACCGTAACGGGCCAGGACCTGGCAAACGCGTTCCGACGTATAACGGTACGAAAAGAAAAGCCGGATGGTTTCGCCGGGGTGAAAATTAAATAGGACTTTTTCAACTTCAATCCGACAGCGGCGGGCGAAACGGAAATCCGCCGCAATCCGCTTCAAACCCAGCGGACCGTCGGCGACGGAAAAACGGAGTTCGCCGGCGTTGCCTCCGACACCGAGGTCGAGCAGGAAGGTCATCAGCCAGTCGCGGGTGAACGGGTTGTCGTACTGCGGCAGTATTTTCTTCATCCCGGCGGCGTAATCCCGGCCGGGGGCCAGGTTGGCGCTGAACAGCAAAAAATCCTTCGAGCGAACCAGGGATGCGAGCCGGGGCAGGATGCTTTGCGGCTCGAAATTCGGGATCATGCCGAAAAAGGTGAAAAGTCGAGCCGTCTTCGCTTCGCTTCGACCCGCCAGGGCGACGGGCAAATCGTCCGCCGTGGCCAAATCGCAGACGAAGGGAAAACACTTTTGTTCCGGCACAACGGCCAACGCGGCCCGGCGCGCGACCAACACCATCGCCGTGCTCACATCGCAGGGCGTGTAAAAAACTTCCCGGCCGCGGGTCATCAGCAATTTCAGCAGCCCTGTGTCCTTTTGGCCGCCGCCACAACCGAGACCGATGACGTGAACCTTCTTCGATTTGACCATTTCCGCGGCAGCCTTGAAAGCTTGCGAGTAACCCGCCCGACAATCCGCGTCATTGCGCGTGGGCGAATACGCCTGGTGCAGGGCGAGCCATTTCTGGGTCTGTTTGACGCTGTCGTAATGGAACTTGTGGTTCACCCGCCGCGTGCGGAGCGAGGCGAGCAAGTCGCGCCGGACGCTTTCCGGAAACTGGCTGGCGTGGATCCTGACGCTGGCGGTGGCGCTCATGCGTTTCTATTTTTGCGGAAATTTTATGTAGAGCAGCCAATAAACGACCACGCCGGTCAACGAGACATACATCCACAACGGCCAGGTCCAGCGCGCGATCTTTTTATGAAAATCGAATTGTTGCAATCGCGCCCGGTTCAACGTCACCAGAATCATCGGCACAATGACCACGGCCAGGACGGTGTGGGTGAGCAGGATCACCAGATAAACCGGACGGAACCACTGCGGTTCCAGGAACCGCGTCGGTCCGCGGTGCAACACGACGCCGAGATAAGTATGGTAAGTGAGATAACAGATCAAAAAAACAATCGAGGTGACGAACGCCGCCACCATGCAGTTACGATGCGCGATTTTGTTTTTTTGCCGGATGAAAAGGTAACCGGCAGTCAGAAAAATGGCGCTCAGGCCGTTGAGCGAGGCGTTGACGGCAGGCAGGTCGAGCAGGGTCATTTCTCGTGTTCGAGTTGGTCCACGGCGGCGACGATATGCGGCAATACGTTCGTCCAATCCACGCCGTCGCCCTCGGTTTCAAATATGCCGCGCATGCGCGCCTGCTTGTCCACGATGACGAAGCTGGTGCTGTGAATGAACAGGTCGGCCGCGTCCTTCTGTTCCTCGGGTTTCACGGGAACGGCGCTGAGTTTCAGGCTGTTGGCCGCGAGCTTGCCGATCTCCATCTTCGAGCCGGTCAGAAAAACCCAGCGGTTGGAATCCGCGCCGAAACGTTCGGCGTATTTTTTCAGGACCGGCGGCGTGTCAAATTCGGTGTCGGTGGTCAGGGTCACGAGTTTGGCGCCGCTCGCTGGCGGCAGGGCGTCCTGGAGCGATCTCATCTGCCGGCTCATGATCGGGCACGACCCGGAACAACGTGTAAAAATGATGTCGGCGACCCAGACGTGGTTACTGAAGTCGGTGAGCGTGGCCGCCCGGGCATCCTGGTTCATCAGCACGAAATCGGCGACCGGACCGAGCACGGGCAAAGCGGTTTGCCGGTGGACGCGGTTGAGTTCCATCAGGGAAAGTGCATAAGCCAGGCACAGCATCACCAGAACCAGGAGGAGACCAATCCAGAGCGTCCGCGGCAGTTGTTGAGGAGCATCCGTCATATCCAGGCGCAATAAACCACACTGCGCCGCAAAAGGTAAGCGGATTTTTGCGCGCGAACCGCCGGGCCGGCCTATTCAAAACTGGCGGTCGTGCCGCTCTTGGCCTTGATCCACTTGTCGTAGTCCTCCTGGCTTTCCACGGTCAGGTAACCGCCGGACATGCTGTAGTGGCCGTTGCCGCAAAGTTGCGCGCAGTTGATCTGGTACTTGCCGATCTGCGTGGGGGTGAACCAGACCGGGACCCGCAGGCCGGGAATCGCGTCCTGGCAAACCCGCGTGGCGATGATTTTCAGCGAATGCACCACGTCCTTGGAACCGAGGTAAATGATGACGGGCTTGTTGACCGGCACGTGGATTTCATTGATCAACTGGATGTCGTCCTTGCCGTCGGG
>CAYPSF010000324.1:0-3185 GCA_964413165.1 uncultured Bifidobacteriaceae bacterium
CGGATGTTCCGCAAGGTCGCGCCCTGGTACGCCAAACGATTCGGCCCCTGCCACGAATTCAACAAGCGGGTCGTGCAGCTCTCCACCCGCGCCGAATTCCACAATGTTTTGGAGAATTACACCCGTTGGCGGCAGCAGTTCCTCGACGGGAACGGCGAATTGCTGCCGCGTTTCCGCCCCCAACCGATGGTCGCCTCCTTCATGCGCGAAGCCGAGCCCGCGTCCACGCAACGCGAATACATCCCCGTGCCCAAAGGGCCGGTGGAGGTGTGGTAGCTTGGGATGGTCTGACAACCGCAAATTCGGACGCCCGCCCCGGGAGTTTTCCCGGTTGCTGTTCCAGTCTTTCCCGGTATAAATTGCGAAATGGCGTCCATCTATGACCTGAAACCACGCTTCCAGGCATTGCTGAGGCCGCTGATTGCCAAACTGGCTGCCTGGGGTTGGACGGCGAATGTGGTCACTGTTTTGGCGCTGTTGTTTTCCCTGATTGTCGGCGGCGGGCTTCTCTATGCGCAACAGACTCCCCTCGTTTTGCTGGTGTTGCCCGTCTGGCTGTTCCTGCGTATGGCGCTCAACGCCATTGACGGCATGATGGCGCGCGAACTGAACATGAAGTCAACCCTCGGCGCCGTGTTGAACGAGGTGGGCGACATCGTTTCCGACCTGGCGTTGTATCTGCCGCTGGCCTTCGTCCACCCGCCGTCGCTTTGGCCGGTCGTCGCTTTTGCCTTGGGCGCGGTGCTGACGGAATTCTGCGGTGTGCTCACTCAGGCCCTGGGCACCTGGCGCCACTACGAAGGCCCGATGGGCAAGAGTGACCGCGCCTTTTTTGTCGGTGCGCTGGGATTGATCACCGCCCTGGTGCCTGGCCTGTTCCGGTTCTGGCCGTGGTTGTTCAGCCTGGCAGCCGTCCTGACTGTGCTGACCTGCTTGAACCGCCTGCGAAAGGCCCTGGCCGGGTTACGCCAATGATCAATCAACTTGATCCGGTCTGGCAGATGGGCTTGATCGTCCTGGTCGTGCTGGTGTTCTCCAGCGGGCTGGTCGCCCTGATGCGGCTCGTTCGTCCGCAGGGAGATTTTTCAGAATTGATCTCCCGGATCAAAGCGTGGTGGATCATGGCGGGCGTCTTCTTCGGGGCCATCGGGGTCAACAACCGGATCTCGCTGGTCTTTTTTGGCTTTCTCAGTTTCTGGGCGCTGAAGGAATACATCACCCTGCTGAAGACCCGCACCGCAGATCATCGCGCGCTGGTTTGGGCATTTTTGTCCGTGCCGATCCAATACTATTGGGTGGGCACCAACTGGTACGGGATGGCCATCATTTTCATCCCGGTCTACATGTTTTTATTCCTGCCTGTCCGGCTGCTGCTGGCCCGGGAAACCGCGGGCTTTGTCGCGTCGGCATCCCAACTGCAATGGGGGCTGATGGCCTTCGTCTTCGGTTTGAGCCATCTCGCCCTGTTGTTGATGCTGCCCGCAATTGAAAACACCAACGCCAACGGACGCACGCTGTTGTTGTTCCTGGTGTTCGTGGTTGAAATGAGCGATGTGCTTCAATTCGTCTGGGGCAAGACCCTGGGCCGTCACAAGATCCTGCCCGCCATCAGCCCCAACAAGACCTGGGAAGGTTTCCTGGGCGGCATCATCAGCACTTCCCTCGCAGCCCTGCTCATCCGGTTTCTGACTCCCTTCACCCCGCTGGAAACAGTGGGGGTGGCGCTGTTGCTGACGATCGCCGGCTTCTTTGGCGGCGCGGTGATGAGCGCCGTGAAGCGTGACTTCGGCGTGAAGGATTTCGGCGGCCTGATTCCCGGCCACGGCGGAATGCTTGACCGGGTGGACTCGCTCTGCTACTCCGCGCCGGTCTTTTTCCATTATCTCCGCTTTTTCCATTACTGAGATGACCGCCCGCGACCTCGTTCAATTGATATTTTTCGCCTTGGTGCTGCGTCCTTTCCTGACGTTGTTCATCGGCTTGCGGGTCCGGGGGCGGGAGCACCTGCCGGCTGGCCCGTTCATCATGATCGCGAACCATTCCAGCCATCTCGACACTGTGTCCCTGCTCGGCCTGTTCCCGCTTCGGCGGCTTTCCCGGATTCGCCCGGTGGCGGCCGCCGATTATTTTGAACGGAATGTGCTTGTCTTCCTGTTCAGCAAAACGCTGTTCAACATCCTGCCCATCTCGCGGAAAAAGATCACCACGGACACCAACCCGCTGCCGCGCATGGAGGCGGCCCTGCACGCCGGTCAGTCCCTGATCCTTTTTCCAGAAGGCACGCGCGGGTCGGGCGGGGAGCTGGCTCACTTTCACTCCGGAGCGGCGCATTTGATCGAGAAATGTCCCGGGGTGCCGGTGGTGCCGGTCTATCTCGTGAACATGGGACGCAGCCTGCCGAAAGGGGAATGGATTCCCGTCCCGTTCTTTTGCGAAGTGCGCATCGGCCTGCCGCAAAAGTTTCCGGGCCATGGCCGCGAAATCACCACCGCCCTGGAAACGGCCGTCCGCCAGTTGCGCGACTTGTGAATGGCGGCCAACATCCGCTTGACCGTTATGCGCACGGTCCCGGCGCCCGGTTTTCTGCTTTTGTCTGGGGTCTGGCCGAAGCCACGGTGTTCTTTATCGTGCCGGATGTTTTGCTGACGGCGATCGGCTGCCGTTCAATCCGCGCCGCCGTTAAGGCAACCGGTTTTGCCATTCTGGGGGCGCTTTTGGGCGGACTGATCATGTATTGGTTGGCCGCGGTCTCACCGGAAACCTCCCAAGCCGGTTTGACTCATGTCCCGGCAATTAATCCCCCGCTCATCGAGTCCGTCCGGTCCCAATTGTCGGAACGCGGCCTCGTCGCAGTGTTGTTTGGACCGGCGAAGGGCGTTCCGTACAAAATTTATGCTGTCGAATGGGGTGTCCGTCATGGCAACCTGCCGCTGTTTCTGCTCATCACCATCCCGGCGCGCGGCATCCGATTTTTATTCAGCATCCTGTTGGCCGACGGCATCTGTCGGCTGATTGGGCCGTGGACGAAGCGGCAAGTGCAAACCGAAATGATCATTCTGGCGCTGTTCTGGATCGTGTTTTACGCGTTGTACTTCGCCCATTTTGGCTGGTGATCATTTCCCGATGCAAAACTGGCTGAAGATGGAGTCGAGCAGGTCTTCGGTCGTGGTTTTGCCGACGATTTC
>CAYPSF010000325.1:0-3160 GCA_964413165.1 uncultured Bifidobacteriaceae bacterium
TTTTCACGTCGAGCATTTCGTCAAAACCGCCGTTGATTTTATATTTTCTGAGCATATTCCGGAGTCGTTTTTTGAACGGCGTGGGCATTTTCCGCCAGCGCCGCCGCTGAAAGATTTCCCGCCATGGCCCGGAACCCAACCGGTTCCCGGCCTTGCATCCCGTGATATTTCGCTGTTTTCATGCGATTACTCCGCCGTAAGGCGGTCCTGAAACCTCATCGCCGTTAAACATCATCCGGCTCTAAGCAGCCGCCTTGCCGCGGCAAAAAAAATCCGCCGGCCGCTTGCCCTGCAACGCCGGCTCGCTTAATTTTTTGACCGCCTTGAAAAAAGCCAATCGCCCCGTCATCCCGCGCAAGACGATCTATCGCCTTTCCATTTATCTGCGCTGTCTGGCCCGGTTGCGGGAGAACGGCATCGGCACGGTCTCCAGCGAGGCGCTGGCCAAGGCCGCCGGCGTCAAGTCCACCCAACTCCGCAAGGACCTCGCCTATTTTGGCACGTTTGGCACCCGCGGCCTCGGTTATGACGTGACGGAACTCTCCACCCGGATCGCCGACGAACTCGGCACCTCGCGGCTGCAGCCGGTCATCCTGGTCGGCGTCGGCAACCTCGGCCTGGCGCTCCTGTCGTATCGCGGATTTGAAAAGGAAGGATTTGAAATTGTCGCGGCGTTCGACGCCGAACCGCGTCGCCGGCGCGACAAGGAAATCAAACAGCCGATTTACGGAATGGACAAGCTGCCGGAATTCGTCCCGGCGCACGGCATCAAGATGGCCGTGCTCACCGTGCCGGCTGCCGCCGCCCAGGAGGTCGCCAATTCCCTCGTCCACACGGGCGTCACCGGCATTCTAAATTTTTCACCCATCGTGCTTTCTGTGCCCGAAGAAGTCATGGTCAACAACGTGAACCTGGCCATCGAACTGGAGAACCTGAGTTACTTCACCCAGGAATGAATTTTTCCGGCCGGCCGCGACCGGCGGTGGCTGATATCAACACTTGACAGTAGAGACGGCATCTTCTAAGAAAGTCTCGTGTGTTCCCGGAAACAAACAAAAAAGAACTAAACTAAAACCAAAACGAAAAGGAAAACTATTATGAAAAAATTGATTGGTTGTGTGTGTGCTGGTGCGATGGCTGTGTTGTTGACCGGATGTGTCGGTCCCGGCGGGCCGGCAGGCTCGGCTTACGGAATGCTCTACACGGACGTGTCCGGGCCGCTGCTTGCGACGAGCAACTCGGGAGCGAGCAAAGTGGGTGAAGCCAAGTCTACCGGCATCATCTGTGTCGCCACGGGCGACTCCAGCATCAAGGCCGCGGCGGCCAACGGCGGAATCACCAAGATTTCCCACGTGGACTATCACGTAATGAGCGTGATGGGCCTGTATGTTGAGACCACGGTGACCGTTTACGGCGAATAAAGTCAGTTCTTTTTTCTCACCTCCCGGCGGCGTTTACGCTGCCGGGATTTTTTGTTTTCCGGGGCCGAAGACAGCCGCGGCAAAACCGGTGGCGAAACTTCCCGAATGTCTGCTGCCCGGCCGGTCGTCAAACTGCCTGTAAAGACCGGCCCGGCTTCCGGCCTTTTTTTGCCGGCTTCGGGGCGGGGACCGGTCCCGCCGGAACGTTCTTGTCGGCGGGCGGCAGACAAAGATACCGTCCGCAGCTTTCACAAAGTTGGAGGTCCTGGCCGTGCTGAAGCGTCAACACCACGCCGAGGGGCACCTGCATGTGGCAGCCACTGCAAACCTGGCCGTGCACCACCGCCACACCCTTTTTTCCGCGGGCCACCAGGCGGTCGTAGTGGCCGAGGATCGGCGAGGGAATTTGGGCGCGTAATTCGGCCAGGGCAATTTCATTATTTTTGTCTTCGCCGCCGCCGGATCCGAGCGATTGGAGTTTGATCAAATTTTGAAGTAAAGCTTTCATAGAATCGTACGGATATCATCATCGCAAAATTAACAAAAGCCAGCAAGGTGAATCCCCGGGATAAACCGCACAATGCAGCGATTCTAACCCGGTCATTAGTTGCCATGCTAACCCGGCCGTTGAGCTGGTAAATCGCGGCCGGGCTAAGGTTCCGGCATTGCGTTGTGCCGCCAGAATGAAAAAACCTCCTGCCACCAGTCTGGTGATTGGGCGGCGACGTCGTTGTGACGGGCGCCGGGAACGATCTGCAGGGTCTTAGGCCCGCTGTATCCGTCATACAACCGGCGACCGAAACGGGTCGGAATGATTTCATCCGCTCCGGCCAGGACAATTTTTACCGGCCCGTGATATTCCTTCAGCCAGGCTTCCGGGTCAAAGCGGTCCCACAACAGCAGCCCGACCGGGAGAAAGAACATCCTCGCTTGCGCGACTGACGCCAGCCGGTTGTATGGCATGAACAGCAACAGACCGGAGACCCGTTCGCCATGGGTTTTGGCCAGATAAGCGGCCACCCCGGCGCCAAGCGATTCGCTGACAACGTAAATGGGTCTCTGGCTGGGAAGCACTGCGAACGCTTCGTCGGCCGCGGCCAACAGGCTTCGCTCACTGGGCGATCCTGCGCGGGCGCCGTAACCGGGATATTCCAGAACGTACACATCCATGGGCGCGGCATCGTGAATCGGTTTGGCCAGGTAACCGCGATCGAACGCACAGCCGGCATTGCCGTGGACTATCAACACGGCACCGATGGCCGGGCCGCTGGCCGGCATTTTCCAGCCAATGATTTGACCCGCCGGATTTCGCCAAGGAGCAAAACCACTGTGAGCGGCAGCCAATTCTGCCTGCGGGAGGGTAAGCCGGGTGGGGAAATAAATCAGCCCGCGTTGCAGGAACATTACCACCAACGCAAACAGGACGTAGAAAATGACCAGCGTCAGCAACACACGGAACATTGATCTCTGCCAGCCGGTTTTGGTTGCATGAGCATCGCTGGACACAGGCCATTCTCCCGGAAGGCGCTACTCCTTCTTCGCCACTTTCAGTTCCAGGTGCAAATCGCGCAGCTGTTTCGGTTCCACGCTGCCAGGCGAGTCGGTCATCAGGTCCGTGCCCTTGGCGGTCTTCGGGAACGCAATCACGTCGCGGATGCTCGGGGTGCCGCAAAGAATGGCGATGAGCCGGTCAAAGCCGAGCGCGATGCCGCCGTGCGGCGGCGCGCCGTATTTGAACG
>CAYPSF010000326.1:0-3140 GCA_964413165.1 uncultured Bifidobacteriaceae bacterium
CGCAGATCACGTGAAACGCGTGCAACGCCGTGAGCGTGAAGTAGATGGCCAGGTAAGTGTGATGCCACGGGCCATAGCGTTCCATCATCTTGATTTCCGTGGCCGGGATGGTGATTTCTTCGCGCTGGAGGTGCCGGGCCTCGGGGCGGTGCATGTCCATCAATTCCACCTCGTGATCCACCTCGTACCCGTGAATGGTCACGCTGCCAGTCTTCTTTTCCAGGTCAAAATCCTTGGACCGCTCAACCAAATGACCGTCGGCAAATTTGCCGTTGGCCAGGGTGATTTCAAAATGGGTGAATTTGTCGTGATATTCATACGACTTGATGCACACGAACGTCATCGCCAGCAGGATGGTCAGGGCGTGGTAGAATTTGAACCGTCCGTATTGGCGCAGCTTGCAGGACACCCAGGCCATGACCGTGGTGATGCTGGAAGTGATGAGTACGATGGTATTGGCCGTGCCGATGTACACGTTGAGCCAGCCGTGCGGCCACATGCCGGGCTCGGCGCCCACCCGCAGCAAAACGTAGGCGGAAAACAACGCACCGAAGAGCATGACTTCGGACGCCAGAAAAAGCCAGATGCCCAGCTTGGCGTTGTACAACCCGGTGTCGCGGCGGGGTTCGACAATATAGGGAAAATCCATGGTGATTTATTTCGGCGGTTCGTTCTGCGGCGTAAAATCCGTGTCGTGGCCGGGAACGCTGTATTCATAAGGGCCGCGATAAACGTGGGGAGCTTCCGCGAAATTGGTGTGCGGCGGCGGCGAGGGCGCCTGCCATTCCAGCGTCGTGGCCTGCCAGGGATTGTCGTCCACTTTCTTGCCGTGCTTGATGCTCCAGAAGAAATTAATGATGAACGGGATCTGCGCCACCCCCAGGACACACGCGCCCCAAAGAATCCATGTGTGCATCTCCATGATGTTGTTGCTCAGGCCGCCGATGACGTCCGCGCCCGCCTTGTGGTTGACGGCTGCCGAGTAATTCGCACCGCCGTCCGCCATGCGCCGCAGCATGCCCGCCATGCCCTGCGCGAACATCGGCATGAACACGACATTCATGAAAATCAGCGAGCCCCAGAAATGCACCCGCCCCCAGAATTCATTCATCAGCCGCCCGGTCATTTTCGGGAACCAGTAATAAATGCCCGCGAACAGCGCGAAAATCGTCCCCGGAGCGACGACGTAATGGAAGTGCGCGATGATGTAATAGGTGTCGTGCAGGTGGACGTCGCTGATATTGAAACCCAGCGGCAGGCCGGTGAGACCGCCAATGCCGAACATCGGAAGGAACGCCAGCGAGAAGAGCATCGGCGTATTGAATCGGATGGAGCTACCCCACAACGAAATGAAAAAGCAGGTCAGGATGATCACCGACGGAATGGAAATGATCATCGTGGTGGCCTGGAAGAACCACGCGACTTTGGTGCCCATACCGGTCAGGTACATGTGGTGCGCCCAGACGATGAACGACAGGAAACCGATGGCGAGCACCGAATAGACGAGCGATTTGTAACCCCAGATCGGCTTGCGCGTATTGGCGGCGATGATTTCGCAAACGATGCCCATGGCCGGGAGGATCAACACATAGACCTCGGGATGGCCGAGGAACCAGAACAGGTGCTGCCACAACAACGGGCTGCCGCCGCCGCTGACATGGGCATAAGCACCACCCACCGCGAGGCCCGTGGGCAGAAAGAAACTCGTGTGTGCCAGCTTGTCCATCAACTGCATGACGGCCGCTGCCTCCAGCGGCGGAAACGCCAGCAACAGCAGGAAGCTCGTTACAAACTGCGCCCAGACAAAAAACGGCAGGCGCATCCAGGTCATCCCCGGGGCGCGCAATTGAATGACCGTGGCGATAAAATTGACCGCGCTCAACAATCCGGAAGTGATGATGAACACCATGCCGATCAGCCAGAAAACCTGCCCGTCGGTGGGCACCAGCGAGGCCAGCGGGGAATACGAGGTCCAGCCCGCCTGGGCCGCGCCGCCCGGGATGAAGAAACTGGTCAACATGGTGACGCCGCCGAGGACAAACGCCTGGTAGCTCGCCATATTGACGCGCGGGTAGGCCATGTCCGGGGCGCCGATCTGCAACGGCAGGACGAAATTGGAAAACGCCACGAAGGCCAGCGGCACGATGGCCAGGAACACCATGATCGTCCCGTGCATGGCCCCAAAGGAATTGTAGAGATCCGGCGACAGCGCGCCGTGGGGCGCCGCCGAACCGAGCACTTTTTCCAGCAGCGGACCCAGCAGCGGGACCGGCACGCCGGGCTTGGAAATCTGCCAGCGCATCAACAACATCAGGAAAAAGCCGAACAGCAGGAACACCAGCGAACTCAGCCCGTACTGGAGGCCGATGACCTTGTGGTCGGGCGAAAAAATGTAGGTCCCCCAGAAACCCGGGCCATGATGTTCATGCGCCCCGTGCGTTTCGTGGCCGTGCCCGGTTTCGTGCCCGGACTCCGGCGGAAAGGTATGAACGGTTTTTTCCATAGCTTATTTGACCTTGTCCCAGACCATGGCCGCCAACAGCAACGGCAGATAAATGATCGAAGCGAGAAACAACTGGCGCGCGCGCGGCAGGGTGAGCTGCCGCGAAAACTGGATGGCACACCACAAATAACCCGCGCCCAGAACCATCGCGACAGCGAGATAAACCGGCCCCGTCATCCGGAAGACGAACGGGCTCAAACTCATCATCATCAGCGCCAGCGTGTGGCTCACGGCCTGTTGCCCCGTCCGCCGGCCATCCGGGTCCACCACCGGCAGCATTTTGAACCCGGCTTTCGCATACTCATCGCGGTAAATCCAGGCGATCGAAAAAAAGTGGGGCATCTGCCAGAAGGCCAGGATGGCAAACAGCGCCCAGCCTTCACCGCTCAATTCGCCGCGCGCAGCCGTCCAGCCCATCATCGGCGGCAGGGCGCCCGGCACCGCGCCGATGGCCGTGTTCAACCAGGTCACTCGTTTGAGCGGCGTGTAAATGAACAGGTAACTGACGAACGTGACCGCGCCGATGACGCTGGTGATCAGGTTCACCGCCAGGGCGAGGTAAAGCATACCCGCCGTCGCGCACACCCCGCCAAAAATCATCACCGTTCCCGGCTGCAAACGGCCGGAAGGCAGCGGC
>CAYPSF010000327.1:0-3139 GCA_964413165.1 uncultured Bifidobacteriaceae bacterium
CCAGGAAACCGGCAAGGACTTGTTCACTGTCCCGCGCGAGCCGAAGGAAACATCCAGGCCGATCATGGATTGGCTGTTGATTCTGCTGGCGTGCCTGATTCCGATCGATGTCGGCGTGCGTCGCGTGCAATTGGATTGGGGCGTGGTGCGCCGCTGGTTCGGCGCGGGTAAAAAGATGGAATCAACTGAGACGCTCGGAGCGTTGCTGCGGCTCAAGGAAAAAGTGCGCGAGACAACCGGTAGTGGCACGGGCGTCCCGCCCGTGCGATTCAAAACGGAACCGAAACGAACGGGCGAGACGCCCGGGCCACTGCCGCCGAAATCTTCTGTTACCGAAGCCGCGCCGGAGCAAGAATCTCTGGCGTCCACCACCGAACGATTGCTGGCGATGAAACGGAAACGGCAACAGCAGGAAAAGACCGATGACACGAAACAATAAACCAACTGTCGAAAGGATAATATAATGAGCGACTTGGAAACATTGCAGGCCGAGGCCAACCAATTCAAAGACGACTTCCAGCGAATCCTCCAGGAAGTCCACAAGATCATCGTCGGACAGGAGCGCGTGGTGGAATGCGCCGTCACTGCCCTGCTGGCAGGCGGGAATGTCCTGCTGGAGGGTGTGCCCGGACTGGGCAAGACGGAACTGGTCAAGACGTTGGGTCACGTGCTGGATCTCGAATTCCGCCGCATCCAGTTCACGCCCGACCTGATGCCTGCCGACATCATCGGCACGAACATCATGACTGCCGGGCCGGATGGCGCGTATCGGTTCGAGTTCCGGCGCGGGCCGATTTTCACGCAGCTGCTGCTGGCCGACGAAATCAACCGCGCCACACCCAAGACGCAATCGGCCTTGCTCGAAACGATGCAGGAAGGTTCGGTGACCACCGGCGGCGTCACGCACCAGCTCAAACCGCCGTTTTTTGTGCTCGCGACGCAAAACCCGATCGAACAAGAAGGCACCTATCCGCTGCCCGAAGCGCAATTGGACCGGTTCATGTTCAAGCTGAACGTCGCTTCGCTCAATCGCACCGAGCTGAACGAAGTGGTTACTCGGACCATCCTCCAGCGGTCATTGTCGGTCGCCAAAATTGTTGACGCGGCGCGCATCCTTCAATTGCGTCAGGTGTTGGACAAAGTGGTCGTGGCGGATCCAATCCGTGACTTCGCCGTGCGGCTGGTGCTGGCGACACATCCGGATTCCGAATTCGCGCCGGAGAAAATCAAGCGCTACGTCAAATGGGGCGCGAGCCCGCGCGGCAGTCAGGCGCTCATTCGCGGCGGTCGCGTCCGGGCGCTGGCGGCAGGCCGGGCGCATGTTTCGACCGACGACCTCCGCAATTTCGCGTCGGAATCGCTCGGCCATCGGCTGCTGTTGAATTACGACGGACAGGCCGACAACGTCAGCGTGGTCGATTTGGTGAAGGAAGTGGTCGAGCAAGTTCCCGTAGAGGCGTAACATGGAACTGCTCACGCCGCGACCGCAAATGACCACGCTGTTGACCAACAGTGTGCTCGATCGTTTGCAGCGACTGCGCATCCGGCCCGCCGGCAAGCGGACCAGCCGCAGCCGCGGCGAGCATTTGTCCGGCAAGGGCGGCACGAGCACGGAATTTTGCGATTACCGGGACTACACGCCCGGCGACGATACGCGGTTTGTGGACTGGAACATCTTCGCGCGGCTGCATCGGCCTTACCTGAAACAATTTCACAAGGAAGAGGAACGCCACGTCGTGCTGCTGATTGACGCGTCGGCTTCGATGAAATTCGAAGGCAAGCTGGCCCTCGCCAAACCGTTGGCAACGGCATTCGGCGTGATGGGATTGCTGAACAACGAACGGGTCAGCGCCTACGCCTCGCATCAGGCCAGCGATGCGCCGGACCGGATGCCTCCGTGCCGGGGCTGGGCAAGTCAGCGGACGTTGTTCCAGTTTATCGAGAGCGTTGAAGGGCGCGGCGACGCTCCGCTGGATCGCGCGGTGGAATTGCTTTTGCGTCATCACAGCGGTCGCGGCGTGTGCCTGATCGTCTCGGACTTCCTGACCTTTGGTGATCTCAAGCGCAGTTTCAACCTGCTTTATGCCGCCGGGCTTGAGCCGTTGGGGATTCAAATCTTGAGTCCGCGCGAAATCGAGCCGGACATGACGAGCGATTTGCGGCTGGTGGATTCCGAAACGCAGGAGACGCTGGACATCTCGTCGAGTGCTGATTTGCTGAGCCTTTACCAGGAATATCGCCGGGGATTGGAAAACGATCTCGCGCTTTTGTGCCGGCGGCGGCAGGGCAGGTTTCTGCCGGTCAGTTCGGCGACCACGGTGGAATCGGTCCTGTTCGATCAACTGCGGCGAAAGGGATGGATCGAATGAGCTGGGGAGGATTCCAGGCATTGAGTCATCTCTGGCTGCTCTCGCTGCTCGCGCCGCTGGTGCTGTTTTATTTCCTGAAACTGAAACGGCCGCGCGCAGAAATTCCCTCGCTCGTTTTGTGGCGGCAGGTTTTGCAGGACCACCGCGTCAACTCTCCGTTCCAGAAATTCAAGCGCAACTTGCTGCTGCTGCTGCAAATTTTGCTTTTGCTGCTTCTGGTTTTGGCCGCCCTCCAACCCTTCTGGCGCGGCGGCCCGGGCAAAAATCGCCGCCTGCCGGTGCTGGTGGATTGTTCCGCGAGCATGGGCGCGCTGGACAAGCCGGGCGGAGTCAGCCGTCTCGCTGAAGTCAAACGCCGCTTGCGTGAGATGATTGACGGACTCGCCTCGGACCAGGAGCTTTGCCTGATTTCGTTCAACAATGCTCCCCGGAAACTCACCGGTTTCACGAGCGACAAACGGCTGTTGCGCGACGCGCTGGATCAGATCGAAGCGGCCGATGTTCCCAGCGACCTCGAACAGGCATTGCGGCTGGTTCAAGCCCTGGGGCGAAGCGAGCCGTTTAACGAAGTGCTGCTGTTTTCCGACGGTAATTTCCCGCCACGCGTCAATTTCGATTTGTCCTTCAAACTGAATTATCAACGGATGCTGCCGGCAGGGTCGAACCTCGGCATCACGGCATTGAGTGCGCGCCGCGCGGTGACCGGCGGCTGGGACGTGTTCGTACAGATCGAAGGTTCAGCCGGCGCGGAAGGCAACGCGTCGGTTGAG
>CAYPSF010000328.1:0-3120 GCA_964413165.1 uncultured Bifidobacteriaceae bacterium
TACGAAGCCGTCGGTTAACACAGCCTATGCTTGGATTATTTGGCACACTCAATCTGGCCGCGCGGTCACTGCAAACGCAGATGACGGGCGTGGAGGTGTCGGGGCAAAACCTCGCCAACGTCAACACGGTCGGATACTCACGCCAGCGCGTCCTGATCCAGACCGGCCCGGATGTCACGACGGGCATCGGGCCGGAAGGCACCGGCGCCAATGCGGTGGCCATCCGGCAGCTAGTCAATTCACTGCTCAACAGCCAGATTCAAGGTCAGCAAAGCGTCGGTGGTTACTGGAACGCCCAGCAAGGCGCCCTGCAATCTGCCCAGGCAAACCTCAACGAATTTCTCAATGGCACCGGCAGTTCCAGCGGTACCACCGGTGCGGCCGACAGCACCACCAGTTCCGGCTTGTCCAGCCAGTTAAGCGGATTGTTCAGCGCTTTTCAAAGCCTGGCCGCTTCACCCACGTCGATGACGGCGCGCCAGGCGGTCATCAACCAGGCGCAAAATTTGGCAGCCACGTTCAACCAGGTTGACAGCCAACTCAGTACGCTGGGCGTTTCCCTTAACTCATCCGTGAGCGACGACGTGGGTTCGGCGAACCAGCTGCTTTCCGACATTGCCAACTTGAACTCGGAGATTTCCTCAGCCGAGTTTAACGGCGGCACGGCCAACGATCTGGTGGACGCCCGCGAACAGGATTTGGAAAACCTGTCCCACTTGACCAGCATTCAAACCAGCACCGGCACGGGCAATTCCGTGAATGTGAGCATCGGTGGCCAGACCCTTGTCTCGGGCAATCAATTACAGAACTGGCTGCAAACTTATGATGCGGGGAATGGCCGTTTGTTGGTGGAGGCCGCCAACGGAGGCGTTCCGTTGACGCTTACTGGCGGCTCGATCCAGGGCACCATCGATGCCCGGGACGGCGCGCTGGCTACCATGCAATCCAGCCTCAACACCCTGGCTTCCAGTCTTATCACCCAGGTCAATACCATCCATGGCGGTGGTTTCAGCCTTACCGGCAGTTCCAGCGCGAACTTCTTCAACGGAAACAGTTCGGGCACCATCACCGTCAACCAGTCGCTGGCGGACAATCCCGCCTTGATCCAGACCTCCGGCTCGGCAACGGCGACCGGTGACAACAGCGTGGCGCTGGCGTTGGCCCAATTGGCGTCCGCAGCACAGGCTGGCTTGAACAACCAGACTTTCGGCGATGCTTATACCCAAACCGTCGCCGGTTTTGGCGACGCCCTGCAAACCGCGAACGACCAGGTGACCAATCAAGCCGTCGTGGCCAACATGCTCAATATCCAGCGTGATTCCGTCAGCGGTGTGAATATCGACGAGGAAATGACCAACCTGATGGGCTTTCAACGCGCCTATGAAGCTTCGGCGCAACTGGTGACCACCGTGGACCAGATGCTGCAAACCGTTATAGCGATGAAGCGGTAGTCGCTGTTGTGAAAATGCAAGAACCCTGAATCCCTATGCGCGTTGCAAACAATTCCTACACCGACGCCATACTCAGCCAGATCAATCTGCTGACGGCCCGGCAATACAGCCTGCAAAACCAGGCGTCCACCGGTCTGCGCCTTCAATCCGTGTCGGACGATCCCGCGGCGATGCAGAACACGCTGAATGGTTTGTCCCGGAGGACTGCGCAAACCC
This sequence comes from uncultured Bifidobacteriaceae bacterium, assembly GCA_964413165.1. Classification (GTDB taxonomy): domain Bacteria; phylum Verrucomicrobiota; class Verrucomicrobiia; order Limisphaerales; family UBA11358; genus UBA11358. Next base: position 1,668 of record CAYPSF010000328.1, read on the forward strand.
AGTACGCCAGCAACATTGCCACGCTGCAGAACCGCGCATCTTCGGTTTATAGCGTGATGCAATCGCTCCAGTCGCTCACCAGCCGGGCTGGGGAGATTGCCACGTTAGCCGGCAGCCCTACCGCCTCACCGGCGGATTTGAACAATTACGCCAGCGAGATGAACCAGTTGATTTCGCAAGCGACTCAATTGATGAACACCAAAGATGCGGCCTCGGGCCAGTACCTCTTCGGTGGTACCAACTCGACCCAAACCCCCTACACCTCGACCAAGGATGCCAATGACGTCATTGCGGGCGTCAGCTATCAGGGAAACAGCTCGGTGAATCAGGTGGAGATTGCCCCCGGGGTCACGGTCTCTGTGGACGTGCCGGGTGAGAACACCACCGGCGTCGGTGTGCACGGGTTGATTACCGACAGCCAGTCCGGCGCGGATTTGTTTAACCACCTCCTGTCGCTTCGGAATAATCTTCTCTCCGGCGATACCGCCGCGATCACGGCCACAGATAGTGTCAATCTTCAAAAAGACGAGAATAACCAGCTTTACCAGATCAGTTACAATGGGGCGACGCAGACCCATCTCAACAACGCGGCCACCTTTGCCGCCGGACAGTCGTCCGCGCTCGACCAGATGATTTCCAATTCGTCCAGCGCCGATCTGGTCCAGACCATGGTGCAGTTGAATCAGGCGCAAACCGCCTATCAGGCGGCGCTCCAGAGCAGCGCCAAGATCATGCAGCTTTCGATCCTGAATTTCCTGCCGTAGGCCATGGCGCCGTTTTTCTTTCCGTGACCATGAATGCATACCACAAGGCAATTTTAGCCCGGTCCCCAGTCAATTTTGCCGGGCGGTTCCCGTTCGAGGCGTCCGCGCCCTCAACTTCCACCCTTTTTTGCCGGTTTTTTGTGCCCCGGCAAATTCCACCGACCGTGGCACATCCACTGCTAAACACCCACTGACATGAAATGCGCCGAAACAATAGAAGCCGAAATGCCCGCCGCCCCCCCGGCCAACAACCAGCTGCGGTTGCCCATGGGCCTCCTGGGTTTTGAACAAATCAAGGATTATGTCCTGCTGGTGAACCCCGCCGAAGAGCCCTTCGCCTGGTTGCAGGTCGAATCCAATGTCTCTCTTGCCTTCGTCGTCATTGATCCTTTTCTCATCCTGCCCGGTTATCAGCCGGACATCCCGCAGTCGGACGTCGAGTTTCTCAGTGTGAAACAACCGAAGGATGCGCTGCTGCTCAACATCGTGACGATTCACGGCCCCAATCGCGCCACGGTGAATTTGAAGGGCCCGATTGTCATTAATCGCCATACTCATGTGGGCAAACAGGTCATCCTCGCCAATGCCGCCGAATATTCGGTGCAGCATCCTTTGCCCGTCGCCAAAGCCTCCTAACCCTTTCGCCTCATGCTAATCCTCTCGAGAAAATCAGGCGAAAGCATCGTGAT
>CAYPSF010000329.1:0-3093 GCA_964413165.1 uncultured Bifidobacteriaceae bacterium
AAATGTAAATCAGATCGAGCCGGAGGTTCGACGCTACATGATTCGAAGTTGGAAGCTCAAAGTTGAATGCCGATTGTGTGGATTGCGCGTCCCTATTGGTGGTCGTCGAGACTCCCCAAAACAGGCTAAATTTAATACACCACTTTGTTCAACGGATATTCGATAATTCCTTCGGCTCCGGCGGCCTTCAATTGCGGGATCAGTTCGCGCACCACCCGCTCGTCAATGATCGTCTCCACGGCGACCCAGCCTTTCAGGCTCAGGTTGGAGATCGTCGGGTTGCGCAAGGCCGGCAGATTTTTCAGCAGCGCGGCGAGGTTTTTCTCGGCGATGTTCATTTTCAGGCCCACTTTGGCCTCGGCGTCCAGCGCGCCCTTGAGCAGCATCGCCAGCGTCTCGATCTTTTTCCGCTTCCACGAATCCTTCCACGAAGCCAGGTTCGCAATCAACCGCGGCGTGGAGCTCAATAGCTCGTCTACGATGCGCAGCTTGTTCGCGCGCAGCGATGAGCCGGTCTCGGTGACTTCCACGATGGCGTCAACCAGCTCGTGCGCCTTGACCTCGGTGGCGCCCCACGAAAACTCCACTTCGGCCGTCACGCCATGTTTTTTCAGGTACTTTTTAGTCAGGTTGACCACCTCGGTGGCGATGCGCTTGCCTTCCAGGTCTTTTACCGACTTTACCGGCGAATCCTCCGGCACGCACAACACCCAGCGGGCCGGGCGGCGCGAAACCTTGCTGAACAGGAACTCGCCCACTTCGTGGATCTTTGAGCCGTTCTCGATGATCCAGTCGTAGCCGGTGATGCCGCAATCGAGATAGCCATGCTCAACGTAACGGCTGATCTCCTGCGCGCGAATCAGCCGGATTTCCATCTCGTCGTCGTCGACATACGGGATATAGGAACGGCTGCTGACCTGGATGTTAAAGCCGGCCTTGGCCATTTTTTCGATGGTGGCTTCCTGCAAACTGCCCTTGGGCAGACCGAATCTTAGTTTCTTGCTCATGTTAAAATTTTTAAGGGTTCTAATCTGCCAATTCCGAGCTGCAAAAGCTACCTTCTTCTTTCGCGGATAGCGGAGTCGGGCGCATCTCATTTTTTAAGGAGCCATTTGGTTCCGAAGGAATCATTGAAAATAGCCCGGCGTTTCAACGCCGGGACCCGTGCCGAGTATGGCGATAAGTCCCGTAGGGACGACCGAAAGAACGGTTGCATTTCAGCCGTCCCTGCGGGACTAGACGCGTTCCATATCTTTCCCGGCGTTCAAACGCCGGGCTATTTTCAAAATGTCCCTTTGGGATAGATATTTCCGGTTGCCCAAAAAATGAGCTGCGCCCAGCAGAGTTAATCGGCAGTTCGGGTATGTAGTGCCCTGGTTTCAAAAATCCAGGTAGGGCGGGCAGTCCCCTGCCCGCCGCAAACCGGGTGAACGGCGCGCACAGAGTGATGCGCCCTACCGGAAATCAGGACAGCATCTTCAGGTGGGGCGAACGCCGGTCGGGGGAAGCCTTGGCGAAGACTGGCCCTCGGGAGCCGCCTTCGCAATGCTTCGACGCGCCGAGTCCGTCTCGTCAGGAGCCTCACCCCACGAAACTACTTCGCGCTTTGAATGGTCCACTCGCCATTCATTTCCACCAACACGAACGCATACAAGCCCGACGCCGCCTCGCCGCCATACCAGGTGCCGACGGCCTCGGACACGCCGTTGGTCGGGTCCACGGCCTTGGCGGTCAACAGCATGCCCGGCTTGCCGGTATCCCTGTCAATCGGCGCCTCGTCTGGACGCTGTCGGGCGTGGCTGACCGGCTTGAGGGGCGGAACCTGCTTGGGAAGCTGTTTGATCAGCGCCGACGTCCGGGCATCGTCACCGGTTAGAAAAATCGCGGCATACTCGCCGTCGCCCCACGGATGCTTTTCCAACAAATAGCCGTAAACCGCCTGTTCGATTTTAAAATCATCGCTGACCGCGGGTTTCGGGCTTTCGCGGGTGCTTTCCACCTGCTTGCCCGTGCGGCAAGCGGCCAGCAGGCAGAGACAAATCGTGGCGAAAATAGAAGCGGCTTTCATTTTATTTTGACCACGGATGGACACGGACAAACACGGATTTTTTGGCAGGGCGCGCACGGAGTGACGCGCCTACCTCGGATTTGCTTTGCTTGTATCCGTGTTTATCCGTGTCCATCCGTGGTTAAAGCTATTTCTTCCGGATGACCCTTCGTCCCACCACCGAAATGTCTCCGCGGGCGATCGCCGCCACGCATTTCGGATACATTTCATGTTCCGCCCCGTGGATGCGCTGATGCAGACTTTCCGGCGTGTCGGCGTCCAGCACGGGCACGGTTTGCTGGCCGATGATGGGCCCGCAATCCACGCCGGCGTCCACGAAATGCACCGTGCAGCCGGTGACCTTCACCCCATGGTCCAGTGCCTGTTTCCAGGCTTCGAGGCCGGGAAAGGACGGCAGCAGGGAAGGATGGACGTTGACGATACGGCCCTCGAAGGCGCGCAGGAACTCGCCCTTGAGCACGCGCATGAAACCCGCCAGCACGATCAGATCCACTTTGGCCGCCTGGAGTGCGTCGACAAATTCCCGCTCGGCGTTTTCGTCCAGCTTGGTGCGGAATTTTCCCGGGGCGATGAAGCGGGCGGGGATTTTCCGTTCGCCGGCCCGGGCCAGGATGCCCGCGTTCTCGACGTCGGTCAGGACGATGGCGATTTCCGCCGGGATCCTGCCCGACACGCAGGCGTCGGCAATGGCGGCAAAGTTCGACCCCTGGCCGGAACCCAGCACGCCCAATCGGAATTCATTGATCACTGCGATTTGAATAACAGAGTGACCGGCCAAAACAAGTTGAAAGGCGAAACGGCAGCGGCCGGGGCATCTCATTTTTTTAGCAACCGTTGGGTTCCGAAGGAATCATTGAAAATAGCCCGGCGTTTCAACGCCGGGACACATGCCGAGCAGGGTGATAAGTCCCGTAGGGACGACCGAAAGAAATGTTGTATTTCAGCCGTCCCTGCCGGGCTCGACGCGTTCCCTATCTTTCCCGGCGTTGAAACGCCGGGCTATTTTCAAAATGTCCCTTTGGGAC
>CAYPSF010000330.1:0-3088 GCA_964413165.1 uncultured Bifidobacteriaceae bacterium
TCAAAGCTGTAGGGCCATTCGCGGTAATCGGGCATGGCCGGGTTCGGATTGCGGACTCGGGCCAGATAGGTCGTGCGCGGCTTCGTGAGCAAATCGCCGAGCACGGAATAATTCCGCTGCTGCGCCTTGAGCAGTGAAACACTGCTTTGCGGGTCGCTGATATCGCCGAATACGATCGCGCCGGCCGGGCAGGCCTGTTGGCAGGCGGTTTTGGGGACCGTGCCGGCGGCTTCCGTGAGCCGCACGTCATCCGAGGCGCCGGCCTTGACCTTTTGCGCAATCTTCGCCTGCTCGATGCGCTGGGTGCAGTAGGTGCATTTTTCCATGACGCCGCGCATGCGCACCGTCACGTCCGGATTCTTGGCCATCTTGATCAGGTCCCATTCGTCCTCTTCGCGCATGCCGCTGGCGTCAGGCGCCTTGAACCAGCTCAACAGGTCCCACTTGCCGTCCGTCTTGTGCGCGAGCGGTGTCGGATAAAACGGCCCCTTGAGGTCGGCCAGCGGGCGTTTGTTGTAATCGAGATAATTGAACCGGCGGACCTTGTACGGACAGTTGTTCGAGCAGTACCGCGTGCCGATGCAACGGTTGTATGCCATCACGTTCAGGCCTTCCTGGTCGTGGACGGTGGCATTGACGGGGCAGACGTTTTCGCACGGGGCGGACTCGCAATGCTGGCAGAGCATCGGCTGGTTCACCGCTTGCACGTCATCAATCCACTCGGCAAATTGCTGGTCGCCGTCCTTCTGGAACGAGTCCGACGGCTTTTCGTTCGTCGGGTCGGCGGTGTAATAACGGTCGATGCGGATCCAGTGCATTTCGCGGCCGCGCTGCACCTGGTCCTTGCCGACAATCGGAATGTTGTTCTCGCTCTGGCAGGCGATCACGCACGTGCCGCAGCCGACACACGCGCTCAAATCCACCGCCATGCCCCACTGATGCAACGCGGTCTTCTTCGCCTCATCGAGCGGGTTGGGATACAACGGCGCCACAATCGGCGGCTCGGTGCCGTGCATTTCCGTCGCAAATCCGGGGTCCTTGGCAAACACGTCCAGGTTCGCCTCGCGCACCGCCGGGCGGCCTTCCATGGACCAATGATGCTGCGTCGTGGCGAGTTCCTGGGTTTCACCGGTCTTACGCACCGTCGCGCCAGTCTCGATGTATTTACCGTTGAAAATCGGGTAGGCGTTAAAACCGACGCCGGCCCCGACGCGCAGCGCCCCTTCACGTCCGTAGCCGAGCGCCAACCCGAGCGAATAATCCGCCATGCCCGGCTGCGTCCAGATGGGCCCTTTGACGCTCTTGCCGTTCAGGGTGATTTCGACGACGTCGCCGTTCTGGACGCCGAGTTCGCGCGCCGTCTTGCGGCTGACGAGCACCGCGTTGCCCCAGGTCAGCTTGGTGACGGGATCGGGCAGCTCCTGCATCCAGCCGTTGTTCGCATAACGCCCGTCGTCCATCTTCGCGTCACGATAAAAAACGACTTCGAGGCCGTTGGCCGAAGGCTCGGCGAACTTCACGTCTGGGATGGCGGCGCCAAATTGTGCGCCAACGGATTTTCTCGCCGAATTGGCCAGATAACCATTGAATAAAAATTTCTTCCACTCTTCGTCCGAACCGGCAAACGTAGCGCGGACGATGTCGTGGGGATTGGTTTGTGATTCGCCGGCCAGCCGCGCCAGGAATTCCAGTTCCGTCAATCCGCCGAACAGAGGTTGAATCAACGGCTGGACCGGCACGAGCGTGCCGTCGCTGGACGTTGCGTCACCCCAGGATTCGAGATAATGCGTCAGCGGAAAATTCCAGCCAGACTTCCCAGCCGTCTCGTCTTCGTGATAGCCCAGCCGAACCACAGCGTTCGGTTTCTGCTTCGGCATCCAATTCAGGTTATAAACCGGATTGCCACCAAGAATGACGAGCGTGTCGGTTTCCGGACCGTCTTCAAGTCCGCGCCGGTCATTTATGTCGCTGGAAAACAAGGTCACCGTGTTGCCAATCGCGCCGAGCGCCGAATTGATTGCCCAGGCGAGCAAATGAACTTCGATTGGCTGGCGTTGGCCCGCGACAACCAGGGCATTTTGGCCGTTCGCGATCAAATCCTTCGCGCATTCACCGATCCACTGCCCAAAATCGTCCTGGGTTTTCAGCGTGTTGGCGCTGTGGCTCAACAGGCCGGCAATCTGCGACAACATCGACGCGATTTGAGCCACTTGCCCCGCCGGGACCCGCAGCCGATGATCGGCGCTGGCGCCGGTGAGCGTGAACAGCGATTCCACCGCGTACAGTCGGCTCATCCCCTCGCCCGGCTTGCGCCCGGCAGCAAAGCCACGAATGTGATTGTGCGCGTCGTCCTCGCCGCCGAGAAAATCGCAATCCAGCGACAGAATGACCTTCGCCTTGTCAAAATGGTAAACCGGACGAACGGATTGGCCGAATGCCTGTGTTGCCGCTCGCTCATGGATCCCCGAATCAATTGCATCGTAAGTGACCCACTGTGATTTCGGGAATTTGCCGGCTATGATTTTTTGCAGCCGGGCGCGTGACGGCGATGTGCTGCTCTCGGCTAGAAACGCTAGGCCTTCGCCCTGGTTCGCCGCGAATTTCTTCGACAACTCGTCAAGGAAACCCAGGGCCTCGTCGCGGGTAACGGGATTGCCGTCCTTCTTGAACCGCTTCGCACGGTCCGGATCATAAAGGTCCAGGATGGATGCCTGCGCGTAGCGGTCAGTGCCGCCGTTGCTGCCTGGGAATTGGGCATTTCCTTCCACCTTGATGGGACGGCCTTCGTAGGACTTGGCCACCAGCGGGACCGCGCCGGTGCGCGTCGGCATGGCTGTCGCATAATATTCCGGTTCACCGTAAACGTAACCCTCCGGTTGCTGGCCGAACGGCTCGAGCTTTTCCTCCGGCCGGCGGCAGCCCGCACCCATCACGCCCAGGCCCGCGAGCGCGAAGGACGCGGACATGATCTTGACGAAATGCCGGCGGGAAACGCCGTCCTCGAACTCGCTCGCACCCTGCGGAAACTCGCGGTGCAGCCATTCCTTGAACTCCGGCGTGTCCGACAGCTCATCCAGGCTGCGCCAGT
>CAYPSF010000331.1:0-3073 GCA_964413165.1 uncultured Bifidobacteriaceae bacterium
ATGGAATCCGTCGGCCAGCTCGCCGCCGGCGTCGCGCACGATTTCAACAACATGCTCACCATCATCCAGGGGCATACCAGCTCGCTGCTCGCCAAGCCGACCCTCCCGACTGAGATCGGCGACTCCATCCAGGCCGTCTATTTTGCCGCCGAACGCGCCGCCGGCCTCACCCGCCAGCTGCTCATGTTCAGCCGCAAAAATGTCATGCAACTCCGGTCGCTCGACCTGCAATCCATCGTCGGCGACATGAGCAAAATGCTGCGGCGGCTCCTCGGCGAAACGATCGCGCTGGATTTTCAGCCGGCGGCGGAGGGCGCCTTCGTGCTCGGCGATAGCGGCATGATTGAACAGGTGATGATGAACCTCTCCGTCAATGCCCGCGACGCCATGCCCCGCGGCGGCCGGTTGACCATCAGCATCGAAAGCGTGGACATTGACGCCGCTTTCATCGAAACCCATCCCCAGGCCCGCGAAGGACCTTTCGTGCGCTTGCGGGTCGCGGATACCGGCGCCGGCATGACCCCGGAAACCATGGCCCATATTTTTGAACCGTTTTTCACCACCAAGGACGTCGGCAAAGGCACCGGCCTGGGGCTGGCAACCGTTTATGGCATCATCAAACAGCACGAAGGTTGGGTGGAGGTGGCCAGTGAACCCGACCAGGGGACCACGTTCGACGTTTTTTTTCCGGCCAGCGACGACGTGCCCGGCCCGGCCCAGGCGGGGGTGGATTCCTCTGGCCCCGTTGCCGGCGGCACGGAAACTATTCTCATCGTCGAAGACGAACCCGTCCTGCGCGACATGGCCCGCGATATTCTCGAGGAATGTGGCTATCGCATCCTGGAAGCGTCCTCCGGCAAGGAGGCGCTCGACATCTGGACCGAGCGGTCCGATGAAATTGATCTGCTGCTGACCGACATGGTGATGCCCGAAGGTGTATCCGGGGTGGACCTGGCCGAACAGTTGCTGGCCAGCCAGCCCCGACTGAAAGTCGTCTTTACCAGCGGCTACACTGCCAACGAGGTCAACCAGGAAATGCTGGCCCGCACCCGCGCGAGCTTTCTTTCCAAACCCTACACGCACACCGAACTCGCCAAGGCCGTCCGCTATTGCCTCGACCGGGACGGCGGCGCGGCCAATTGACGCGCATGGAAGCCCGTGCGCCAGGCGACGTTACAATCGCTATTTTGAGCGACATCCACTACGCCGGCGCCGCCGAGCGCGCCCGGGGCGAGGACTACGAATTTCACTCCGTCCAGCATCCCGCAGCTCGTGTCCTGGTGCGCGTATATCGGCACGTCATCTGGATGCGCCACCCGTTCGACCAGTCGCGGCAGCTCGACCGCTTCCTGGCCGAACCCGGGCCGTGGGATTACGTGGTGGCCAACGGTGATTATTCCTGCGACTCCGGGTTTATAGGCGTGAGTGATCCGGCGGCATTTGCGAGCGTCCGGGAATGCCTCGATAAACTCCGCGCGAAATACGGCGACCGCACCCGGTTTACCATTGGCGACCATGAGCTGGGCAAGCCGACCTTGTTTGGCAGCCTGGGCGAAATGCGGCTGGCCAGCTGGCAGGGCAGCACACAACAACTCGGGTTGCCACCGTTCTGGAAACTGTCCCTCGGGCGTTACCTGCTCGTGGGGGTGACCTCATCGCTCATCGCCCTGCCCGCGACCAGGCCCGAAACGCGGCCGGAAGAATGGCCGGAGTGGCAGCGATTGCGCGAGATGCACCTGGCCGAAATCCGCGCCGCCTTCGACGCGCTGCAACCGGAACAGCGCGTGTTGTTGTTCTGCCACGACCCCACGGCCCTGCCGTTTTTGTGGCGTGAAGAATCCGTGCGCCGACGCCTGTCGCAGGTGGAGCAAACCATCATTGGCCATCTGCATACCCCGCTGATCCTGTGGAAAAGCCGGGTGTTGGCGGGCATCCCACCCATCCGGTTCCTGGGACGCCATGTTGACCGCTTCACTTCGGCGTTGCATGAGGCGCACCATTGGTGGCCATTCAACGTGCGGCTTTGCCCGGCCCTGTCCGGCATTGAACTGTTGAACGACGGCGGCTATTACACCGTGCTGGTTGACCCCGCGGCCAACCGCCCGGCACAATTCACCTTTCATCCCCTGCCCCGGTAAAACAAACACGAAAAATACAACAATAACCCGAACCACCCCGGATGCCGTTACGTTTACCAGACAAAACCGCCATCCGGCGTTGCCGGTAAGGATTGGCTAAACCGCTTCGTCGTCATCGTAAATCCTGCTTCGGTGGTGGCTCATGCAGCACCGTCTCCCAATCCTCATATGGCGGATCAACTTTGAACTTGGGATCACAAAATGCCCGCAGGTAGTCGGTCGCCCTTTTCTGTGCGTAATGGGCGTTTATCACTTGGCCATTCTCATCCAGCTCCAATACGTATGCGAAGATAGCATAGACCTGCTCAATCGCACTCGGCTCGTTGCCATACACGTGAAGGTAATCAACGCCTTCGAGCATGTAATGGGTTCCGCTAGACATAAAGTATGCAAATGTTCTCAATGCTCCGCTGCATGAATTGCTCAAATGTGGCATAGCGTGTCTGGTGGGCTAACGTCCAGAGCTCAGGCGCGCGGGACCAACCAGCGTGAACCGCGAATCGGAACTGGAACCGCCATCCCGCGTTGTCTCCTGCGATTTGTCAGGCGACTAGTTCATGGTTTGGATTCAATCAACTCAACCCGATGTCCGTCTGGATCGGCGACGTCAGCGCGGCGACCCCACTCCGAATCCTTCGGTGCTGAAACTACCGCTGCCCGATAATCAGTCAATGCAGCAATCACGGCATCAACTGACGGAACCGTAAAACCAATGCGCGTGCCAAGGGTGGTCGGACTGTCTGCGGTCTGTGTGTATAGCTCGAAAACACCGCCGGGAAATTCGGCTGCGAAATGTTCTGCGCCTTTGCCATGCCGGTGAAGTGTGAAATGCAAACCCAACCGCGTGTAGAAAGCCGACGCTAGTGCAATATCCGGCGACCGTAGAACCACAAGGTTGAGCGTGACCTTATTCATAAATGTGCAAGTTGCCTAAC
>CAYPSF010000332.1:0-3063 GCA_964413165.1 uncultured Bifidobacteriaceae bacterium
TTGCAGCGGTTGTAAAACACCACCGGGGCGCGCACGCCATGGCCCTGGTCGCTGTAAACGGTTGCATGATTCGGCCCGCGCACGCCGTCATGCTTGAATTTTTTGTAGAACGGTTTCACGCCCATGGCCCGGACGCGCTCGGCGATCAGGTCGCCGATCGGATATTCCACGAGTGCCGTGGCGATCCCGGTATTCATGCGGAAGCAATCCGACAGGTTGGCGGCGCAATTGAATTCGCCGCCGCTGACGTGGATGGCGCATTGAGTCGCTTTGCGGAAGGGGACGATGCCGGGGTCAAGACGGTTGACGAGTGCGCCGAGGGACAGGAAGTCCAGCGCACCTTTTTGGGGGATGTTCAGACCTTTGCTCATGGTGTTGTTTTAATGGTACAATGGTTGGCGGTTAAATTTACCCGGACAGAATTCCAGAACGCGGATAGGGCGCAAGGTGCTTTTTGTAAAAATCTTGCAAAAGAGTTTCGTTTTTCTGCAAAAAACCGGCAACTGGACAAAAGGAGGGGGAAAATTTCTTTACAATTCACGGGCCTTTGGAGAGATTTCATGGGTTTTCAGACGTGGATTACCCAAGTTGGGAGCGAGTGTTTCCGGACATTGCCAGATCTGACACTCATGGTGTAGAATAAATCGAATTTATGTTGTATTACGAACGTGGTTCCTTAGCCGACAAACTGTCATTGGATGATTTGCGGAAGGGCCTTTCCCATGCCCTCGACCGTTTGGGGCCGCGCAAGCGGGTACTGGTCATTCCTCCCGATTTCACCCGGTTTCATTCGCATGCCGGGCCGGTGACGAAGCTCATCTATGATTACTACGGCGACCGGTTGACGGACGTTTTGCCCGCGTTGGGCACCCATACCCCCATGACCTCGGCGCAAATCGCCGAGATGTTCGCCGGCGTGCCGGAAAGCCTGTTTCGCATCCACAACTGGCGCACCGGCATCACCACCGTGGGCGAGGTGCCGGGCGAGTTCGTAAAGCAGGTGTCCGGCGGGGCGGTGGATTTTCCCTGGCCGGCCCAACTGGCCAATCTCATCTGGACCGGTAAACACGATTTGATCCTGTCCGTCGGACAGGTGGTCCCTCACGAAGTCGTCGGAATGGCCAATTACAACAAAAATATCTTCGTGGGCACCGGTGGCCAGGAAGGCATCAATAAAAGCCATTTCGTCGGGGCCGCCTACGGTATGGAGCGGATGATGGGCCGGGCAAACACCCCCGTCCGGCAGCTCCTCAACTACGCCTCCGAACATTTCACCAAGCATTTGCCCATCGTATATGTGCACACGGTGGTGGGACGCGCCGAAGACGGCAAGCTGTGCGTGCGCGGCCTTTACATCAGCGATGACATTTCCGGCTTTGACAAGGGCGCGGCGCTCTCCCTCAAGGTTAATTTCGAGATGCTCGACGCGCCGCTCAAGAAAGTGGTCGTTTATCTTGACCCTTCCGAGTTCAAAAGCACCTGGCTGGGGAACAAGAGCATCTACCGCACGCGCATGGCCATGGCTGACGGTGGTGAATTGATCGTGCTCGCGCCCGGCCTCAAGGAATTCGGCGAGGACAAGGAAATCGACCGGCTCATCCGCAAATACGGCTACCCCGGCACCCCAGCGACACTGGCGGCGGTCAAGGCCAACGTCGAGTTGCAGAACAATCTTAGCGCGGCGGCGCATTTCATTCATGGTTCGTCGGAAGGCCGGTTCAACATCACATATTGCCCCGGTCACCTCACGCAGCAGGAAATCGAGAGCGTCAATTTCAAATACGCCGATTTGAAGCAAATGACCCAGCGCTATGATCCGGCCAAACTCAAGGACGGCTGGAACACGATGTCCGACGGCGAAAAAATCTTCTATATTTCGAACCCGGCCCTCGGTTTGTGGGCGTATCGGGGACGATTCAAGGACTAACCAAACCAAACCAAAACAACCCCAGTACAGAGAAAGACAAGGATGAACGTTCCATTTAAGGTGAATTTGAAGGACCAGGTGGCGCTCGTGACGGGCGGCGGCGGCGTTTTGTGCAGCACCATGGCCCGGGCGTTGGCGGCATGCGGTGCAAAAATCGCCGTGGCCGATTTGAAGCAGGAGGCAGCGGAAGCCGTCGCGGTGCAGATCCGCAAGGAAGGCGGCACCGCCATCGGCGTCGCGTGCAACGTGCTGGAAAAGGAAAGCCTCGCCGCGGCCAACGACAAGGTAAAGAAGGAACTCGGCCCGGTAGACATCCTCATCAATGGCGCGGGTGGCAACCATCCCAAGGGCACGACCAGTCTCGAATATTTGCGCAAGGAAGACCTGTCCGGCGCCGCCAAGGAATTGACGACATTCTATGACCTGGACCCGAAAGGCATCGAATTCGTGTTCAACCTGAACTTTCTCGGCACGTTGCTGCCGACCCAGGCGTTCACCCGCGAGATGGCCGGCAAAGGCGCGGGCACGGTCATTAATATTTCCTCGATGAACGCGTTCCGGCCGCTGACCAAAATCCCGGCTTACAGCGGAGCGAAGGCCGCGGTGAGCAATTTCACCCAATGGCTGGCGGTGCATTTCTCGAAGGTGGGCGTCCGTGTCAACGCGATTGCCCCCGGGTTCTTTCTTACGGACCAGAACCGGACCCTGTTGACCAAGCCGGACGGCTCGTTGACGCCGCGCGCCAACACCATCCTCTCGCACACGCCGATGGGTAAATTCGGCACGCCGGAGGACCTGGTCGGCGTGCTGTTGTGGCTGACTTCCGCCGAAGCCTCCGGTTTTGTGACCGGGGTGGTCATCCCGATTGACGGCGGTTTCGCCGCGTTCAGCGGGGTTTAAAATGGGCATGGATCGGGCGGCTCAAGTCCGGATTCCCGGCATGCCCTGTGCTGTTTTTTAGCGAACAATTATATGGAACCAAAAGCTGACATTGCATTGATCGGTCTGGCCGTCATGGGCCAGAACCTGATTCTGAACATGAACGACCACGGCTTCATCGTCGTGGCCTATAACCGCACGGTGGAGAAAGTGGACCAGTTCCTGGCCAATGAAGCCAAGGGCACCAAGGTGCTCGG
>CAYPSF010000333.1:0-3022 GCA_964413165.1 uncultured Bifidobacteriaceae bacterium
CCTTGAGGCTCCAGTCGAGCACGGCGCAGCAGAGCGCGCCGCTCTGGCTGAGGAACGCCACGTCCCCAGGCTGGGCAATGGTGGCGGCAAAACTGGCGTTGAATCCGATATTGGGCATCTGGACGCCAAGACAGTTGGGACCGACGATGCGCATGCCGGCGGCGCGGGCGTCGGCGAGAATTTGTTGTTCCAGCTTCACGCCTTCGGGGCCGGTTTCCTTGAAGCCGGCGGAGATGATGATGACGCCGGCCACCCCGGCCTTGGCGCAATCCTTGATCAGGCCGGGCACCGTCTTGGCGGGCGTGCAGATGACCGCCAGGTCCACCTTTTCCGGGACGTCGCCGATGCTGGGATAGGCCTTGACGCACAGGACGGAGGCACGCTTCGGGTTGATGGGATACACCACGCCGTTGAAGCCGCCGCGGCCGAGGCCTTCAAAAAGCATCCGCCCGACGCTGCGCGGCTTGTCTGTGGCGCCGATGACGGCGACCACTTTCGGGGCGCAGATGGGATCCAGAGGATGCTTGCGCGTCTGGTGCAGGATGTCGTGGGCGGGCTCGAGCCGTTTGATTTCCGGGGTGGCCGGGGTCTTGATTTTTGTGGATTCCATAAATTATTTTTGCGGACTGCTATCGATTACTAGCCTGGACGGCACTTCACCAACCCGACCGGGCAACCGCCCGGCACGGATGAATTTCGCGACGTTTCAAGCATAAATTTTCTACAGCTTAAGAGTCCGGTGTTTCAAGGCATTCTTCTCACCAAACCTTGTTGAAGACTTTACCAATTTTGCGAAGGTTCGCCAACCGCAGAAAAGCGAAGGCCCAGCTTGAGCGCAGATTGCCCGATGGAACGTGTACCGCGGGTGTTTCACCCGCAGCAGCCCGGATTTCCCTTCTTCCCCAACCCGGTTCGTGTCCCAACCGCTCAGTGCGCGAGCAGCTGCGCCCGATATTCGGTAGGCGACTGGCCCAACAGCTTCTTGAAGACGCGGTTGAAATGCGTCAGCGACTGGAACCCGACCTCGAACGCAATTTCACTGACGCGCAGGTTGGGGTTGAGGAGCAGGTTCTTCGCCTTCTCGATGCGGACGCGGGACAGGTAGTCGGTAAAGTTGATGCCCGTGACTTTCTTGAACATCTTGCAAAAATAGAACGTGCTCATATTCACCGCCTTGGCCGCCCGGGCGAGCGAAAGCTCCTCGGTATGATGTTCGTAAATGTATTCCTTGGCGCGCTTGATGATGGGCGGCTCGGTGTTCTTTTGCTGGATGAAAATCTGGTTGCCCAGCATGGCCAGGTGCTGGGCGAAAATCACGAGCAGGCGGATGATCGATTCGTGCTGTTTGGCGGTGACCACTTTCGTGGCGTAGAACGCCTGCTTGAGTTCGCCCCGGTCCATTTCCACGCCCCAGCCGGCCACCAGTTTGGCGGCCCGCTCAAACTGGCGCGAAGTCGGTTTGCTGGCCAGCAGTTGCCCGGTCTGCAGGTAGCCGATGAGCCGGTCGCCCAGCCGCACCGGCACGGCGGTGTCGAGCAGCCCCGCCGGACAGGAAAGGGTTTTGGGTTCGTTGACGGCCTTTTCGCAAAGCTGTTCCCAGACCTGCAGGCAAGCGGCGCAGGCGCGGCTCTTTTGCGACACCAGCGCGCAGAAGGGATTTTCGTTCCGCTTGCCATGATGCGGCAACTGCCAGGTTTCCAGCGGTTGCAGCGACACCGGCAGCCCTGTCAACGTGTTGAACGCGCGCTCATATTCCTGGTACACCTTGGAATCCGAAATCGCCTTGATCAGCGCGCGGTTATTGTTGCCGCTGCTGCCGTTGCTGCCGTTGCCGTTTATCCCGACCAGCGGGGCCCGATCCCGGGCGGAACCTTTTTTTGCGGACACGACCTCCGGCGGGCATTCGCACTTGTGAAAGCAGGGCGCCGGCGTCGGGTCTTTCACGTTCAAAACCGCAGCCGAATCACCCTTTGCAATGCTTGTTTGCACGTAAACAAATTAAGCAAACCTCAACTATCCGTCAAGTGAAATGGCAAAAATTAATTCTGCATCGCCATAACCCAACACTTTGACCAGCAAAAGAGTACAAACGATGTGACGGGCTAATTGTGTGAAGAAGAGCTAGCAATGTACCGGGGTAAAAAGCAGCGTCCGGGGGGCCGAATCGCAGGGTCGGCGGGTCCAAACTGTACCGTCGGCTGGCTCAGCCGACCGGGCGCTAATGACAGCGCGCACGACAGCTAAATCCGTTCACGGTTCCCCAAAATGGCCGCAGCCGCCTGATCCGGAAAACGCCGGATTTTTCCCGCCCGCACAAAGCACGGTGATAGATTGCCAATTTTTGCAGAGCCATGACGGTCCAGCTGCTGGAAACTTAAATAAGTTCGAATGCCATGATTGCAACCGTAAAAAAAGACAAAGGAATGCAGCTCGCCGCCGTCCTGCAGCATGCCAGCGGCGACAAGCGCTTCAAGATCCTGGAAGCGCATATGAAGAAGCATCAGTTCAAACATGATGCCCTCATCGAAGTGCTGCACAAGGCGCAGGAGTTGTTCGGCTTTCTCGAGGACGACCTGCTCCTGTTCGTCGCTTACAAACTCAAGCTGCCCGCCAGCCGCGTTTACGGCGTCGCCACCTTCTACCATTTTTTCACCCTCAAACCTCAGGGCAAACATACCTGCGTCGTTTGCATGGGCACCGCCTGCTACGTCAAGGGCGCGGACAAGGTGCTCGCCGCCGTCGAGGAAAACTCGAAAATCAAGGCCGGCGAAACCACGTCCGACAATCAGCTCTCCCTGCTCACCGCGCGCTGCATCGGCGCCTGCGGCATCGCCCCCGCCGTCGTCTATGACGGCACGGTCACGCCGCGGCAGACGCCCGAAACCGCCCTTGCCCGGGTGAAAGGATGGATGTCCAATGATCATTGATGATCTGAACGAAATTGCCGAAAAGGAACGTGCCGGCCGTAAGAAAACCGTCATCCGCTGCTGCCTGGCCGCCGGTTGCATGTCCTCCAGTTCGG
>CAYPSF010000334.1:0-2989 GCA_964413165.1 uncultured Bifidobacteriaceae bacterium
ATTGCCGTGAAGCGACCGTATTGGTGGTGAAAGGACTGGTGGCGCCACCCAGGGTGGTGTAAGGCCCGTTGACGAGCGCTGACGATTGGAGGCTGAAGGAGGGATCGTTCCAGGTCAGCACGATGTTGGTGCCTGAGGGTTGGATGTGCAGCGGGATGGGAACGACAATGATCGGGGCGACATCGCCAAAAGCGGTGCCGACCACGAGGTTATCCAGGTAAGAAATCCCTATTCCGGTTGACTGGCGCAGGCCAAAATCGCCGACAATGGCCGCGGTGGTGAGATCCTGGGCCACCGCGCCCGGGCTGGATTCATTGTTGGGATTGACCCACAAAACACTTTCGCCTGTCCCCGTATTGTAACGGGTGACGACGAAATAGGATTGGTTGGTGTTCAAATCCAGCGGGAATTGGGCGCTGACGTTGTTGGCGGCGTTGGCGACGCCCAGACGGAAGTGTCCGTCGGCTGCATTGGTTGTGCTGGCGTATATTTTATCCCGAAACGTGCTGCCGGTGATGGTATCCTGAAAGTGAACGAAATAATCGCCCGCCGACGTGGGGAGGTTTGAAAAGGTGATGTTGAAGGAGGCATATAAAAGCACCCCGCTATCGGCGGCAAAGGGAGAATTGGCCAGCGCCGCCGCCAGATCTTCCGATCTTTCGGTGGACAATTGCGCCGTGCCATTAATCACCAGCAAGTCGAAATTGGTGCCGGCATTGCTGCCCGCATGACCCCAGGGACTGGCGTGGGGCGCATCCGCCCCTTGCAGGGCGGTGTCCTGCAAAAAGTCCGTATAGTTGAAATCATCCGACAAAATCACCCCGAATTGAGGGGAGACGCTCAACACAAAACTGGTGCTGTTGGTATTAAAAGCATCCGCAACGAAGAGGGTGATGGTGGACACGCCGGTCTGGCCGCTGGCCGGAGTCAAAGTGACCGTGCGGTTGGCACCGCTGCCGCCCAAAACCACGTTGCCGGTGGGCAACAAGGTCGGGTTGGAAGAGGCCTGGCTGACCGTCAGGCTGTCACCCTCGGGATCGCTGACCGTGAACGAAACCGGTCCCACCGCCGTGTTGATATAGGTGATCTGGTTGGCAACCGTGGCAATGGTCGGCGCCCCGACGCGCAGCAGGAATGACGTTGAGGAAACGTTCACACCGTCACTGACAAAAATCGTTATGGTCGAAGACCCCTGCTGGCCCGCCGCCGGGGTAATCGTCACGGTGCGGCTGGCGCCACTGCCGCCCAGGACGATGTTGTTGGTCGGCACCAGGGTGGGGTTGGAAGAACCCCGGGTCAGCGTCAGGCCGTCCAGGGGACTGTCGTCGCCGACGATAAAGGTAATCGGGCCAATCGCAGTATTGGCCGGTGTATTCTGATTGGGGATGGGTGAAATGGTCGGCGACGTATTGGCTCCGGCCACATCGCTGAAGGCGGTGCCGACTTTCAGGTTGTTGACCAGCATGGTCCCTTCACCGGTCGCCTGACGGAAACTGTAGTGAGAAATATTCAAAATGCCATTGGTGGGGGCGGCCAACGGGCTTTCCGGCGGCAGCGGGATCGGATCGGTGATGCTGGGGTCGGTCTCCGCACTGGGATTGACCCAGAGCGTGGAAGCCCCGGTGGCCAGCACATATCGGGTGACAATCGTGTAGGTGACGTTGGTGACCAGGGGCGTGAGCCATTGATTGTTGCCGTTGGTGGTGCTGCCGACGCTGTTGACAATGTACAGATAGAAATCGCCACTGGTGCTGGTATCGTTGGTCCCGGCGACATTATTGGTGGTCGCGGCGAAGACACGGGCACGATGGCCGCTCAGGCCAAACGTATTGGTTCCGGTGAAGTGGTTAAAGTAGGTCCCCAGCCCGCCGGGCAAACCGGTGCACTTGATCGTGTAGCTCGAATACAGGGCACTCACCGGCCCGTTGGTGGCGAAGATCGTTCCAAAATTATGGGCAATGTCCTCGGTCCGCGCCGTCGTAACGATCAGCGTCTGGTTGGAAACCAACATCGATCCCGCCGTGCCCGAGTTGTTGATCCAGATGCCAGTGGAACTGGCAACAATCCCGCCGTCGGGATAGTTAAAGACGTCACTGAACACCGAGGCGGCCCGGGCGCCGGAGAGGGCGGTCGTGAAAATGGCTAAAGCTGTGAGTATTCTTTTCATGGTAGTTGTGTGATGCTAGGGGTTTTACTTCTGCTTCTGAAATTCCTAATTCGGCGTGGTGGGCGTCGGATACCAATACATGGAACGTTCCAGTGCCCACTCTTTGCCCGCGTCATTGGCGTCATTGATGTCGCGCATAAATTCATTGGTTCGTGCCGAACGAAAACTCCCGTCGGCCATGGCAAAATTGGCGAACTTGCCATAACCATGGCGGGCAACGGCGTAATAACCCGTCGTTACGGACGAAGAGATAATGTTGGTCGCGGTGGCCGGGTCCTGCTCCGCAATCAGGATGGTATCCGTAGGCAGTTTAACATCGGTAAATTTAGTCTGGGCGATTCCTTTGGGCGTGCCGGGGAAGCCGCCCGTATAACGCGTGCTATAGTTGACGCAAATGCGGCTGTTCTCCGCATACATGAAAAAGGCTTTGCCAAACTTGGGCGGACTGCTGTAAGTCGAATCAGGATCCGGACAGACCGGGCAGGAAAAGATGGTTTGGCTTCCGGGCAGGGGTGGGTTGCCATTTTTGTAAAGATAGACCAGGGTGGGCAGGCCGACCAAAGTGGGAACGGAATTATACCAGGCTTCGGTCAAATTGCGGCTGGCAACCGTGTCGGCGATGCTCGCGCCGGTGTTGCCTTCTTCCGGAACCACCCCATCGTTGTCATCGGCATACATCCGGAAGCCCAAAGCCCATTGCTTCATGTTGTTCAGGCAGGTGATGTTTTGCGCCTTCTTCTTGGCGCCCGCCAGCGCCGGCAACAGCAGTGCCGCCAGGATGGCGATGACGGCGATGACGACCAACAGTTCAATCAAAGTGAA
>CAYPSF010000335.1:0-2987 GCA_964413165.1 uncultured Bifidobacteriaceae bacterium
TTAGGTGTCTTCAGCGTTATGTGGCCATTCACGCAAAAAATGAGACCCTTGGATCGAGACGGTCGTTCAGACCTTCATTATGCAGCACGCGACGGTGATCTCGCGGCTGTTCAGAAGCTCGTGTCTCTGGGTGCGGACGTGAATCTCCAAGACAAGCACGGTTGGGCCCCGTTGCACTTCGCAGCCCAAGCTTGCTCCGAAGATGTTACGACCTATTTATTGGCGCACGGGGCTTCCGTTGATCCCGAAGATGCTCACGGCAATACTCCCCTCTTTAGGGCGACGTTCGCTTCCCGAGGAGATGGCAACGTAATTCGCGCGTTGCGGACCGCTGGTGCAAACCCAGGAAAGAAGAATAAGAGCGGAGTCAGTGCACTTTCGCTCGCGCGGACGATTGCAAATTATGATATTGCGCAGTTCTACAATGACATCAAAGACGCCTGATGAACGAGCATGTTTAAATGTTGCACATGCAAAGCTGGGTTTCCTTCCCAGCCAGTGGTTGCGGTTCGTGTGGATACGAATCCGCCTGGCAAATCGCCGCCAACAGCCGCCGACCCTCTGTTTTGACCAACAAATGAAATTTGAATATCATTATCGCATTGCTCGGTTCATCGCCCGTTACAAACAACACATTACTATGAAACAATTCTTACTCGCAGTTCTCATCGCAGCCGCACCCATGATGGTGTCGGGACAAGAGCTGGTCACGACGATAAAGCAAGAAGCACAAAAATGTGCGAACGCAGCCCTGACAAACGACTTTGAAGGCATTGTTGCTTACACACACCCGAGAATCGTCACGCAGATCGGCGGCAAAGAAGCGATGATTGGAATTCTGAAGAGCGGCACGGATCAGATGCATGCGAATGGGATTAAGCTGGTCGAAGTCACGATTGGCACGCCTGAAGCCCCAAAAACAGTCGGATCCTGGATCACTTCGACGGTATCGCAGCACATCGTGATGAAAGTTCCAGATGGAAAGCTTTACCGGGATTCCTTTCTGCTGGGCATTTCTGAAGATAGCGGGAAACATTGGGTTTTCGTCGATCTCGGTCCGATTACCCAGGAGCAGCTGGAGCAGGTTTTCCCTGAGTTGAAGGGAAAGATTGCCGTGCCGGAGAAAAAAGAACCGGTGTTCAAGAAAGATGAAAAGCCCTGACCAGTGGCTGCAGGTTCCGCGTTGCACGGACGGAGGACGTCATCCGTCCCGCGTGCCTGAGCTCAGGACGTTCGGCAATAACGAAATGTTGAAAACACTATTTTTTTCGCTCATCGCAGTCTTGTTTGCTGGCTGCACATGTCCATTGGCCTCCCACCAGACACAAGACAGAGTGGTAAATCTCGCCGGAACTGTCAGCCGTATAACATTTCCCGGCCCCCCAAACTACAAGAATACGAAAACTGGTGACGAACCGGAAACTTATTGGATTCTATATTTAGATTCAGCTGTCGACTTGATGATCGAGACTCCCGACGCCCAGGCTGCAAAGGAAACAAATGTTTCAGAGATCCAGTTGGTTTTAGAGCCCGAACAATACTCGAAGTATCGAACCCTTCTTTCGCGTCACGTGCTGGCGACCGGGATACTCCAGGGACAGCATACGGGACACCACCATACGCGGGTACTAATGACCGTTAGCAAACTGCAATGAACGTGCCGAACAAATCACTGCAGGCAGCTCCGATGGATTGCGGGCAGCCGTGGGATGGCCGGTCCAGTTCCGCTGCACGAGCGTATAGCCCGCTGGGGCCGCGCACCTTTATGAGGTTCACGCGTTTTGGTCCCGCAAGCCCGAGCCGGGACCCTGGGCTTCATCGCCTGCTTCTGGCACGTTTTCACCAAAGCCAATCCACTTAATACGATTTACCACCCAGCACGGTATCGGGTTGTCCACCCAGAGCAAAAGGTTGCGATCGGAGCGTGACTCTGCTCCCGCAAGGGTTAAGTTTGAACAGGCATGAACGCCTCACCTGCGAAACAGCCAAGCCCAGCCAAAATGCGGATTCCCAAATATAAGCGCGCGGTCAAGACTGCGGTCCTGTTCGTTGTGGTAGGCATCGCGGTTTTGCTCGGTTTGCTTTGGCTGGACCACAAAAGGGAGACAACGCTGCCAACGCCTACTGGCCCGTTCGTGGTCGGCCGAATGACCCAAGTTTGGAGCGACGCCGCGCATGCGGACGCCTCGGCGCCGCAACCGGGTACTAAGCGGCCACTTATTGCTTGGATCTGGTATCCCGCAGTGCCTCAACAACGGGCCGAGACCGGCAATGACTACTTGCCCGCTCAATGGCGGACTGCTGTTGAACATCAGCGTGGCGCCCTGATCACGCATTTTCTGACGCGAGACTTGTCGCGGGTCCACGCACATAGTATTTCTGACGCCGGACTATCACCTCAGCAACAATCGTATCCGGTGATACTTATGAGACCGGGACTCGCTGCCCTGACGACGGCCTACACCACCCTTGCCGAGGACCTTGCGAGCCACGGCTATGTGGTCGTGGGCTTTGATGCACCCTATCGAAGTGAAGTCGTTGTTTTCCCTGACGGGAGGGTGATCACCAGGGCGCCCCAAAACAATGTTGATCTCGTAAGCGGGTCGCAGCAGGAGAATCTTGCCAATAAACTGGTCCAAGCATGGACCTCCGACATGGGCCTGGCTCTCGATCAACTCGAACGACTAAACGCGTCTGATCCCTCGGGAAAATTCCTGGGACGGCTCGATATGCAAAGGGTCGGAGTGTTCGGCCACTCGCTCGGCGGGGCTACAGCCCTGCAGTTCTGCCATGAGGATTCTCGCTGCAAGGCAGGAATTGACGTGGACGGGGCTCCGCTGGGCAATGTCATCGGCAAAGGCGTCACTCAGCCCTTCATGTTTCTCTTGAGCGACCACGGACACGAGTCCGATGCCGAGAGTCGTCAGGTCAAGGCCAACATCCGTTCCATTTATGATCGACTGCCTGGTGACCGCAGGCTGCAAATC
>CAYPSF010000336.1:0-2951 GCA_964413165.1 uncultured Bifidobacteriaceae bacterium
TGGGCCAGCGTGGATTCCGCGCCGAGGTCCACGATGTCCGCGCCCTGGGCGGTCAGGACCCGGCCGCGTTGCACCGCCGCCGCGGCCGTCAGGCAGACGCTTTCGCGGTACCAGGAATCGGCCGACAGATTGATGACGCCCAGGATGGCGGGCTGGGAATTGAAGGCGAACGGTTTGCCGCCGATGGAAAATTCCTTCACGTGGCCGGCCGCGGCGGCGCGGTTTTTCTCCAGCAATTCGGCAAGTTGTTCCAGCTTCAGCATGCCCCGAGATTATCTGAATCCCGCCGTCGCAAAAGCCGGAAAAACGAAATCCATTGACGCGGGCCGTGGGTTCGGCTTTAAGAGGCGGACTTCGATGAAGGAATTGAAGCCAGAGGACCCGCAAGGAAAACTGACCAGCTTCCAGCTGCTGGTGCTGGTGCTGTCCATTTACGTGCTGATCGCGTTGTTCGTGGACACGGTCTTCAAGCTGTCGCCGGAGGTCTCCCTGCTGCTGCAAACCCTGGACACGATCATTTGTTTCATTTTTCTGGGGGATTTCTTCTATCACCTCTGCCGGGCGAAAGACAGGCGCGCCTTCCTGAAATGGGGCTGGATCGATTTCATTTCCAGCATCCCCCTGCTCAGCCTGTTTCGCTGGGGACGGGTGGTGCGTGTCGTCCGCATTTTCCGGATCCTGCGCGGCGTCCGTTCGATGAAATTCATTTTCAACGTACTTTTTGAAAACCGGGCGCGAGGAACCTTGGGCACCGTGGTGCTGGTGACCATCATGCTGGTGATTTTTTCCTCGATCACCATCCTCAATGTCGAGACGGTGCCCGAGGCCAACATCAAAACGGCCGGCGACGCGCTCTGGTGGGCTATGGCGACCATCACCACCGGTGGGAACGGGGACAAATTTCCGGTCACCACCGAAGGCCGGATCATCGGGGTGATCCTGATGACCACCGGGATCGGTTTTTTCGGGACGCTGACCGCCTACATTGCGTCGCTGTTCCTGAGCCCGGGCAAAACCAGCGGCCCGACGGAGCCGGAACTGGCGAAGGAATTGAGATTGATCCGTGAGCGCATCGATAGCCTGGAGACCAAGCTGCACAAGGGCGAAATCCATCTGCCGGCCCAGTTCGGCAAACCGCCCGGGCCGCCGCCTTGAGACAACCGCGCTTGCGCGGGCGCCAGCCAGCCATTAATGTCATTTTTGGCTGCGCTCGTAGCTCAGTTGGATAGAGCATCTGCCTTCTAAGCAGAGGGTCGTGGGTTCGATTCCCGCCGGGCGCGCCAGTTTTTATTGGGGTTTTTCGTTCCTCTGCATTCTACGAAGTGGCCGAGTAGTATCAAAGGTAGTATCGCGCCTGTTTTTCGGAACGCACACACGCTTGGTTGGCTCTAGTGCGGCAGTAGCGGTTTGCGCCAACTGGGAAGCAGATTGTGCCTGTGCAAACGGGCATCGTGCCGATTGAAAGCCTCGGCGGTCGTGGAAGGAAGCCCTCCAATAAATTCAGCGCTGGCTGGTGTTTTGAATTCGTGTGAACGGGGTGGGGGTGGGTCGGGGTTTGAATGCGCTGGCTAGGGCGAACTAGATGTAAGCATTCCGAACTTTCTGGAAATTCGCCCCAAATTTACACTGGGAGGTTTACCGCTATTGGGCTGGGGGAGTCGGCGAAGAATTTCTGGGCAAAATCGTTTCCAAAGGACTGGGAACACTCAGGCTTTCGGCGTGCAGATAACCCATAGTGGTTTCCAACGAGGCGTGCCCCATCACCTTTTGGATGGCACGTGGGTTGACGCCATTTTCAAGACAATGGGTGGCGTAACCATGGCGGAGTTCGTGAGGGAGAACCGAAATGCCGAGTTTGCGCCGGGCTTCTTTGATGGCGCGTTGAACATTGGCTTCGTGCATCCGGTAGCGGACCTCAGTCTTTGTGCGTGGATGGTAACAGGTGTGCTGGGCCGGAAATAGCCAAGCCCACGACCATGCGAACTGGTAATCGGGGTATTTGGTCGTCAGTTGATGAGGAAGCATCAGGGGGATATTGTTCTGCTGATCCCGCCGCCAGACAGCGCGGGCGAATTCGATTTGCTGGATCAGTTCCGGTGCGAGCGAAGCGGGCAGGGAAACCACTCGGTCTTTTCCACCCTTGGCACCGACGATAAAGAGACTGGATCGCTCCAGATTGATGTCTTTGATGCGCAGGTTCGGCGGTTCGGTGACGCGCAACCCACACCCGTAAAGCAGACGGGCAATCAACTTGGTGGGATAGCCAGCGCGATCCCGAATCGTTTGGAGCAAGGCTTGGGTTTCGGTGACGGTGAGCGCATGGCGCAGGCGAACCGGTCTTTTGGCCCGCAGTGCATCTATGCCTTGTAGAGGTTGGCCGAGGACTTCCTTGTAAAAGAAGAGAACGGCATTAAGCGCCTGATTTTGGCTGCTGGCAGACAAGTCCCGGTGGCGTGCCAAGCCGGTCAGGAAGCGTTCGAGTTTCTGTTCGCTGGAAAGTGAATCGGGCATGTCATTCAGGGCGGTCACGTAATGGCGCAGCCAATAGACGTAAGTGGACTCGGTGGTGAGGGCTTTGTGCTGACGCCGCAGGACGTTGCGGAGCTTATCCATGGCAATCGGTAGATTCATCTTTAAGGTGAGTGTCGCAGCCACCATGGACAAAGGCTGTCCAAGGGGTCAGATTGAATCAACGAACCGGCGGTCGCTGATCCAAGCGAGTTTTATTGATTATCAAACAGTTGCGATTTTTATGTTCGGCGATTACCGTGGATCGAATCAACGAACCAGCGGTCGTTGAATCAAGCAAGGTTTTGTTGATTATCAACGGGTTAGAACTTTTGAAGTTGGCCAAAGAAAGAGTTTGAATCAACGAACCGGCGGTTGTTGAATAACAGTTAGGCATCGAGGCGCACATTTATGATGAAATCCAAAACGAAAATACTGGTTGC
>CAYPSF010000337.1:0-2927 GCA_964413165.1 uncultured Bifidobacteriaceae bacterium
TGATTTCGGCCTCGCGCACTTTCGAAGCGAACCTCGCCGTCGTCAAAAACTCCCGGGCCATGGCCCTCCAGACCCTGGCCATCGGCAAACACTGATTTTAACCACCAGCCATGTCACCACTTTCGGGAATTTCATCAGCTTTGCCCGGCGTCATGCCGGACTTGATGCCCAAAGTGCTGCCCTTGCCCGCGCCATCGGAATTGGGGAAGCCGCAGGAAATCGCACCGGCGCAGCCCGCCGGCGGTGATTCCTTCGCCTCAATGCTCGGCCGCATGGTGTCCGACATCAATTCACAGCAGAATTTCGCCACCCAGACCGTAAACGCGCTGCAAAGCGGCCAGAAGATTCCCTTGCACCAGGCCGTCATCGCAATGGAGGAAGCCAACGTTTCCTTCCAGCTCATGGTTGAGGTGCGTAACCGGTTGCTGGAATCCTACCAGGAAATCATGCGGATGCAGATTTGATATGAAAATAAACGTTAAACCGTCAGATCGTTACCCCGTTAAACCGGTTCGCTGGCCCGGTCCGCTCACGATTCAACGGTTCAACGGTCCAACGATTTACGCTCACGCCGAATGAATCAGAACCTTGCCAAACTTTTTGCCCAACTGCGCAACATCTGGGACCAGCTGGGCGCCAGCCAGCGCATCAGCGTCGCTGCCGCGACTTTCGTGCTGGTCGCCGGCCTTACCACCCTGGCCTTCTGGTCCTCGCACGCTGACTACGGCCTCCTCTACGGCGGGCTTTCCGACAGTGAAGCCGCCAAGGTCATCACCGCGCTCGACGATGCGAAGGTGCCCTACAAAGTCGGCGCCGGCGGCGGTTCCATCCTCGTTCCCCAGGACAAGGTTTACGTGATGCGCATGCAACTGGCCGGCCGCGGCATCCCCCAGGGAGAAGGCGTCGGCTTTGAAATTTTCGACAAACCGAATTTTGGCATTTCTGATTTTGTCCAGCGCGCCAATTACGTCCGCGCCGTGCAGGGCGAACTGGCGCGTACCATCGGCCAGATCAACGAAATCGTCTCGGCGCGGGTGATGATCGTGCTGCCGGAAAACCGCCTGTTGCTCGACAAGGATAAATATCCCACCGCCTCCGTCTTCGTCCGGGTCCGCGGCAATTCGCAGCTTCAGCCGCAATCCATCAATTCCATTCGCTTTCTCGTCGCCAATTCTGTCGAGGGCCTCAAACCCAACCACGTCAGCGTGGTGGACAACCTCGGCAACGTTCTTTCCGAAAATGCCGATGACGATTCGATGGCCGGTCAGACCAGTTCCCAGCTGGCCGCGCGCCGCAACCTGGAGCAATACCTCGCCCGGAAGGCGCAGGACATGCTCGAAAAAGTCCTCGGCCCGGGCCAGGCGATTGTGCGCGTCTCGGCGGACATCAATTACGACACGCAGTCCCGCACCGAGGAAAAATTCGACCCGGACGGCCAGGTGCTCCGCTCCCAGACCAAGAATGACGAAAGCACCGATTCGACCACGACCAGCGCCGGTTCCTCGCCCGTCGGCATTTCGGCCAATACCACCACCAGCACCAATGCCACGCAAACCGCCGGAACCGCCCCCTTGAACAATTCGAACAACCGCAAAGTCACTTCCACCGTAGCCTACGAAATCGGCCGGACCACCAGCAGCCAGATCCAGGCTGCCGGCGGCATTAAACGGCTCTCAGCCGCCGTCACCGTCGCCACGCAGACGGAGGGCACGGGCACGGACCGCAAGGTCATCGCCCGGACACCGGAGCAACTCAACAAACTCCGAGGCATGGTGGCCAGTGCCGTCGGCGTGGATTCCACCCGCGGCGACACCATCACCCTGGAAGAGCTTCCGTTCAACGACCAATTCGCCACCGACATCACCCATGAACTGGACCAGCAACAGCAACACGATTTTTGGTGGAACCAGGTCCGCAACCTGACCTACCCCGCGCTGGGGCTTGTGGCGCTCGTCGTCCTGTTGCGCCTCTTCAAGCGCACCCCGATCCAGGAAATTCCCATCGGCATTCCCGTGGGCCGGCTGGTCGGAGCTTATCGCGCCAATGGCAACGGCAATGGCAACGGCCATTCACACCGGCCCGGCGATTTGACTTTTGAAACGCAGCCCGGGGTCGTGACCGTGGACGTGCTCAACCGGCTCATCAAAGAAAATCCGTCCAACATGACCCAGGCCATCCGCAATTGGATGAACAATGGCCGCAACCCGGAATCATAATCATGCCCGCCATTGTTGAATCCATGCCCGACGCCGCGACCGAGAATGGCGTGCTGAACAAAACCCAGAAACTGGCGGCACTGCTGGTCATGCTGGGACCCGAAAGCGGCGGTGCCATCCTGCGGCAATTACAACCCCGCGAAGTTGAAGCCATCTCCCGCGAAATGGCGCGTTTCGGCCTGATTACCCGCGATCAACAGCTCGAGATCCTGGAGGAATTTTCCGATGTCGCCGTCTCTGCCAGCACCTCGGTTTCCGCCGGCGTGGAGGCTACGCGTAACACGCTGGAAAAGGCCATGGGCAGCTTCAAGGCCAGCGACATTCTGGGCCGGGTCGTTTCCACGCGCGCGCCGGTCGGTGGCGCCATGCAGGCCATCGCCGACATGGATCCCCGTCATATTTTCAATCTCGTCCGCGACGAACAGGTGCAGGCCATCACGTTCATCATCAGCCATCTTCCGCCCGAAAAGGCCGCCCAGGTGTTGAACCTGCTCCGCGTTGAACAGCGCGACCAGGTGATCGAACGCCTGGCGACCCTCGCTCCCACGCCGGTCGAGGTGGCCGAAAAGGTCGTGGACGTGCTCAATGCCAAGCTGGGGGTCAAACAAACCCGCGCGATGAGCCAGACCGGCGGCGTCACCACCGCGGCGGACATTCTCAATGCCATGGACAAAACAGTCAGCCGGACCCTGCTGACCAGCATCGAGGAAC
>CAYPSF010000338.1:0-2920 GCA_964413165.1 uncultured Bifidobacteriaceae bacterium
CGGCCAGCAGCTTGCGGTCGCGGGCGCCGTTCAAACGCAGGCCGACGGTGACGTTTTCGGCGATGGACATCGTGGGGAAGGGGTTCGATTTTTGGAAGACCATGCCGACCCGGCGGCGGACGATGACCGGTTCCACGGTGGGGGCGTAAATATCGTCGCCGAACAGCCGGATGTCGCCGGTCATGCGCGCTTCGGGCACGAGTTCGTGCATGCGGTTCAAGGCGCGGAGGAAGGTGGACTTGCCGCAGCCGCTGGGGCCGATAATGGCGGTGACGGCCCGGGCGGCGATGCCCAGCGAAACGTCCTTGAGCACATGGTTTTCGCCGAAGTAGACCGAGAGATTGCGCACAGTCAACGCGGTGGCACTGGCGGCGCCGGGCGGCGCCGTTGCGGTCAGGGGGCTGGTTGCGTTGTCGGCCATGAGAAAATCAAACGTTGCGTTGGAACCGGTCGCGCGTCAAAAAGCGCACGCCGATGTTGATGGACAGGACGAGCAGAAGCAACACGAGCGCCCCTGCCCAGGCCTGCCGATGCCAGTCGTCGTACGGCGAAATGGCGTAGTTAAAGATCTGGAGCGGCATGGCGGCGATGGGTTCGGTCAATTTATGGGTCCAAAACCGGTTGCCGAAGGCGGTGAACAGCAACGGCGCGGTTTCGCCGGCCACCCGCGCCAGGGCCAGCAGGACACCGGTGACGATGCCTTTGAGCGCGGTGCGCACGACGATTTGCACGATGGTTCGCCACTTGGCGATGCCCAGCGCGAGGGCGGCTTCGCGGTAGCCATTCGGCACGAGCTGCAGCACCTCTTCGGTGGTGCGCATCACGAGCGGAATCATCATCATGCCGAGCACGACGCCACCGGCCAGTGCGGAAAATCCCTTCATGGGCACGACCAGCAGGGCATAGACCACGATGCCCCAGGTGATGGACGGCACGCCGTTGAGAATGTCCGCCGCAAACCGGATCCACCAGTTGAGGCGCGAGGAACCGTATTCCGAAAGGAACACGCCGCCGAGCACGCCGACGGGCACCCCGAGCAGGGCCGCCTGCCCCAGCAAAATAAACGTGCCGACAATGGCATTGACCATGCCGCCGCCGCTTTCACCGACGGGCTTGGGCAGCCGGGTGAAGAACGCCCAGTTGATGGAACTGAAGCCGGAGTTGACCAGATGATAAAACACCAGCACCAGCGGTATGACGACCAGGATCGCGCACGTACAGGTAACGAACTGCATCAACGCGTTCTTGAATTTACGCCAGCGATGGTTGGGGGCGGTCATCTTTTAATTCGTTAAATCGTCAAACCGTTGAATCGTTGAATCGTTGAATCGTTGAATCGTTGAATCGTTGAATCGTTGAATCATGCGAGGCGCGCACACGGTTTAACGATTCAACAATGTAATGGTTTAACGTCTTCATTTTGGTCAATGTTGCGGTTTGACGCTGGGGCCGGCGAAAGTTTTCAAAAGCAATTGAGCCAGGGCGTTGACGACTACGGTCACTCCCAGCAGGACCAACCCGATTTCAAACAGCGCGCTCAAATACGTGTCGGTCGTGGCTTCGGTGAATTCGTTGGCGATGACACTGGCCAGCGTGTAGCCGGGCGCGAAGAGTGATTTGACGATCTGCGGGGAATTGCCGATGACCATCGTCACGGCCATGGTTTCACCCAGCGCGCGGCCCAATCCCAGGATCACCGCGCCGAACAATCCCTTTTTGGCGTAGCTCAGCACGGCGATGCGGGTGACCTCCCAGCGCGTCGCGCCGAGCGCGTAGGCGGCTTCCCGCTGCAGACCCGGCACGGAACGCAGAATTTCGCGCGAGACCGACGTGATGATGGGCAGGATCATGATGGCGACGATGATGCCACCGGCCAGCATGCTGACGCCATAGACCGGTCCTTGAAACAACGGCAGAAAACCGAGTGTTTTTTGTAGCCAGGGGAACAAATACTCACGCAGCCACGGGACCATCACAAAAATGCCCCACAGGCCGAGAATGACGCTGGGCACGGCGGCCAGGAGTTCGATGAACATGATCAACGGCTGGCGCAACCACAGCGGGGCGAGCTCGGTCAGATAAACGGCGGTGGCGATGCTGATGGGCACGGCGATGACGAGGGCGATGAGCGATGAAACCAACGTGCCAAAGATAAACGGCAGCGCGCCGTATTGTTCGTTCACCGGGTCCCAATTGCTGCTGGTGAGGAAGTGCCAGCCGAATTTTTGCAGCGCGAGCCGCGAGCCCTGCGCGAGTTCGTGCCCGATCAGCACGATGAGCGCAAAGACCGATAGCGCCATCAGCAGGGTGAGCCATTTGAACGCGCGGTCGCCCAGGCGGGGACTCCCGTGCGTTCGCAAATTTGCGTTTGGCGGCATGGCTGGCGATTCGTTCATAATTTTTCCCCGGTCCAAAAATCAAACGGACGAAGAGCGGGAGGAACGGCGCTCTTCGTCCGGCTCACGCCGATAAAATTATCGGGCGGCGGAGCGAAGTCAGTATTTTATTGTTTTGATCCGTTCCAGGACGCGCTGCTGCACGTTTTCCGGCAGGGAGGCGTAATCCAGGGATGAGGCCATGCCCTCCCCCTTGGTCAAAGCCCAATTCAGGAATTCCACCAGCTTCTTGCCCTTGACGGCGTCCTTTTGCTTTTCATAAACGAGCAGCCAGGTCGTGCCGGCGATCGGATACGTTTTGTCGCCGGACGCGTTGACCATCGAAAACCGGAAATCATCGGGAATTTTCGCGGTCGCCAGCGCTGCCGTAACCGAGTCCAGCGAGGGGGTGACGAAATTGCCCGCTGCATTCTTGATGTCCGCGTAAGGCATCTGGTTTTGTTTGGCGTAGATCAGTTCGACATAGCCAACGGCTCCCGACAACTGTTTGACCTGGCCGGCGACGCCTTCGTTGCCTTTGCTGC
>CAYPSF010000339.1:0-2866 GCA_964413165.1 uncultured Bifidobacteriaceae bacterium
TGACGAAGAAACAGGCCGACTACCTCGGCGTGCCCGTCGAAGGCCCCTACAAGCCCGAGCACTACCGGTATTGATCTGTAGCGGCGGTCTATGACCGCCATGGAATTTCCGGCGCTCGCAGAGCGCCGCTACAATAGAAGGCGAACGGGCAACCGTTCGCCTTTCTGATTTCAACCATGAGCCATCAGGCGCGACGCCAGGTGGCCGAGGATGCCGACGGAGCGTTCGATCGGCGCGCTCCATGGATAGCCGCAGTTGATGCGGATGAAATTGAGGAAACGGCCGTCCGATGAAAACAACGGCCCGGGCGCGATGCTGATTCCCGCCGCCCGCGCCTGTTTGAATAATTCCATGGAATCCACCTTGGCGGGCAGTTCGCACCAGAGCAGAAATCCGCCCTGGGGGCGTGACAGGCCGATGCCTTTGGGAAAACATTCCACGATGGCTTCCCGCATCTGCTCCACCTGATGACGGTAGGCCTGTCGCACCGAACGCAGGTAACGGTCATAGCCGCCGTTCCGCAGGAATTCCGCCACCGCGAGCGCCGGCAGTATTGGGCCGCACAACGTGGTGACCCGTTTCAGGCTCGCCACCTGCGAATGCCAGCGTCCGGCGGCGATGTAGCCCACACGATAACCCGGCGCCAGCGTCTTGGAATATGAACTGCACAGGATGACCGAACCGTCCGGGTCGAACGCCTTGAGGCAACGCGGACGCGAGCCTTGATGCTGCATGTCGCCGTAGATGTCGTCTTCAATGATGGGAACGCCACGCGCTGACAAGAGTTGAACCAGTTGCTTCTTGCGTGCATCCGGCATGGCAAACCCGACGGGATTGTGAAAGTTGGGAATCAGCAGGCATGCGGAAACCCGGTTGCGGCCCAGGGCCTTTTGCAGGGCGTCGAGGTCAATGCCGGTGGCGCTGTCCACTGGAATTGGCAGGGCCTTGAGTTTCAATTCCCGCAACATGCGGGCAAAACCAAAATAGGTCGGCGACTCGACCACCACCGTGTCGCCCGGTTCGCACGTGACCTGCAAGGCGAGGGAAACGGCTTCGGTCGCTCCGATGGTGACGATGAAATCCTCGGCCTTCAGCGCACAACCCCACTCCAGGGACCGGCGGGCGATTTCGTGCCGCAGCACTTCGCTTCCCGGCGTCATATCATAATTGACGTTGTCAGCTCCGAGCTTGCGACCAATCGCCGCCATCGTCCGGACCAGTTTGACCCCCGGCAGCAAGTCGGCACTGGGTAGGGCGGCCCCCAGCGGCACGAGTTTGGAATTGGAATGGTCGGCCAGCAGTGTTTCAAACGGGTCGGTCTTCGCGAAGCTGGTGATTTTGGGCTTGTTGGCGGGCCCTTTGGGTTCTGGAGTGGCATTGGCCTGCTTGGCCCGGACATAAAAGCCCGATTTGGGCCGTGCCTCGATCAGGCCGCGCGTTTCGAGCGTGGCGTACGCCTGCAATGCCGTCGGCACACTGACCCGTTGCTGGGCGCTGAACTGCCGCACTGACGGCACGCGGTCGCCCGGACGCAACGAGCGGTCGCGAATCATGCCTTCAAGCGAATTGGCCAGTTTCTGGTAAACCGGCTCCCGACGGTGATGAACTGCCGATGCCATGGTGCTAGTATGCCGCTTTCGTTTCATTTGAACAGATACAGTTGCTCGCAATTCGAGCTTGCACAGTTTTAGTATCAGAAATCTGTATAAGCAAGAAAGATGATGGCCTGTGTCTGTTCAGCCAACGGCGTTCCGATCAGGTAGTGCACGTGAGAATCAATCCTGTTCAGACCATCTCCTTGCGCGCCGCAAACCGACCCTCGATCGGATGGCAGTGGTTGAAAGCGAAACTTCGCGGTGGGGACGAAGTTGCCAACTTCAACCTGGCATCCTATTGCCGGTTATCTGGCAAGGTTGGCTGTCTTCCCCAGTCAACCGAACGGCGCGCGGTCCAGTTGCGCGGCAACGAAGTGATGCGGCTGACGAAAATTTCAGGCTTCCGGCACATAGAAGTCCGGAGCGGAACAATCTGGCTGACCGGCACGCCCGCCCGGGGTGATGTGCTATTGCGACCCGGAGAGCAGCTTCGGCTAACCAACCACTGGCCATTTGTGCTGCAAGCGATGGAGGGAGCCCAAATTGTCCTACGATCGTGATGCAACCATTCGCACTGTTACAGCTCCCGTAAGCTGTCCGCGATGGGCAGGCGGGCGGCGCGTATCGCGGGAACCCGAGGGGGTAGGGTTACACCCCATGGAAAAGTCCCACCCACCGCGTAGCCTTTTCCATAAGGCGGGGGCCAGATTCATTTGCTGAAATCGCCCCACCGGAAAAACCAACATGAAATTGTCCCTAAAACCGCATCACCTTAAGCGCTACAAGGATATCGCGCTGCTTTTTTGGAAGTACGGCCATGGCGATCTGGCCAAAGAATTTGCCAGTGAGGCCGCCGGCGATGAAAAAACGCCTTTGGCCGCCAAATCCGGCCAGCCCGCGCCGGAAGAACTGGCCGACGACCTGGAAAAAATGGGGCCGACCTTCATCAAATTCGGCCAGTTGCTTTCCAGCCGCGCCGACCTTTTGCCGGAACGATATTTGAAGGCGCTCGCGCGTTTGCAGGACAAGATCAAGCCGTTTCCTTACGCCGAAGTGGAACAAATTGTCGCGAGCGAACTCGGCGTCCGCATCTCCAAAGCGTTCTCGTCTTTTGAAGAACACCAGCTGGCCGCCGCGTCGCTCGGACAGGTGCATCGCGCGGCCTTGCGTGACGGGCGCCCCGTCGTCGTGAAGGTGCAGCGCCCGGAAATCCGCAAACAAATTACGGACGATTTTGAAGTGCTCGAGGAAATCGCGGACTTTTTTGACGA
>CAYPSF010000340.1:0-2846 GCA_964413165.1 uncultured Bifidobacteriaceae bacterium
GTGCCGCGTGAGGGATTTCCACCCCCGACCTCTCCGTTCTGAGCGGAGCGCCTCTTGTAGTTGGGCTAACGCGGCTTTGGGATTTGCGAATCACGATTTGCGATTTACGCGGTTGTTTTCGAAACGACCTTCGATGGTGATTCCGGATTGGACTCGTAAATCGTATGTCTTCAATCGTAAATCAAAGTGGTACTCCCGGCAGGACTCTCACCTGCAACCGCGACGTTCGAAGCGTCGCACTCTGATATTTTGCGTTACGGGAGCAATGAAAAGGCTGAATGCAGAATGCAGAAGCAGAATTGCCGCGCGAGGCATGCAAACTGAACTTCAGCCTTCGGCCTTCTTCCTTCTACCTTCAAAACTGGGGCCGATGGAGAGACTCGCACTCTCGTGGGGGCAATGCCCGGCAGTTTATCCCGCAATGCGGGACTGCTGTCGCTGCTGAGCCACATCGGCGAAATGGTGGGTTGCCACGGATTCGCACCGTGTTCTCGCCGGTTAAGAGCCGGGACTTCACTGTCAAAGTTTGCAACCCATTCGCGATGCGAAGGACGGATCCCGCATTGCGGGACGCCGCAGCCAAGCCTGTGAAGTCATGACCGGCACCGGTATTCGCATCGCTTGAAAATGCTGTTGTCGTCAGGTGAACGTGGCAGGTCCCGCCGGAGCCGATGCTGCGCGAGCAGTCTGACAAAAATTTTACAAAGTTGGTGATGACAGGTTTTGCCATTTTGCGAGAGTGGGCGCATGAAGCTGCGAACCTTTCTGCTCATTGGCCTTTTGTCGCAAACAGCATTGTGCCAGGCACGCGCGCAGCCTGCTTCCGGAATTGTGGTGGATCCCCAAGGCGAGATCTTTTTCATCCACAGCCGGCACGGGGTCGGCAAAATTGATACGAGCGGCCATCTGAGTTATGTCCATCGGACAACCGGCGGACATTGGATGTGCCTGGATGTGCAGGGCGTTTTCTCGCGCACACAACCGAAGATTTTCGAGCGGATCACACAGACGGGCATTAAGCCGGCCATCATCTTTGCCGATGGCGGAGCGCCGATCGCCGTGAATCGGGATGGGAACCTTTACTATGGCAGCGGTGACGACATGTCGCCGGGGGGATTGACCGTTACTCGGCTGTCTCCGGACGGAAAGCGAACACTGTTTTCACCAGCCTTGAAGACCGCCCTGGCAAAGATTGACGAAGGGGTCACGGGATTGGACGCCGGGCCGGACGGAACCCTGTATGTCGCCAGTGCGAGCGCGATTTTCAAAGTAGCCAAGGACGGCAAGGTTTCAACACTCATCAGTCCAGTGATCGTGCAGGACTGTAATGATCAGGTTGCACCAGAGCAGCATCAGCCTTATTTGCGAGGGCTGGCAGTGGATACAAACAGCAGCGTCTATGTGGCGGCCACCAGCTGCCGCTGCACCCTGAAGGTTTCTCCGCAGGGAAAGGCTGAGACCATTATGACCTCCGAATCGCCCTGGTATCCGACCGGTGTCGCGGTGTTTCGCGGCGGGGTTTACGTGTTGGAATGCGAATATGTCCGTGAGGCGGCCGAGGCGGACCAATACCCGCCGCGCGTTCGGAAGCTGGGACTTGACGGGAAGATAACCACGATAATTGACCTGTCATCCCCTCGTGCAAACGCCGAGCCTGGACGCCAATGAGGCCGACAGTCGCGTGAAATTGGTCGAGCATCAGGGTAGCGCGCCCTGTATTCCGGTTTGGAAGGTGTTAGCACACGGCCACCATGCGTGTATCTCTCAACACCTATGCCCGGGAGGGTTGATAGTAGAGAGTTGATTGTTTGGGGACAGACGCGCCCGTATTACGCGCTGCCTGGCTGGCTTTAACTCTCAACTCTCAAAAGTAACGACCATCAACTAGACTGGAATCCCGTGCGGGAATTGCACCCGCCTCTGCGGCTTTGCAGGCCGCCGCCTGAGCTGCTCGGCCAACGGGATGGAAATTGAAGCGCGGGCGGAAACTCTCGCGTCCGCCCGCATTGTTATGTTATCTCCGATGCATTCATCGGGGCACTAGCGCGCCCTCGCTTTTTGTGAAAGCAGTGGTCAGGAATTGGTCCACTCGCTCGTTTTCGACGAGACCGAATTGTCGCAGCACCGCCACACCAATGAGCCGGCCCGCCAATTCCTTGACGGGAAGGAACTCATTGATGACTTCCAGTACTCGTGCATAGTCGGCCTCGTCCAGGTCGATCTCGGAATACGAATCCCGATACTTCGGCTCGTTATGTTTCCAATCCCCATTCGGTTCTACTTCGGCGTCTTCAGGAAGATTGGCGCGGCGAAAATAGATCCGCGCATCGTCCCGGATTGCTCGACTGTCGCCCAAAAGCCAAACCATCACCGAGCCGCCCTGCAGGCTTGACCGCGC
Source organism: uncultured Bifidobacteriaceae bacterium (assembly GCA_964413165.1). Classification (GTDB taxonomy): domain Bacteria; phylum Verrucomicrobiota; class Verrucomicrobiia; order Limisphaerales; family UBA11358; genus UBA11358. Next base: position 2,399 of record CAYPSF010000340.1, read on the forward strand.
ATTGGTAACGATCCGTGTTTTCGGCGAGCGCTTCATCAACGCCGACCGGATCAGCAATGCTGAGTCGGCAGGAATTTCTCCCGCGCCAACCATGTCAATGTGAACCGCTCGCGGTTTCCGGCGGAAGATCTTTTCCAGCGCCGCGACCCGCTCGATGTAATACGAGCTGCCGTAGGTGATCTTTAGCTGAAATCGGCGGAGGCCTGGCCTGAATCGTGTTTTCATAGAATTTCTCCGCGTTGAGGTTGATGTTTAGTTGGATTCGCCTTCGCCCGCTGGTTGCCTTCACCGGGCTGCTGCGAAATTGGTCAGGAAGCCGGGATTTGCACCCGGACCGTCTCCTTCACGGGGAGAGATGCTGCTCATTACACCACGATCCTGATTGGAAATGGGTCCCCTGGTCGGACTCGCACCGACGAATAGCGGTTTACAAAACCGCTCCTGTAGC
>CAYPSF010000341.1:0-2826 GCA_964413165.1 uncultured Bifidobacteriaceae bacterium
GGTTCGTATCCGTCACGCTGATGCTCACCGTGTAAACACCCGGGCCCTGCGCTTCCGTCGGCGTCCAGTTAATCACACCGTTGGTCGCTACCGTCAACCCGGCCGGGCCATTAACCAGGGCAAAGGTCAGCAGGTTGGTCGGAACGTCACTGTCCGTCGCCGTGGCCGTCGCACTCCAAGCCACTTGTTCGAGGATGTTGGTGTTCGGCGGCAACGTCAGCGACGGCGCCGTGTTCACTTCATTGACCGTAATCTGGAAGCTGTTCGTCGTGCTCAACGACGTCGCATTGACCGCCACCGGGTTCGTATCCGTCACGCTGATGCTCACCGTGTAAACACCCGGGCCCTGCGCCTCCGTCGGCGTCCAGTTAATCACACCGTTGGTCGCTACCGTCAACCCAGTTGGGCCATTGACCAGCACGAAGGTCAGCACGTTGGTCGGAATATCCGAATCGGTTGCCGTCGCCGTCGCGCTCCAAGCCACCTGTTCCACAATGTTCGTGTTCGGCGGCAGGGTCAGCGCCGGGGCCACATTCACTTCATTGACCGTGACCTGGAAGCTGTTGGTCGCGCTCAAACTGGGCGCCGCGCCATCCGTTACCACCGTCGTAATTGTATAGACGCCCGGTCCCTGTGCTTCCGTTGGCGTCCAGGTGACCACACCGTTGACATTTATGAACGCTCCCGCCGGCGGGTTGAGCAATTGATACGTCAAGGGCAGCACCGGGATATCCGAATCGGTGGCGGTATTGGTCACCGCCAAAGTTGTCAACTCATTGATTGTCCGATCACCTTGTCCCGGCAACGACGGCCCGTTGTGAATGGCCAATACAGTCACCGTAAAGCTGTTGGTTGCGCTAAGCGGCGGAGTCCCGTTGTCAGTCACCACCGTGGTAAATATGTTCGTGCCCGGCACCTGGCTCACTAACGGCGTCCAGGTGATTATGCCGTTTGTGTCAATCAAGGCATTGGTCACCACGCTGTTGTCCGCCAGATTTGTTACGGTCAACGTGTAAGACAAAAGGTTGGCCGGCAGATCTGAATCGGTTGCCGTGTTGGTCACCAATAAAGCTGCGGTGGCGATGATCACCCGGTTGGTTTGATTGGGTAATACCGGCGCCGTGTTCACTTCACCGACCGTGATCTGGAAGCTGTTGGTGGTGCTCAACGACGCCGGGTTGACCGCCACCGGGTTCGTATCCGTCACGCTGATGCTCACCGTGTAAACACCCGGGCCCTGCGCTTCCGTCGGCGTCCAGTTAATCACACCGTTGGTCGCTACCGTCAACCCGGCCGGGCCATTAACCAGGGCAAAGGTCAGCAGGTTGGTCGGAACGTCACTGTCCGTCGCCGTGGCCGTCGCACTCCAAGCCACTTGTTCGAGGATATTCGTGTCTGGCGGTAATGTCAGCGACGGGGCCGTGTTCACCTCGTTAACCGTGATCTGGAAGCTGTTGGTGGTGCTCAACGACGTCGCATTGACCGCCACCGGGTTCGTATCCGTCACGCTGATGCTCACCGTGTAAACACCCGGGCCCTGCGCCTCCGTCGGCGTCCAGTTAATCACGCCGTTGGTCGCTACCGTCAACCCGGCCGGACCGTTGACCAGCGCAAATGTCAGCAGGTTGGTCGGAACGTCACTGTCCGTCGCCGTGGCCGTCGCACTCCAAGCCACTTGTTCGAGGATGTTGGTGTTCGGCGGCAACGTCAGCGACGGCGCCGTGTTCACTTCATTGACCGTAATCTGGAAGCTGTTCGTCGTGCTCAACGACGTCGCATTGACCGCCACCGGGTTCGTATCCGTCACGCTGATGCTCACCGTGTAAACACCCGGGCCCTGCGCTTCGGTGGGCGTCCAGTTAATTACACCGTTGGTCGTTACGGTCAATCCAGCCGGGCCATTAACCAAGGCAAACGTCAGCAGGTTGGTCGGAATATCCGAATCGGTTCCCGTGGCCGTCGCACTCCAGGCCACTTGTTCGAGGATGTTGGTGTTCGGCGGCAAGGTCAGCGACGGCGCCGTGTTCACTTCATTGACCGTAATCTGGAAGCTATTCGTCGTGCTCAACGACGTCGCATTGACCGCCACCGGGTTCGTATCCGTCACGCTGATGCTCACCGTGTAAACACCCGGGCCCTGCGCTTCGGTGGGCGTCCAGTTAATTACACCGTTGGTCGTTACGGTCAATCCAGCCGGGCCATTAACCAAGGCAAACGTCAGCAGGTTGGTCGGAATATCCGAATCGGTCGCAGTGGCCGTGGCGCTCCAGGCTACTTGTTCGAGGATGTTCGTGTCTGGCGGCAATGTCAGCGAGGGAGCTGTATCCGCTTCACTGACCGTAATCTGGAAGCTATTCGTCGTGCTCAACGACGTCGCATTGACCGCCACCGGGTTCGTATCCGTCACGCTGATGCTCACCGTGTAAACACCCGGGCCCTGCGCTTCCGTCGGCGTCCAGTTAATCACACCGTTGGTCGCTACCGTCAACCCGGCCGGGCCATTAACCAGGGCAAAGGTCAGCAGGTTGGTCGGAACGTCACTGTCCGTCGCCGTGGCCGTCGCACTCCAAGCCACTTGTTCGAGGATATTCGTGTCTGGCGGTAATGTCAGCGACGGGGCCGTGTTCACTTCGTTAACCGTGATCTGGAAGCTGTTGGTTGTGCTCAACGACGTCGCATTGACCGCCACCGGGTTCGTATCCGTCACGCTGATGTTCACCGTGTAAACACCCGGGCCCTGCGCCTCCGTCGGCGTCCAGTTAATTACACCATTGGTCGCTACCGTCAACCCGGCCGGACCGTTGACCAGCGCAAATGTCAGCAGGT
>CAYPSF010000342.1:0-2811 GCA_964413165.1 uncultured Bifidobacteriaceae bacterium
CCCAGCTTTCCGACCCGTATCGCGGGCATTGGGACAACTGCAGCACGAACTCAAATGCGACCGCCTGCCGGGCCGAGCTGCCCAATCCTGATCAGGAACAACAGAAGATGCTGTTGGAGATGCTGGTGGCCATGAACGCCCAGCCGAAAGCTGAACAGAAGAAGCTGTATTAACAATTGCGCCGCAACAACCGGTTGATGTTTAAATAGTCCCCGGCCTGCCCTCAGCATGTGACCAACGCTACAACTGAAGCTTAAGGTTTGGCTGGTCCGGAACCGGGGAACCATTCAGTGTGCTGGTCGCCGGTACGGCCCAATAGGTGACGCGTTTGCCGCGCAGGAAGGCAAAATAACCCTGCACGCCCCCAGCCATCGCGCGCCGGGTGAACTCCCGATACGGCTGGTTGTGGCGTTGGCTGTCCAGAATGTTTGCGCGCAATGCGGCGGCATCAAAATCCGGGGCGACCGGTGGTAGGTTCTCATAACTGATGGCGGTCGCCACCATTTCGCCGTCCGCACTGTAAAACCGTTTGTGCAGCCCGACGTAATCCACGTGATAATATTCCACGCCCGCCACGAGCAGTTTGCCGACAACCTCGGGAAAGGACATGGTTCCGTCCAGCGTCCCGCGCGCTGCCTCGAGAATTATTTTAGAATCCATGGCCTGATGATTGAAAATCTCCGTTCAGAAATGAAGGAAAAACCAATCAAGGCATACGCCAGACGCCACGATCGATGTGGCGCAGCAGCCGGCATCGCGCAGGATCTGAAGCTGCTGGCGGATGTGGACTCGCTCGGGCCCGCTCGCTCGGCCCTGGCGGGCCTTTGCTTTCAGCCAAATTCCTTTCGCCATTTCCCAACTGGCTCAAGTGTCGCGGACGTGCCGGCCTGCTCGCGATCAACTCGCGATTTATCGGAGTTTATCGGAGTTGTCGGGATGCAATCGTTCCAACTCGCGAGCGAAGGCGCAGGCCTCGGCGGTTGTGAAGGTATTGGTGGGGCGAGCGTCCTCGCAAGCCGGCTCGTCAGTAGCCTCGCCTCACCGGCTGCAGGGCAAAGAATGGCGCTCCTCAGCCAGCCGCCGCACGATATTCAGCACGTCCAGCCGCGCATCTGGACGGGAATATCTTTCAGCGGTTTGAAATGACAGAATTGATTTGGCACTTTGGCTGCCGGGTGTGAATAACCTTTTCTGGACAGCAAAAACGGCGGGAATAAAATTGGCTCATCAGATGGAAACGTTGTTCTCACGGCGAAAAATCAAAGGAAACCTATGAATATTATCAAGCCAGGCCTCGGAACAATTCTCGCGGTTATCGGGTTTGCCGCACAGGGACAGATTTTTGTAGCGAGCACTCCTCTAAACCTGGTCGGAGAATACAACCTGGATGGCACACCAATAAACACGAGCCTCTCCTGGGGCGGCAACCCTTGGGGAGGAGCTTCGGACGGAAACGGACATTCGTTTTGGGCGATGGAGGGCAACCGAACTGTCGGGGAATACTCGACCTCGGGGGCAGTGCTTAATGCTTCGCTTATTTCAATAAGGGGCGATCCCGAGGGAGTCGTATTGGACGGAAACGGACACTTGTTTGTGGTGGATGGTTTGCTTGGTACTGTCGGAGAATATAATCTGGATGGATCAACGGTGAACCCTTCCCTTATCACCGGCCTTCCTGGTGGCTTCTCCTCGATTGCCTATGATGGAAACGGACATTTGTTTGTTGGGACACCCGGCACAATTGGAGAGTATGCAACCTCGGGAGCTGTAATAAATGCCTCCCTTATCTCGGTAGGCGCGCCTGATGGCATAGCCTGCGATAGGAACGGACATGTATTTGTGGCAAATTCAGACGGCGTTTCGGAATACACGACCTCCGGAACAGTGGTAAACGCCTCACTGATTGCTTCGGGATTGTCCGCCCCTTTCTCAATCGCCTATGATGGAAACGGTCATCTGTTTGTAGGAAATCGTGGAAGTGGCACCGTTGGAGAGTACACAACTGATGGAACCACAATCAACGCCTCGCTCATTACCGGATTGAACCAACCTTTTGGAATAGTCGTTGTGCCCGAGCCTTCGACCACTTGTCTGATTCTCCTTGGCTGTGTTGGTGGGACAGTTTTTGGGGTCAGGAAACGTAACACCTGACCCCGCGAGAATGCTCACGGCAGACGCCAGGGGCCACGGTCGATATGGAGCGGCAAAACAAAACGTTTTAACAGGAGCAAACAGAGATAACGGAGTCCTTCCGGAAGGAAAAACACCTCTGTTTCCTATGCCTGCTCGCGATTTATCGGAGTTGCCTCCTGTTCAAGTCCGATTGGGTACATTGGGACAACTGCGGCACAAACTCAAACGCGACCGCCTGCCGGGCCGAACTGTCCAAAGCCTGTCAGGAACAACAGAAGATGCTGCTGGACATGCTGGCGGCCATGGACGCCCAGCCGAAAGCTGAACAGAAGAAGCTGTATCAGCAAATGCGGCTGAATCGCCGATTGATGTTCAAATAAACCAAACCGCGGCAGGGCAAATTCGTTGACTTTCCCGGCCGCGCGTCTTATGAGTGCCCGCCAGCAACATCATAACTTAACATCTCATCCAACCAACTAATCACCATGAAAGTCATACTCGAGGTCACCATTCCCCTTGAACCGTTCAACACTGCGGTAAAAGACGGCACGGTGGGTTCAAAAATAAATCGGATTCTGGCGGCCACCAAACCGGAGGCGGTCTATTTCACCGGGCACCACGGTCAGCGCGGCGCGACGCTCATTGTCAATATGAAGGACGCGTCACAGCTTCCGGCGT
>CAYPSF010000343.1:0-2796 GCA_964413165.1 uncultured Bifidobacteriaceae bacterium
CGGGATTTTCCGCCCCTTTGTTTTCCAGTTCAATCACGTCGAGGATGAATTGCCGGGCCGCGAGCAGCCAGCACAGCGCGTCGGCCAGCGGGAAGGTCACGCCCTGACGGGTCTTGTGATAAAGTTTCGCGCCATCGGCATCAGTGGCGGACCGGATGTGATGGAGCGTCCAAAGCCACAGTTGCATGGCGCTGGCGAGCGTGCAGGCGCCGGTGCCGGGCCGCTCGGACGCCAGCCGGCGCATGTCGGCAATCCATTGCCCGAACTGGGCCAGGAACAGTTCGTTGGTCATCGTGATCGAGAGCTGCAATCGTTGCACGGCCTCCGGCCCTTCGTAGGTCGCCTCCAATTGCGCATCCATCCACTTCTGGCCCAGGAAACCCGGGCAATCCTCGGTGACACCGTAGCCGCCCATGAGACTGACAGCCTCACGCATCATCGTTGCGCCGTAACCGGTATTCCACAGTTTGCACGCGGGGCAAAGGACGTTGGCCAGCGCGTCGAGCCGGACGAACTGAACGAGCGGGTCGGATTCCAGGATTTCCGCGCGTTTAAGGTCCCGTGCGCCCACCGGTTGGGAGGTGATTTGCAGCAGTTCCAGCGCCTCCTGTTGCTTCGCCGCCAATTCCTTGAACGCGGCCCGGCCGGTCAATTTCTTCTCCGCGAGCCACCGGTCTTTCTGTTTCTCCAGCGGATCCAGCACGTCGAACAGCCGCGCGGCCTCGAAGCCGAGCGACGCGCTCGCTTCCCCGGTGGCCCAGATGTCCACGAGCCGGTGGAGGGCGTCCTCCTTTTGTTGGATGCCCAACTCATAGCGCGGTGTGCCGGGGGCGCCGGCCCCGCCGCGGAAACGGCGGCGCTGGTAAAGAATGACCGGCTCGACGGCGGAAAGCAGTTTCGCGGCGGTCATCAAACCGACCGTGACGCGGGTGCGGCGGAACACGGCCTCGATGATTTCACTGTGCGAATAATTCGGGACGATGACTCCTGCCTGGACCGTGTAGCCGCCGACGATGCGGCTGGCGGGCACCTTCAGGTTGAAGACCGGGTCGTTGGTGGAGGAAAGCTGGTGGACGAGTTTTTTGGTCGGCGTGCCCCGGTCCCAAATCCCGGGGTCACCCTCCTCCAGGATCACCATGCAGCTGCCTTTGAGGCGCGGGTCGTTGGAATCCACGGCGGCGGTGACGACATTGGCGAAACCCATGTTGGTGATGAAACGGCCGCGTTTGTCCACCTGCAGCACCGGTTCCTGTCCGTCTTTCCATTCGGTAACGCGCACCTTGCCGGCCAGCATGCCGGTTTCGACCCCGACGAAGGGGATGGGTTCCGTGAGCGCGAACGCGGCGCGGACCTGTTTGCGTTTTTCGCCGGGCTTGGGCGGGGCGGCGTTGCCGACGTATCGGGCGCGCTGTTCGGGCGTGCCGCGCTCGTGAATCGGGGCCAGTCCAAGATTGCCGGCCAGGCTGCTGGTGGCGGCGCCGGCATCCACCCAGGCCAGCTCGAAGGCGAGCAACGCCAGGGCGAGATTTTTGGGTCCAGCGATATAGCCGCCCTCCTCCGGCTCCAGGGCCGCGGCGGTGATGCCGCTCTCGTCGAAATGGCGGAGCAACCCGGCCTTGGCCGGCGTCCACTCGTGAGAGTTACGACCGCCCTCCGCCACCACCCGGGCGACCGGCCCGCGCGCCACGCCGCGCGCGGATTGGACGAGCATGTGCAGTTCATAGCGATCGGCGAAGCGCCACATGATCTGGCGCACGTCGTCCCCCGGCAGGGTTTGCAATCCCGGCGACATCCTGTTTTCAGCAATCGTTTCCATAAAATCCTCCTCCGTTACGGGGTTTCTTCCGGTCACGGAAAAATCCGGCAAAATATCGGCAACCCGAACGGATAACGAACTTTACATAAGAAATGTTTGTCTATCCAGAACAAAAAATTCGTCTTTCTAAAGATTCGATAATGTAAAATAGACGGTTCTCTTATTCCCGTTTGAGGCGGAGGCGGTTCAGAGGTGTTTTTGCAACCGGAGCAGCGCCTGTTTCAGCCAGTCAAAATTAAACCAGCCGCGGTGGAAGGCGTACTGGATCAGCAGCAATCCGGCAAAAACCGCCGTCCATTCCCAACAGAGCTTGCGCTCCGGGCGGCTTTTGACCAGTCCGAGGGCGGCGACCAGATTCACAGCGGTGGCAAGTCCCAATCCCCAGAGCATCAATATTTGCGGGGGCGTGGCCGCGGAGATTTGCCAGCCCCACCACTGTTCCCGGGTGGCCGCCGGGATGCCGATGAAGACCACGGCCAGCAGGGCGGCATTGACGCATTGGATGAAGAATCGCTGCATGGGCCGGGCCCGCGCACGCCGGGCGGGTCAATTGACTGTTTCCTCGATTTTGTATTTGAACATGCGCTTCTTCATCCAGCGCACCGCGAGCAAATCGTGGAACGTCACGAACAGCCGGTTCCATACGCCATAATGGCTCTGGCCGGCATGACGGCGGTTGGCCGCAATTGGAACTTCGGTGACGGTATAGCCCTCGATTTTGAACAGGGTGGGCATGAAACGGTGCATCCCTTTGAAAAATTTCAGATTCGCGATGCACTCGCGCTTGAACGCCCGGTAACAACAACCGGCGTCGCTGATGTTTTCGTTCGACAGCAGGTTGCGGACCCCGTTGGCGATCCGCGATGACGCCACCCGGATGAACCCGTCGCTCTGGCGCCGGGCCGCCACGCGCGAGCCGCAGGCACAGTCGAATTTTTCGAGCGCCGCCAGCAATTTCGGCAGGTCGCCCGGGTCGTTCT
>CAYPSF010000344.1:0-2785 GCA_964413165.1 uncultured Bifidobacteriaceae bacterium
GGCATTTCCAAGGACATCACCGCCCTCAAGCAAACCGAGGAAAAGCTGGCCGAGTACACGCGGCAGCTGGAACAAAAGAACAAGCAGACCGCGGAGGAATTGAAAATGGCGCGCGAATTGCAACTGGCCATGTTGCCGCATGAATTCCCCTGCGTGCCGCGGCACAAGCCGCAGGGGGAAAGCGACCTGGAGTTCTTCAGCTACTTCTTCCCGTCGGGCGCGGTCAGCGGGGATTTCTTCGATGTGATCCGGCTTTCCGACACGGCCGTGGGCCTGTTCATTTGCGACGTGATGGGCCATGACGTGCGCGCGGCCCTGGTGACGGCCATGATGCGCTCCCTCGTGGTGGACCTGAGCACCACCACCACCGATCCCGGCCAGTTGCTGGCCCAGATCAACCGTGAGGTGGCCGGCGTCTTCAAGCAGACCGATTCCACCATGTATGCCACCGCCTTCTACCTGATCGCCGATGTGGCGAGCGCGGAGTTGCGTTACGCGAGCGCGGCGCATCCGGAACCGATCCTCCTGCACCGGCAACGGGGCACGGCCGAATGGCTGGGGAACGGCGCCGGGAAGAAAAAAGGGCCGGCCCTGGGGCTTTTCAGCGACGGGCAGTTTCCCACCCACCGGTTTCCGATGGAAGCGGGCGACCTGATCGCGCTTTTCACCGACGGGTTGATTGAGGCCGAAGGGGCCAACAACGAGTCGTTTAGTCCCGAGCGCTTGCTGGCGGCGGTCTCGCGGCGCGCCAAACTGCCGACGAACGAGTTGTTCACGGGATTGCTGGACGAAATCAAACATTTCTCCGCCAGTTCCGAATTTGAGGATGATGTTTGCGTGGTGGGCATGGAGATCAAACGGTTGCAAACGGAGCCGCGGCCGGTTTGATCCAGCGCCGGCGCCGGTCGAATGGCGAAACGTTGCTTTGTGTTCCGCCGCCGTTTAGGTTTTCCTCATGAAACCGGTGTCTGTTCTGCTGCTCCTGGCCGTCCTGGCCGGCAGGTTCAGCCTTCCGCTTGTCGCGCAAACTAATTTCCCGCCCCACGCAATCACCCCCGGCCCGTTTCAGCCAACGTGGCCATCGCTGGCGTCGCAGTATCAGTGCCCCGAATGGTTCCGCGACGCGAAGTTCGGCATCTGGGCGCACTGGACGGCGCAATGCGTGCCCGAGCAGGGTGACTGGTATGCGCGCAAAATGTATATCCAGGGGGACCCGGACTACGAATATCAGGTCGCGCACTACGGCCATCCGTCGAAATTCGGTTTCATGGAGCTGGACCACCTCTGGCACGCCGAGCACTGGGACCCGGAGAAGTTAATGGCGCTTTATCAGGCCGCCGGGGCGAAATATTTCGTCGCACTGGCGAACCACCACGACAATTTCGACAACTACAATTCAAAGTATCACGCGTGGAATTCCGTCAATGTGGGCCCGCACCGGGACATCGTGGGGACCTGGGCGAAAGTGGCGCGCCGGCGGGGGCTGCGCTTTGGCGTGAGCAACCACTCAGCGCATGCGTGGCACTGGTTTCAGACGGCCTACGGTTACGATGGCGAAGGCCCGCTGGCCGCGGTGCGTTATGATGCCTTCTCCCTGACCAAAGCCGATGGCAAAGGCAAATGGTGGGACGGTCTCGACCCGCAGGAACTTTATACCGGGCCGAACATGGTGCTGCCCGAGGGCATCACCAATGCCCGGGCGGTCCGCGCCTGGCACGAGCAAAATGACCGGCGCTGGACGGAGAATCCGCCGCCGAATGATCCGGCCTTCACGGAAAACTGGTTTCTCCGCTGCCAGGACCTCGTGGACCAATACCACCCCGACCTGCTATATTTCGACAACACCGGGCAACTGCCGCTCGGCCAGGCCGGGCTCGACATCGTTGCGCACTATTACAACGCCAATGAACGATGGCACGACGGCAAACTCGAAGCGGTCGTCAATGTCAAAGGACTCGACAACGCGCGCCGTCCGGGAGTGGTCGAGGACTATGAGCGGGGGGCCAGCGACGTGATCCAGCCCGCGCCGTGGCAGACCGACACCTGCATCGGTGACTGGCATTACAACCGCCGGCTCTTCGAGCAGCACCGGTATAAAACTGTCGGCCAGGTCGTTCGCATGCTGGTGAACATCGTCAGCAAGAACGGCAACCTGCTGTTAAGTGTTCCGGTGCGCGGTGACGGGACGATTGACAGCGACGAAATCGCGTTTCTCCAGGGCATGGCCCGGTGGATGAAAGTGAATGGCGAAGGCATCTTTGGCAGCCGCCCATGGAAAATTTATGGTGAGGGCCCGACGCAGGCGCCCGGCGGCATGTTCAATGAAAACAAGGTGAAATTCGGCGCGGGAGACGTCCGTTTCACCACGAAGAACGGGGTGCTTTACGCCTACTTCCTCGGCTGGCCGGATGACGGCAAGCTGGTCATCCGGTCGCTGGGTCAAGGCACAGCCGATCAACCGGCATTGCTCAGCCAAACCATCGCTTCGGTCAAACTGCTTGGATGCCCGGAGAAAATCACCTGGACCCGGGAGGCCGACGGATTGCACGTGGCGCTGCCGGCAAAGAAACCGTGCGACGACGTGTTCGCCCTCAAGCTCGCATTGAAATAGAAAGCCGGGTCGGCCGGCGGAAAATCACTCGTGCCCGGACCCGTTGCGAGGATATTCCCGGTCAAACCACGCCTTCAATCCGGCATCGAGCTGTTTCAAGTCCGGCCGTGTGTTTGCGGCGGCCACCGCCTCGGCCCATTCCTGGTTCAGATCACCCAGGTCAACCTTCGCTCC
>CAYPSF010000345.1:0-2783 GCA_964413165.1 uncultured Bifidobacteriaceae bacterium
TCGTATCCTTTCCCATTCGCACTCGGCTTCCGATCGTATGACTCACGAACCTCGCCAGCGCCGCTTTGAATGGCCTGTGAAGGTGCAGAACAAAAACGCCAACGATACGAAGCTGCGAGAGGGGCGGAATTGGTGATAAAGGGGCCGAAACTTGTAAACTGAATGACCGCCACCATACCTGATGGCCTTTTAATCAGGACAACATCGTTGGTCGTAACGGACAGGGACTTCTGCTGTTCATCGAAATTCCGATATCGAGAGACGCTAAATCGTTCCCAGGACTGAAACTCCGCATCTGAAGGTAGTCTCACGGCGTTCGTGTCGGTAACAGTGCTCAACACCAGATTCGTGCCTCCCGCGAAGGTCCGAACTGTGAAACACAACCCGACCAAACTGCACACGATGAGGATGATTTTTTGCATGACGAACGATCTTGCGCCTAACAGTTGTGTCACCTTCATTTTTGATGGGATATTGGCCATCACAGATGGATGATAACTTTTCCTTTCTTTCGTGTCGAGATGTATTCATGCCAAGAATCGGGAGGACATTGAAAATGGCAAAGGCATCGGATGCGCCAAAAGGGCACCGGACGCAAAACCCCAAGGCCTGGATTGGCCAAGGTCAGAACGGCCTCTGCCGGGCACGCAGTCGGGATTCGGAAAGGTAAACCCCAAATTTCTCCGTCTCAAACAACCCGATATCGGGTTGCGACGTGAGATTGGAGCAATCCGACATCGGAAAACCCCGTTCCGACATGGTACCCGCTGAATCGGCGCACGACCTTTTTCAAACTTTTAATGTAAATTCAATTTGACTCATACTCATAATTAAATTGCAAAATGAGCCGCTTGATGTCATTCATGCTTGAAATCCCCCAAGGGATTTGACGCGGCGGAAGATTCCTGTGCTATGAAATTCATTCATAAGATCGTTGTGATCGTTTTCGTCGTGTTGGGTTTGTGCGGTGACGTTCCGGTTCACGCGAACGCCACGGTGAGCCAGATCGTCACGGGAAATGGTTTCGTCCTCTTCATCAAGTCGGACGGCTCGCTCTGGACGGCGGGATATAATCTTACCGGGGAGACGGGAAATCCTTCCACTTATCTTGTGCCGTATCCATATAGTCTCTCGTTTCCGATGGAATTGGTTTACAGCAACGTGACGGCGGCCAGTGCGGGATTGGATTTCAGCGTGTTCCTCAAATCAGACGGCAGCCTGTGGGGAATGGGCTCCGACGCCAACGGTCAACTCGGGATGCCACAGTTCTTCGGCAGCACCAATATTCCCACGAAGATCATCGGCAGCAATGTGGTGGCGGTCAGCGCCGGCGATGCGCACACCGTTTTTCGCGCGTACACGGTGACCGGCCCGCTGGGGAACCAGACGATTACCATGCTGGTGGAAGCGATGGGAAATGACCAGTTTGGTCAACTTGGGAATTATTCAACGAAAACAAGCAATTTTTATGCTTCGCCGGTCACGATCGAATTCGAAAGCACGAAGTTTTTCCCCGCCATCGCGCCGGTTTGTGGCGGAAGTTATTCGAGTTTCTATGTCAAGCCGGACGGCACCCTATGGGCAATGGGATATAACGCGTTCGGCGAGTTGGGAGACGGAACCACCAACGTTCCGCCCGTCGTTGAACAAGTGGCCGGGGTGACCAATGTCACCGATGTGCAATTGAACGGCCACTGCACTATCTTCCTGGAATCGGACGGGAGCTTGTGGAGCATGGGATTTGATCTTTTCGGTGAGGGTGGCGGGGGGCCCTCGCATCTCGATTTCTACACCACGCCGCAAAAAATTGTCGGCAGCAATGTGGTGGCCATTTCCGTAGGAGCGGCTCACACCCTCTTTTTGAAAACGGACAGCACTCTGTGGGGAATGGGGGTCAACGACTGGGGGGAATTGGGCGCACTCCCCGTGGGTCATTCCTACCCAACGCCAGTCCTGCTCGCGAGCAACGTGGTGAATTTCGCCGCCGGCTCTGCCGCCACCTATTATACCAAGACTGATGGGACCACGTGGGCTTCAGGTGAGGACGAATACGGCGAATTGGCCGACGGCTTCGTCAATACCTCCACAACGAATGCGGTGCAGATTTTCCCGTATCCACCGGCGGTGTTCACCAGCGCGAAATTCCTCAACCGGACCAATCTGCAGATCACGGCCACCTGCCCGGTGGGAGGAGCTTATTCATTGGTGAGCAGCACCGATCTAAAGCTGCCGCTGCCTACGTGGCCCGCCGTTGCGGGTTCGATGGTGACGACACGAGGGCCCGATAATTTTGTCACCACCATTGTTGAGGCCCCGAACGTGGGACAAAGATTTTTCGCGCTGGTGAAGACAAACTGACGCCGAAGGAAAAGGGGCTGCTTTCAAACGCGAATGGGGGCGAGCCGGTCAAAGTGCGCATGAATCCGGTCCATACCTTCGTCGCCACTGTCGGGTCGTGGTATTGATCCTCGACACTTCCAGTATGTTTCATGCGGCCAACCAGGGCCGGCAACGACGTATCCGCCGTGGGGTATTATCCTTAAGAACCAATGCCCGTGCCGCGCACCTCGGCGGCCGGATAGGGTAACACCCCATTGAAGGAAGCCACGTCTCAACGAGACTTCAGGGTGTGACAGTAAACCAAAATGCAAGTCGTGTATTGCAAGGATCGTTCAAACCACGAGAAAGATAAAAGTTATGAAACATACTATCGATGATGCCGGCTCGACCGCAGTTCTGGAGCGGCCCGAGGGAAAATCCGGTTCCGGGAAATCGGACGCCGA
>CAYPSF010000346.1:0-2771 GCA_964413165.1 uncultured Bifidobacteriaceae bacterium
ACGATGCCGATGCCGGGCGGCACGACCTTGAACGTGTCGAAGGCCTGCATGCCCCACTTGAGAAACTGATAGCGCTCGCGATTGCGCTGGAATTCAATCTCCAGGTTTTGCCGGAAGGCATCGGGTGTGCCATTCACGTCCACCTGCACCGAATGATCCACCACCAGGTCCACCGGCACGAGCGGCTCGATGATTTTCGGGTTTTTGCCCAGCTTTTTGACCGCCGAACGCATCGCCGCCAGGTCCACCAGCAACGGCACGCCGGTGAAATCCTGCAACACGATGCGCGCCACGACGAACGGGATTTCCTCCGTGCGGGTCTCGGTGGGCTGCCAATTGGCCAGGGCGCGGACCGCCGCTTCGCTCACGCGCTTGCCATCGCAATTGCGGAGCACGGATTCGAGCACGAGGCGGATGGAGACGGGCAACCGGGAAACCGGCCCGGCGCCGGCCTTTTCGAGCGCGGGCAGCGAGTAAAATTGTCCCTGCTGGCCGCCGCCAACGTCAAACTTTTGCAACGTGTTGAGTAAATTGTGTGGTACGCTCATTTAATTCCCTCAATAAGCCACTCAAAATGAAGCCTGCACACGGAAGTGTCAAGCGAAGCAAGAGGGTGGTAGTGGCCGAATTTGCTGTAGCGTTGAGCCTCCGGCTCGAAATCGGCGCACAGCACCGACCCTACACTTCACTTCACCGCCGGCTCGGGGTGCAACAGTTCGTTGATGCGCTGGGCAAACCGGGGCAGATCCAGCGGCTTGGTGAAGAAATCATCCGCCTGCATGGCCGCGGAACGGCGGGTGACTTCGCTGGAAAGTGCGCTCATGAAAATGATGGGGATTTTTTTGGTGGACGGCTGGCGCCGCAGGATTTCACAGACCGAGAGGCCGTCGAGGTCGGGCAACAAAATGTCGAGCAGGATCAAATCCGGTTTGCACAGCCGGGCCTGGCTGAGCGCCTGCACCCCGTCGCTGGCCACGATGAACTCATAGCCCAGCCCGGCGAGCCGATACTGCACCAGCTCGATGAAATCGTGCTCGTCATCCACAATCAAAATCCGGGGCACCATGGTGAATAAGTTACCCTACGCCGGACCAATCCGGATGGCGATCCGGTTAAAGCCAGGTCACGAAACGGAAACGGACGGTGGCGCAGATTGATAATCTGCTGTTTCGCGGGTTGGCAACCGGCAACGCTGTCGCCCGCGGTCCAGCGTACGCCGATTGCCAATCGGCAGAAAGAGCAGACTGCCAGTCTGCCCTACATCGCGGCCGCCGCCCTGCCAAAAGCCTTGTTTGGCGCGGGTGATTGTGTGATAAATCCACGCGACATGCCAACGCGCCAGGGCTCCATTCACTTGTTTCGTTTGTTCGGAATTGATGTGTATTTGCATTGGGCCTGGTTCCTGGCCATCGCCTTTTTCACTTATCAACCAGGAAGCCATTCTCCCCTGACCTGGCGGGTGCTGCAATGCCTGTCGTTGTTCCTGATCGTGCTCATGCACGAGTTCGGTCATTCACTCGCCTGCAAACAGGTGGGAGGCCAGGCCAATCAAATCGTGCTCTGGCCGCTTGGCGGCGTGGCGTATGTATCCCCGCCCCAACGGCCGGGCGCCATGTTGTGGAGCATCGCCGCCGGACCGCTGGTGAACGTGGTTTTGTTTCCCCTGTTGAGCCTCCTCCTCCTGATCGCCCAGCAACTGGGCTGGGAAGAGAGTCTGCCGAACCTTTACGACTATGTAGAGGCCCTTTGGATCATCGACGTCATCCTGCTCGTTTTCAATCTGGTCCCGATCTACCCGCTCGACGGCGGGCAGATCTTGCGTTCGTTGCTCTGGTTCATCTTCGGCCGGGCGCGCAGCCTGAAAATCACCACCATCATCGGATTCATCGGACTGGCTGCGATAATCCCATTCGTCGTCATGGCGCATCATCCCTGGTATTACGTCCTGGCCGCTTTTGTTGCCCTGAATTGCTGGACCGGTTTTCAACAGTCCCGCGCGATGATGCGTCTCGCCGACGCGCCGCGGCATGCGGGTTTTGCCTGTCCGGTCTGCAAGAGTGCGCCGCCCCAGGGCGCCTTCTGGGTCTGCGGCAAATGCCGGAAACCTTTCGACACTTTTGTCACCGGGGCCAGCTGCCCCAACTGCGGCACCCAATACGGCGCCACGTTCTGCCCCGAATGCAGCAGCCTGCGCCCGATGAGCGAATGGACCACCGCCGCCGCCAGCATGCCGCCGAAGTTGTAACGTCCACAACATCGTCCTCGTCCTCGTTCTCATAATCGAAACCGCAGAAATCGAGGACGAGGACGAGAACGAGGACGATTGGACTGCGGTGGCTGAGCGCAGCGGCGACACCGCTTTCCGAACGACCGATTGCTTCCCAAGGCGGCGTGGCGCTTCGCTTCCCGCCGCAGTCCAAAATGTGTGAATGCGACCAGCCGCGTTAGATTCATCCGTGTCCATCTGTGTCCATCCGTGGTTAAACCTTCCCGACAAAAAAATCAGGCCGCCCAAATGAGCGGCCTGAACGCATCCGACAGGACCGGAAATTACTTCAACTTGGCCAGCGCCGCCTTGAGGGCGTCGAAGTTTGGCAGGTCTTTCGGCGTCGGCGTCTGTTCGCTGTATTGCACCACGCCGTTTTTATCGATCACGAACGCCGCGCGCGCCGCGGTGTCGCCCACACCGGCCAGCATCGGGAAAACGACGTCATAAGCCTTGGCGGTGGTCTTGTTCAGGTCGCTGGCGAGGGTGATGCCGATTTTTTCCT
>CAYPSF010000347.1:0-2758 GCA_964413165.1 uncultured Bifidobacteriaceae bacterium
ACGACGCCCAGCGCGTCGGGGATTTCACCCTGATGGCCGGCACCGGCACCCCGGCAGATGTGATCCCGCAGGCTCCCGACGGTGCTCCGGACAATCGTGTCATCCTGGTGGACCCCAAAGGCAAAATCGTCTGGCAGTACGGCCAGTTTGGACTGACCGGTTCGGGTCCTAACCTGCTGGATACGCCGGTGCAAAGCACGTGGCTCCCGAATGCGCATGTCCTCATCACCGACCAGGCCAACAACCGGATCATCGAAGTGAACCTCAAAAAGAAAATCGTCTGGCAATACCCGGGCTCGAACACCAATGACGCGGACCAGCTCAGTGGTCCGAACTCCGCCGAGCTGCTCGAAAATGGCCACATCCTGATCGCCGACCAGGGCAACAACCGGGCGATTGAGGTCACGCGCGCCGACCATATCGTCAAGACGTTCACCGCCAGCAACACGGTCAATACGGTGGCGTTCGCCAGCCGCCTCGATAACGGGGACACGTTGCTGACCGATGCCGGCAATTCCCGCGCCGTTGAAGTCGATACCAATGATGCCGTGGTCTGGCAATACATCACCAACACCGACACGAACAGCGTTCCGGCGCCCTTGCCGACCCGGGCGATACGGCTCAAAAACAGAGACACATTGATCAGCGACCAGTTCAACAACCGCGTCATCCGCGTCAGTCCGGCCGGGCTGATTGTCGCCAACTACGGTCTTCCGCTCGCGGGCGGGGACCCCATCGGGAACAACGTCGGCTACGACACTCACACCACCCAAAACGGGTTATATTCACCCTATGATGCGAAAGTGGTCGGCGACTTCACCGGGTTGACGCCGCCATTTGACTTCGACGAAGACAGCGACGACCGATAGAGATTTCGGGAAGAACCCCGTTCTGCTCTCTCGATTCACGGGAGAGCAGAACGGCAACAAACAGGTCGTTTCCTATTGATATTGGTGGGAAGCGCGGCTGGCCTTTCGGCCTGGCTGCCTGCATCCGCCGCCAGCCGAGCAGCAACCCGGCCCTACCGATTGCCTTTTTGCCCCCGATACTCCGGTGTCGCGTTTGCGGTGCTGATACTCAGCGCACGAGCGGCGGGAAACCCAATCCCGGAACCCACGCATTCCGAAGGGACCACATCTGGAATGGCGGAAAGCGTTCGCCCACCCCTGCGCCTTTAACGGTAAGCGTCGCCCGCATCACGGCCGGCATGCCGATATAGACGGCATTGCCGCCACCGGTTACCTTTCCCGCAACCTTCACTTCTTGTGAGAACGAGCGGCTCATCGGAGCCGCGGTCCAATTGAAATCCCCGACCCCGAAAAATTCGAAGTACGTTCCTGCGCCATTGTTGAAGGTGAAATGAATCGCCGCCATATCGGCTTCATGTCCGGCAGAGGTGGCGTTGAAGAACTTGCCCGAACCCACTGAGTAATCGTGGTAAATTTCGACAAAATTGTAATACTGGTTCTGAACCGGGTCATAGACACTGTTGAGCTGGCAGTTAAACCCGTTGCGGTTGGTTACAAACATGGCCCACTCGTTCCACCACATGGCGAGCACAGGCTGATTGATATCGATTTTCAGGTAAGAACCAGCCGGGATCTGGGTAACGCCTTTGACATTGTAGAGCACGTTGGTGAACGTGGCCGAACTGTTCAACAGGTTGATCAAGTCTTTGCTGCCAAATCGAACCTTGACCGTATCCCATTCCTCGTAGCCTACGTGGTTCCCGCCGATGCCGTTGTTCCAGGTAAAAACGCCGCCGATATTCAACGTCATCGGCGGATACAAGTTTTGGATGATGGCCTGGGCATCTCCGGTGATAATGGTTGCCAGGCCGATAGCGGTCGCGCCGAACAGGATTTTAATACGTTTCATAATTCATTTCACAGATTACTCGATCAAATATAAATATACTGTGAAATAAGGCAAATTAATTAGTAAAGTCAGCGCATTTTATGGGAAAAATGAGGCATCTTGTCTGAGCCGGCAGATGGTGCTCTTCGCCGTGGAACGCCGCAAAACTGAATTAATGTAGTGTCGAGCCTCCGGCTCGAAGGAATCGGCGCCGAGCGCCGATCCTCCCGAATTACGGCATTGCCGGCCAGCAATCCTTGAATCGGGAGCCGGATGGTATAGAATCAAACCCGATTGAAAATCGGCCTGACCATTCTGTTTTCTCTCGGCGTTGTCACCGCCGGGTTTTCTCAAACCAATGACGGCGGCAGCCTGACGCCGCAGGCCATCACCCAAAAAGCGGAGGAGGCCTACGCCGCACTGAGCAGCTACAGCGACACCGGAACATCAATCAAAGTCAAAGGCGGCCAGACCAACGTCACGACATTCAGCCTCAGGATGCAACGCACGAATGCTTTCATCCTGCAGTGGGTTCAAACCCGCGCGGACCAAACCAACCAGGGCCGTTGGTGGTGGGATGGACACGAGCGGTTCGGTATCGGCCTGCTGACCAATATCGTCGGGCAGGCGACCAACGACCAGCCAACCTATGGCATGAATGAATTTGAAATCCGGGAGCAAAGCGGGGAGGCGACCAGAATCCTGGAACTGTTTTTTGCGTCGGGCCCGCTCAAACTGTCTCTGTTTGGTTTCATGGCTTCCTGGACGAATTCCGGCCCTGACCGGCGCATCGTCACGGACGGGAAAGTGGGCGACGTTGACTGTTACGTCCTGACGCTGACCACGCCCGAGCTGAAGCATCCGCCCTTTCCTTTTCCGCAAGGGAAATGCGTGACGCGCA
>CAYPSF010000348.1:0-2754 GCA_964413165.1 uncultured Bifidobacteriaceae bacterium
CGGCCAGTTCATGCTCGATTCCGAAAGCCAGTTGCGCGAGGCCATCCAGAAAATGAACAATCCGGGTGAAACGAAGGTGGCCGCAACCGCGCCGGCTACCGGCGATACCGGCGGCGCGGCGCCGACCGGGACCAATGCGGACAAAATCGTCTGGGTCTGCCCGATGCCGGAGCATGTTTCGATCACCTACGATCATCCCGGCAAATGCCCGATTTGCGCCATGACGCTGGTGCCGGTGACCCAAGGCACGCTGGACAAAATCCAGCCGGGCGGCCAGGTGCTTTACTACACCTGCCCGATGCCGGAACACAGCGATGTGCATTCGGACAAACCCGGCAAATGCCCGCATTGCGGCATGACGCTCATTCCGGTGATGAGCACACCCGCGGTTGTACCGGCGGCGAAACCCGCGGCCAAACAGCTTTACACCTGCCCGATGCATCCCGAGGTGGTTGCGGACAAACCCGGCCAATGCCCGAAGTGCGGGATGACGCTCGTGCCGATGGAAAAATGAAAACCGTTGAATGGTTAAATCGTGAATGGTTGAAGCGTGTTTGCCGGACGTTCCGATTTAACCATTCTACCATTCAACGATTCAACAAACAACCATGCTCCAACGCGTCATAGATTTTTCGCTGAAGAACCGGTTCATCGTGCTGCTGGTGACGGCGGCGGCGGTGCTCGGCGGAATTTATGCCGTCCGCCACATCCCGCTCGATGCCATTCCCGATCTCTCGGATACGCAGGTCATCATCTACACGCCGTGGGAGGGCCAGGCCCCGAATATTGTCGAAGACCAGGTCACCTATCCCATCACGACCAAGATGTTGTCCGTGCCGCGCCAAAAGGCGGTGCGTGGTTATTCATTTTACGGCTTCTCCTTCGTGTACGTCATTTTTGAGGACGGCACCGACCCTTACTGGGCGCGCAGCCGTGTGCTGGAATATCTCAGCGGCCTGAGCGGGCAATTGCCGAAAGGCGTCACGCCGTCGCTCGGCCCGGACGCCACCGGCGTGGGCTGGGCGTTCATGTATTCCATCAATTCGACGAATCGCGATCTCGCCGAGCTGCGCTCGTACCAGGACTGGTATCTGAAATATCAGCTTACCGCCGTGGATGGCGTGTCCGAGGTCGCGTCCGTCGGCGGTTTCGTGAAGCAGTATCAGGTGACGGTGGACCCGGCGAAGTTGCGCGCTTACAACCTGTCGTTGAAGGACGTCAGCACGGCCATCGAGCGCAGCAACGGCGAGGTGGGCGGGCGTTCGCTTGAACTGGCCGAGCGCGAATTCATCCTGCGCGTCAAGGGTTACGTGCAGAATCTGGATGATTTACGGAAGGTCGCCGTCGGTTCCGGCGTAAACGGCGTGCCCATTTTGTTGCGCGACGTCGCCACGGTGCAGTTCGGTCCCGACATGCGGCGCGGCATTGCCGAGCAAAACGGCGAGGGCGAAACCGTGGGCGGCATCGTCGTGGTACGTTACGGCGCGAACGCCAACCGGGTCATCTCGGACGTGAAACAGCGGCTCGACCAGGCGATGAAGGCATTGCCGCCGGACGTGAACTACACGGTGGTTTATGACCGAAGCGCGTTGATTGATCGCGCGGTCAAGACGCTCGAAGAAAAGCTCCTGGAAGAAAGTCTCGTGGTGGCGCTCGTCTGCCTCGCGTTTCTGCTGCATCTGCGCAGCGCGCTGGTGGCCATCATCATCCTGCCCATTGCCGTGTTGATTGCGTTTACCGTCATGTTTGGCCAGGGCATCAGCTCCAATATCATGTCGCTGGGCGGCATCGCCATCGCCATCGGCGCGATGGTGGACGCGGTCATCATCATGATCGAGAACGCCCACAA
This sequence comes from uncultured Bifidobacteriaceae bacterium, assembly GCA_964413165.1. GTDB lineage: Bacteria > Verrucomicrobiota > Verrucomicrobiia > Limisphaerales > UBA11358 > UBA11358. The sequence continues at coordinate 1,850 of CAYPSF010000348.1, forward strand.
ACACCTGGAGCGCGACCAGGGCAAGAAACCGCACTGGGAGATCATCCGCGACGCGGCCGTCGAGGTGGGCCCGACGCTGTTCTACTCGTTGTTGGTCATTACGGTGTCATTCATTCCCGTGTTTACGCTCCAGGCGCAGGAGGGTCGGATGTTCAAGCCGCTGGCGTTCACCAAGACCTATTCGATGGGCGCGGCGGCGCTGCTCTCCATCACGCTTGCGCCCATTCTCATGGGTTTCTTCATTCGCGGCAAAATTCCGAAGGAGGAAAAGAACCCCATCAATCGCCTGCTCATCTGGCTTTACCATCCGGTGATTGATTTCGTCATCAAACGGCGTTGGCGGGTAGTCATCACCGCCGCATTGATTGTGGTCTGGGTCTTCTTTCCCTGGAACCGGCTGGTGAGCGGCGTGCTGCCCGAGGGCAAAGCGCGGGAAATGGCGCTCAAGGCGGGTAAACTTTTTCCGTATCAAAACATCGGCTCAGAATTCATGCCGCCATTGTACGAAGGCGATTTGCTGTACATGCCGACGACGTTCCCCGGCATTTCGCCCACCAAGGCGCGGCAGATTCTCCAGATCACCGACCGCAGCATCAAATCGTTTCCCGAGGTGAAGACGGTGTTCGGCAAGGCCGGCCGCGCCGAGACCGCCACTGACCCCGCGCCGATGGACATGATCGAAACGACCATCCAACTGAAGCCGGAGGCGGATTGGCCGGCGGTGGACATCAAGGACGACAACGGCCGCGTCGTTGCCCATCGCCGCCGTACCCATGATGAATTGACGGATGCGCTGAATGACGCCGTACAGATTCCCGGCCTCAACAACGCCTGGACGATGCCGATCATAACGCGCATTGACATGCTCTCCACCGGCATCAAAACGCCCATCGGCATCAAGGTGG
>CAYPSF010000349.1:0-2728 GCA_964413165.1 uncultured Bifidobacteriaceae bacterium
GAAATCAATCCACCCTTGGTTGAAATCCCTGAACGCTGACACCGAATTGGAACTAACAATCTCATTGGAGTCAGCCAGCGCAATGGCTTGGCTGAATTCTTCCACTGCGCTCGACGCATCACCTTGGCCGTACCGCGCCATACCACAAATGCTGTAAGCCTCCGGATTTTTGGGGTCGAACTTCATCGCCTGCAGGGCATCCGCCATCGCACCGTCGCAATTGCCTTTTTCAAACTGAATCAAACCTCGTGTAACGAAAAGCCACGAATTGGTGGGATAGTACTGAATGGTCAAATCTATATCGGTTTTTGCGCTATCCCAATCTCCTTTTCTCAGTTTGGCTTCCGCACGAGATTCATAACGCCACCGGTCTTGCGGATAAAGTTGAAGCAGGCGGGTGTAATCAGCAATGGTTCCATCAAAATCGTCTTTCTGAAGTCTGAACCTGGCACGTCGATCATATCCGTAAGCGTTGGTCGGATTGAGATGGATATAGTTGTTGATATCGTCAATTGCGGCATCAAATTGTTTTTTCCGATAGAAAAGTCGTGAACGCAACAAGTAAGCATCTGAGTTGCGTGGGTCAAATTTGATGGCGTGACCACAATCGGCAATGGCACCATCAAGATTCGTTTGGTTGAGCTCCGTCTCCGCCCGATAGTAATAGGCCAGCCAAAACTTCGGATACAGTTCAATCGCACGCGAAAAATCTGCTATCGCTCCGCTGAAATCCCACTTGGAATCCTTCGCCCGGGCACGGTCCACGTAACTTCGATAAATCAAATCGCGATTCGTGCTCGACTCAATCGCAAGCGAAAAATCTGCTATCGCTTCAGCCACACGGTTGGACCGGAAACTCTGCCATGCCTGATCATAAAATCCTGCTGCCGCTTCCTGTCCGGCACATTTTGCCACCAGAATCAAACCAAACAAACACAACGCGACGCCTGGCGATTGTTTGGAAGTGTTCATTTAAAATCTTCTAACAGCGAAATCACATCAAGAGCAAGCCGCATAATCGCGCTCTTGCCGAATTCGCGGCAACGGTTAACCTTTGCACAAAAACCATGATTGAAAAAACGATTGGCGAAATTGAGGCGAAGATCCGCGGCACGGAGGCCGGGAACGAGGACCGCAAGCGCGAGTTGCTCGAGCTGCTCGGCAAGCTCAAGTCCGAAGTTGGCACCCTGGCGAAAACCCATGATGAACAGGCCCAAAGTATCGCCGGGTTCGCGCAGGTCTCCACCCATGAAGCCACGCGCACCAATCAAAATGCCCAATCCCTCGAACATTCCCTTCTCGGCTTGCGCTCATCCGTGGATGGCTTTGAGAAATCGCATCCCAAGCTCGTCCAAATTGTCAACGCCATCAGCAATACTTTGTCGAACCTGGGAATCTGATCGAATTTATGATTGATGATTTACGATTTATGATTTCCCTCATTTCCGCAAGCCATTGAAAATCATCAATTATCAATCGTAAATCATAAATCAGTCCTCCCCCGGCTCCAGCTTCGCAATCGCCGCCATGATTTCGTCGGCAATTTCCTGGTAGATTTCCTTGAGCCGCGTCTTGGGACAATTCCTGGCCTCGGCCCGTAACTTTTCAAACTGCAGCGGCCGGCCGTATTTCACGGCCACCTGCCTGGGCCGGGGAAATTTGATGTGCCGCCCGTAGGCTTCGTACGTTCCAAACGTCCGCACTGGCACGACCGGCGCGGTGGACTTGATCACCACCAGGCCGATGCCGGAGCGCGCCGGCTGCAGCTTGCCGTCCTGCGTCCGCGTGCCCTCGGGAAATAAAATGATCCCGCCGCCGGCGAGCAACCGCTCGAGAATGGCCCTCAACCCCGCCGCGCCGCCGCCATCGCGGTCCACCGGCACGGAATTCCAGGAACGCAACAGCGCGCCGATGCCCGGGAAGCGGAACAGGCTTTCTCGCGCGAGATAATTGATCGGGCGATGCAGTCCCGATCCGACCAGCGGCGGATCCAGGAAACTCGCGTGGTTGGCGGCGAGGATGACCGGGCCGGTGGCCGGCACGCGTTCCGCATTAAAGACGCGCCAGCGGAAATAAACCCGGTACAACACGCGAAAACCAAGCCAGCCGAGGCGGTAGGACAGGTTCATGAGGGAAGAACCAACCACTCGGTAGGGCGGGCAGTCCCCTGCCCGCCGCCCGTCCGATTGCATTCCACGGCGCGCACGGAGTGACGCGCCCTACCTAGGCAAATCCGGTATTTGAACATTTGAGAATTCGTTAGTCGGCATGGTTCGGTTATTTGTCATTGGGCGACCAGGCGCGCGCGGATTTCTTCCAGGATCATGGAGCTGGTTTCTTCCGAGGTCATGCTCGAATTGTTGATGATCTTGGCGCCGAGCGGAATCATCAACGGCGCCACCGCGCGCTGGCTGTCGCGCTGGTCGCGCGCCGCGAGGTTATCCTGGACGCCATCGGCGGCGCGCCGGCGCGAACGCTCCTCCAGATGCGCATCGAGGTAAAACTTGAAATCGGTCTCCGGGAACACATTCGTCCCGATGTCCCGGCCTTCCATAACCAGGTCGCCGAACTGGATGCACTCGCGCTGGCGTTTGACCATCCACTCGCGCACCTTCGGTATGGCGGCCACATGCGACACCGCGGCGCTGGTCTCGGAGGTGCGGATTTCCCGTTCCGGATAATAACCGCCCACCAGCAACCGCACCCGCTTGTCCACGCACACCAGCGA
>CAYPSF010000350.1:0-2682 GCA_964413165.1 uncultured Bifidobacteriaceae bacterium
TTCCGGAGCGGCGGGTGGAATGTGAGTGGGCGTGGTGGACGGGTTTGGCGCGCCGGGTTGGTTGGATTGAAGGACGTTTTTAGTCAGGTCAACGCCAGCCGCCCAGATAAACAGCGATAGATAGTCTTGAACCGTGCCGAAGACAGGATTCTTGTAATAAAATGTCAGGAGGCCGCTGATGGCCGCGAATATGCCGGCGACGAAAAGGGAGAGTTTTTCTGTGCGTTCGAGCTTGGTGAGGAGACGAACGTCAGCAGAACGCTTGACCCGAACCTCGACGCTATTCTCGTCCTTAACATCGGCGGTTTCGCCCTTGTAGGAGAGTTGAACGGAGACGGCCAGTTTGCCGCAGTGCGACGCAAATTGGATCACGTAGGGAGAATTTGAGATGGGTCGCAGGGTGTCCCGGGGTACGCCGATCCGAAAACCGGTGGGCTGAAGGGTCCAGCGATAGCGCAGTTTGTGTTTGAAAAGGTAGGACCGGTTGAGTTCTTCGTTGCCGGTAGAGACGCGAAAGCCGAGAGGTTCGTAGGCGCGACCGGTGCTGCTATCGGTCATGATGGTGAGCTTGTGGGTCTTGGACTGGGCTGAGGCTTTGATGCCTTTCCAAGTGTGGTCATCGACGATTTCGAAATATCGATCCAACGGAACCTTGAATTCTTTGACGAGTTCCGCGACCAAAGGGGCGTTCAACTTTCGTTCATAGAGCAACCAGAGACGGGCGTAGGTTTCCTCGTAGGTGTACACGGTCGGAAACACTTTTTTATCAAGCGTGGCATGATTTTCCGGGACTTTGTCCCCGGGCCAGAGCGTGTCCGCCGCGGCCGTGACAGTCTTCAGGTCTTCGGTCGACAAGCCAAGCTCACCCGGGTCGAACCGGGTTTTGAAATTCGTCACGGTCGTTTTGACTTCAGTCCAATACCGCTGCAACCGGGTGGCGGGATCGGCGATTTCGGAATGGAGTTTCTCGAGATCGGCCCGGGCTTTGTCGGCGGCGCTTTTGGTCATCTTGTCGTCGTGCAGTTGATCGAGAATTCCGTCGATGACGTAGGAAAAGCGATTCCGCATGAGTTGTGGGAGCGTGGACAGAGTGGTGTTGAGTTTTTGGACCACGTTCAGAGCGTTGATAACGGATTCAGCGCGATCGAGGCGTTCAGTGATAAGGGAAGGTGACGTAAAAAAGAGCCTGCTGGCGAGTTCCTCGGCTTGACGCAAATACATTCCCGTCCAGACGACGGGGTAAGTGGCGGCCTCCAGACGGGCCCAAGCTGAGTCAACCCGCAGAGCATTGACACGTTGCAACAAAGGAATTCTTTGTTTGTAGAGCGTTACCCACTTGTAGCTGAGGAAGGAAAAAATGATGCCGGCGATGAGGACGAGAACGGCAGACGAGACAGAATCGCGCACTTTTACATTCACGGTCAACTTTTGACGGCTCTCGTCGTCCACCGAATCAAGCGTCTTGAAATTCAGTTCGAAGGTGTATTCGCCGGGACTCAAGTTCTGGAAACCAAGGCCGAATTGGACTTGTCCGCCGGGAAAGATTTCGCGGAGCGGGCGGTCAAGGGGACCAGGAGGCAATTGCATAAGGTTGGAGACCATAGTCCCGTTGAGGAAGTAGCGGACATCGTTGACAATGCTCAGAGCGTTGCGATCTCCGGCCGTGATCTCGCCGGGGACGATGGCAAAACCCGCAATCGGCCAGTATTTATTGGAATTCTGAAGAACGGCACTGGCCGCCACCGACACCGGTTGCGGGCAGAACTGGTCGCGCAGGAAATGCCGGGTAAAATTAAGACTGACCTTGCCGGGGACGACGGCCAGCGAGGCGGGGTTCTCAAAATAGCCCGTCGCCCGAATGAGAGCAACCCGCCAGATGATGGGCAATTGGCCGTCGGCGGTGAGCGCCAGCGCACCGATGTAGGTGTCGTGTAACGATGGCAGCGCAGTTTCCAATTCAACCGGTGCGATAAAATGGCTGGAGTTGAAGACAAGATTGGACGTCAGGAGGCGGATCGGCAGCTTGTCGCCGCTCGTTTCGCCATAGAAGTCGCTGGCGTAAACGGCAAAAACCTCGTCCGAACCGGTTGGAACGGACCGCATGAAGGTCAGTTGCACCGTGCCATTTGTGGGGATGGGAATCTGGAGTTCCCGTTTTTCCGGAGGTGCGCCAAGGTCGAGGAAAAACCGGTCAATGTGAATTTGTTCCCGCGCTGCCGAAGCGGCAGGAGGGGCGGCGCCGGAATTCACTTCGGCGCAGAAAGCGGTCTGGCCAGCGAAGCAGATCCCGCCAAGTATCAGCAGAAACGCGAAAGCGCTACAGCGACCGCGACCGGGGGGTATGGCACTGGCCGCAAAGGTTTTGAACGGCACTCCGTAAAACGCGGACAAAACAACTCCAGATATTGTTCTCATAGTTTGATCCAGAAGCAGTTGTCCGAACCCGTTCCCGGAATTGTTCCCCTAGCTGATTGTATCTATGGCGGTGTGTGAATTGAGTCAACACTTTTTCTTGAAGGCAACTGACTTTGTCTCAGACATCGATCATGGAACATGCCCGCATCGGGGCTGGGTGCTTTACAGAACATAAAAAGGGCGAACGGTTTTCCATTCGCCCTTTGTGCTTAAGATTTGAATTCGCTCAATACCGGTAATGTTCCGGCTTGTAGGGGCCTTCGACGG
>CAYPSF010000351.1:0-2643 GCA_964413165.1 uncultured Bifidobacteriaceae bacterium
ACGTAACTGATTCCCAGGCGCTCGCGACTCGCATCGAACGCCGGTTCGACACGTTCGGGCCGATGATTGGTATTCCACAGCTTGGTAGTGATGAATACATCCTCACGGGCGATTGCTCCGGTTGCGAGTTCCGCCTGTAACGACTCACCCACCTCCCGCTCGTTCCGATATCGTTCCGCACAATCGAAGTGGCGAAATCCAACCCTTAGTGCGTTCGTGGTGGCACTCCGGGTTTCAGCCGGGTCCGGGATCAAAGTCCCGAAACCCAGGGCCGGGATGGCTCCCGTCCCAAAGTTAAAGGGTATTTTCGCAAAGCGAAGGTTCGATGGGTGATTGGCTGTCATAGGATATCGCGGTTAAGATCATTGTTTTTACGCATAGACCGTCACCCGAAGGCGCGATAAAGAGTATGAACGTGTTATTGCGGATGGCGTTTTGTGAGCGCCGCGAGCAGAACATCAACATCCGGTGCGCCATCGTAGCGCACACCGTTGATGAAAAAGGCGGGCGTGCCGTTGACCCCACCGCGCGCTCCGCTTCGGAAATCCTCCCGCACGCGCGCGGCGTGCGCGCCGGCGACAACTTCGTTGATTAAACGGGCATCGAGCCCGAGATCTGCGGCGTATTGGGCGAGGTCCTCATCTTCGAGTGCGGTTTGGTTTTCGTAGAGCATGTCGTGCATCTCCCAAAATTTGCCTTGCGCCCCGGCCGCTTCGGCAGCCTCGGCCGCATGCTCCGCATGAGGATGTGAATTGACCAATGGGAAATTGCGAAAGGCGAAACAGAGGCGATCGCCCAAACGTTCCTGAATCGCCTTTACTACCGGATAGGCAGCGCCGCAGTATGGGCATTCATAGTCTCCATATTCGAGGAGCACGATGGGTGCGTCGATCGGACCTTGAACGTGATCGCGTCCGGCGATTGGCAGCGAGAGTTTCGACTTGGGAATGCTGCTGGTAATTTCAGTTTTCATTTGGCCTCCGGCTTGGGTTGCAGTTCTTCGAGCGCGGACAGGATGCCTTCGGCGCCGGGATTCACGGCAACGGGCGAAACATAGCTCCAACGGATGACACCCTCCGCATCAATCACGAACAATGCCCGTTCGCTGGTGCCATCGCTTTCGCGATACACGCCATAAAGTCGCGCCACTGCGCCCTTGGGTTCAAAATCAGCAAGGAGCGGGAAATGCAACTTTCGATTCTGGCTGAATGCCGCATGGCACCACACTCCGTCAACCGAAATGCCGAGAAGTTGAGCTCCGAGATTTTGAAATTCCGAAAGCAACTCATTGTACAGCGTCACTTGATCGCCGCAGACCGGACTCCAGTCAGCCGGGTAAAAGACGAGCACGACCGGCTGCCCGCGAAACCCGCTTAACTTGACGGTTTGGTCGGGTTTGGTGTGAAGGCTGAAATCGGGAGCCGGCGTTCCCGCGGATAACACGGCGTCATTTTGATTTTGCGAGACAGGTCTGGTCATATATTTGCACCCTTCTATTTGGACGCCTGTGAGTGGGCTTCGACAAACCAGAGCCACTTGTCGATGCCGCGCGAGACCTCGGTAAACAGGTCAGCCGTATCTGCGTCATCCAGCGCGTTCGCTTCGTCGATTGAAAGGCGGGCCTCACGCCCGAAAGTAGAGAGCGCCCTCGCCACCGCTTCAACGTGGGCCGATCCGTCGGCAATCGTCAGTGGATACTCTTCGAGCCGGGAACGGGCGGCGGCTACGCGAATCGTGCCTTGGGCTATGCCGCCCAATTGCACGGCGCGCTCGGCAATCTCGTCCACGTAGGATTCCACCTCCTCGGCGATCTTATCAAAAAGTTCATGCAAGCCGATGAAGTGAGGGCCTTTGACATTCCAGTGCGCTTGTTTGAGTTGCAGTTGAAGGTCAATGACATCAGCCAGCCGTTGATTGATTAGCGTGTTCAATTCTGCTCGTGCTGGTTTTGGGATGTCATTTTCCGTTTCATACATCGCCGGCGTTTCGGTCGTGCCGTTCGTTGGCGTTTTCATGGCACGATCCCTTTTGCGGTTGTTCATAATGGATTCCTGGTTATTAGTTTTTTGTTCGATGTTGGTTAATGTAGATCAATAGCTGCCATCGTTTGGTTTCATGTGACAGTTTGCGCTCATGTATCCGCGTCCTCGCCATCCGCCCGCCCGAACGCAGGGAGGTACCGACCGAAGTTCAATTCGAAGTCGCTCCGAACACCGTAACCGATATTCCGAACCTTCGCACGGCGCGCCTGCGCACCTGGCAAGGCCAGCAGTGGGAAGAACAGGTCGTTGCTCGACTGAAGCTCGGTTGCTGTCGGCGTCCCGAACCGATTGACCTGGGCCTTCGCCGCAGCCAGCGTTTCACGGTCGAACGAGGCCAGACGCCGGACGAGAGTATCAACAAACGAGTCGAGCTCGTCATCGTCCAGCGTGCGGTTCACCCAGCCATAGCGCTCGGCGATATCAGCGTCGAAGTCGTCGCCGCTAAGCACGATCTCAAGTGCCCGCGAGCGGCCGACCAGGCGCGGAAGCCATTCCAGCGCTCCGCCGCCCGGGACCAGTCCGACGCCGACCTCGGGGTTGCCGAACAGGGCGCTTTGCCGGCTGGCGAAGCGCATGTCGCAGGCCAGCACGAACTCATTAC
>CAYPSF010000352.1:0-2541 GCA_964413165.1 uncultured Bifidobacteriaceae bacterium
TGATGGCCGGGTCATGGTTGACCCGCCACATCGCCAGCGAACCCTCGAAGTAGGTTCCCCGCGTCCAGATGGTGGTGGGGCGGCCACCGGTCAGACACGTGGTGCATCCGGGGTTGGGCCATTCATTGGTGAAATAATTATTCGCCAGGGTCATGTCGCTCAGGATCTGAGCCTGGGACGGCATGGTGGCCGACGGCGTGCCGGGGGCTTCGTTCAATGTGCCGAAATTACTGCCGTCGGAGCCGTCGGCGGAGGTTGTGATACCCCGGATGCCGGCGTTGCCGCCACCGGTGCCAGGCCGATAAATATGATCGCCCGTGGCGAGCGGCAGTCCTGACGTCGGGCGCACCTGGATGTTCGTGGTGCTGCCAATCGTGAGCGAGTCGCCGTTCACCGCCGTGCCGGAAATGGTGAGTGTGACCGTGATGGTTGACGCATCCGTCATGGCAACCGCCGCGCTGGTGATGTTCCTGGCCGCGGTAAAAGTAATGCTGGGGGTCACTGCCGTGTTGAATTGAAAACCCGCGGGAGCCTTGAGAATCAGAGTTCTCGCGACGCCGTTGGTGAAATCGGTGCTCGCGCCTTCGGTGATGGTCATCGGGCCCAGAGCCGTCCACGCGGGCGCCGGCCCATTGGCAGCGGTGTCCCCCGAGATGTTGCCGCCGCCGGTCGCGGCGGTCAGGGTGACAGTCGCGAAAACCGGGCCGGCCGCGGCCAGAAAAAGTCCGGTGACAAGGATCAGTCGGGTCAAAGGGGTCAATTTGTTCATAAATCCGATTCTTTCGGCTGCCATTAATACCTTCTTAAAACATGAGTATTGCACCAAGACGGTGCCTAAAATAATCAATTAGGGACGAACTGGCCGGAATCAGGGGTGAATTGCCGGGAATCCGGGATGGAAAGGGATGGTTGAGAATCGAAAACATCAATGCCGGGGCCAATCGCTTGATAAAGTAACGGGTATGAATACAACTCCTCGTATTATTGGATTGGTTGGAACGTTCGCGCTGCTGCTGACGGTTTTAAGTTCACCAGCAGCCGGGAGTGTCGTCACACCGGCAATGGTCGGCCATTGGGAAGGAAACGCCCGGATTGTCCTTTCCTGGTGCCACCAAACAAACCTGCCGGTAACAGTCGAGATTTTTGCCGACGGGAGTGTGACCGGCACGGTTGGAGATGCCAAAATCACGGCGGCCGATTTGAGCCGAATCGTGGCTGGTTGTTCCGCAATTTGAATTGGGCAACTGACTATATTATCAAGGGCAACCTGGAAGGCGCCATCGTGGCGGCGGAAAGCATTACCCGCAAGCGGGTGATGATGCCGCTAAATTTTAACGGTGACGCTTTCAAAGGAGGAGTCGGCACGAGCGGTTCGATGTTCGGCGGCAAGGACAAAATGATCCTCAGCGCCATGTCTCTTATCCTGGTCCATACAAAGTGACGCGCCAGGCAAATTGCCCGGCGAGTGATGACCCTGAGCCCGTTTTGCATCCGGTGGATGTTCTGCTAAATTACGGGCATGAGAGTAAATATTTATTTCGGTGTTTTACTCGCGATGTTGGGCCTCGTTTTCGCGGGCTGCACGAGCACCCCCAAAGTGGATTGGAACAGCCGCGTCGGAAATTATACCTACGACCAGGCGGTGACGGAACTGGGACCGCCGGACAAAATGGCGAAATTGAGCGATGGCACAACCGTAGCCGATTGGATCAAACACAGCCACGGTGGTGGCATGAGCTTTGGCGTGGGCACGGGATTTTATAGCGGCGGTGGTACTGCGGTCGGTACGGGCGTGGGCACCAGCACTGGATACCCCGACCGGGTGCTGCGGCTGACGTTCGGTCCGGACGGAAAGTTGGCGGAGTATAAAAAGGAATAAGCGGATTCAAAGAATCCAGAAACCAACCCTCGGCCAGCGCAGCCTTTTCCTGAATCATGCCGGGTCGACTTGCCGCGTCGAAACAAAGTGAAGACGGGAGCGCCGCAAAGACCGGTTACTTGTCACTTGCCATTCGTCACTCGCCGTCGCACACTCGCAATCACAGCCTGGCCGTTGGCCGACTGCGATTCGCGCACGGCAGTATTAAACCTGAACTCTTAATACCAGAAAGGTACTGTTATGGGTAAAATTACTCGGACGTGGTCGTTGATGTCGGAATGCTGGCAGGTGCTCAAGCAGGACAAAAGCCTGTTGGTCTTCCCCTTGATTTCCGGCATCTGTTGCCTCCTGTTGCTGGCTTCATTCGCCATTCCCATCTACACGACCGGCGCGTGGGAACCGCCCGGCCGCGACGCCGCGACCCAGCGGCAGATTGCCTATTACGGAACGCTCTTCGCCTTTTATGTCTGCAATTACTTTATTGTCGTGTTTTTCAACGCCGCCATTGTTGCCTGCGCCGCTGTTCGTCTCGGCGGCGGCGATCCCACCGTTGCCGACGGACTGCGCGCCGCCGCTTCCCGGTTGCCGGTGATCGCCGGATGGGCGCTGGTTTCCGGCACCGTGGGACTGGTCCTGCGGATCATCGAGGATCGCTCGGAAAA
>CAYPSF010000353.1:0-2531 GCA_964413165.1 uncultured Bifidobacteriaceae bacterium
CTTTCAGCATACACGTTTATCCAATTCTCTGTCCGTCAAATCGAGACAGCCTCAAAGGGAATCGAGGACGAGGAGGAGTAAATATCCGTGTTCATTTGTGGTTGAGGGTTTATCTTCGTATCTTCGTGCCTTTGTGGTTCAAAATCTGAGTTCATCTGTGCCCATCTGTGGCTAAAAAACCGGCAGTTCTTCCAGGGTCAACACCCGGTAGCCCTGCCGCCGCAGGGTATTGGTGGCCAGCACCGCGTCGGAGACTTCCAGCACCATGATGGCGCGGTCGTTGGCGATGAACCCGGACGCGTTGTCGAGATTAATATTGTACTTGGCAAGGCATTCGGCCACGGCGTTCAGGCCGCCGGGTTTGTCCGGCACCTCCACGGCGAGGACGTCCACGAGCTTGGCGACGTAGCCTTCGTGTTTCAGCGCCTGGTAGGCCATGGACGGGTCATTGACGAGGAACTTCATCACGCCGAACGGGCCGGTGCTGGCCACGGCCACCCAGCGGATGTTGATGTTGGCATGGGCGAGAATCCTGGTGAAGTGGGCGACCTGGCCCGGCTTGTTCTCGGCAAAAACCGCCACTAGTTTTACGTCGCTCATAGAATTATCCTGGATTCCCGATTAGTTTGATCGTCCGCACCACACCGGACTTTTTGGAGTGCGGCGGGAATCCCGCAGAAGCGGGAGCCACGCCGCTATTATCGACACGTCCTGCGTTGCCAAAGCGGTGTCGCCGCTACGCTCTGCCACCGCAGTCCAAAACGTTGTCATACGAGCTTTCATTTGTCCGGGGTTCACATTTTACGTTCGTCAATCACGCGTTTGGCTTTGCCTTCGCTCACCGGCAGCGAGCCAGGCGGCAGGAACTGGACCGTTGGTTTGATGAGGATTTCCGCGCGCAATTTCTCGGCGAGCTGGCCCTGAAATTGCACGAGATGTTCCACTTGCCCGTCAAACCCGGCCTCAGCCAGCTCCACCTTCACCGTCAACTCGTCGTAACCGGTCAGAACAATGACATAATTCCGGCCGACGCCCTTCTGCGCCATCAGCACGCGCTCGATCTGCTGCGGGTAGATGTTCACGCCGCGCACAATAAGCATGTCGTCGGAACGGCCGATGATGCGGTTGATCCGGCGGTGCGTGCGGCCGCAGGGACAGGGGCCGTGGATGAAATAGGTGAGGTCGCGGGTGCGGTAGCGGAGCAGGGGCATGGCCTCGCGGCACAGCGTGGTCAACACCAGTTCGCCCGGCTCGCCGTCGTCCACCGGCTCGCCCGTCGCCGGGTCGATGATCTCCATGATAAAATGGTCTTCCCAGAGGTGCATGCCGTTTTTATGGACGCACTCGAATGCCACGCCCGGGCCGTTCATTTCCGACAGGCCGTAGGAATTATAAACGTCCACGCCCAGACCTTCCTCGATCTTCCGCCGGGTTTCCTCGGTGTACGGTTCGGCGCCGACGAACGCCTTGCGCAACGCGAGATCGCGCCGCGGGTCAACCCCGTGCTTTTCCAGGAACGAGGCCAGATAAAGTCCGTAGCTGGGTGTGACGTGGATGAACGTGGTATGGAAATCCCGCATCAACATCACCTGCCGTTCGGAATTGCCGGGGCCGGCGGGGATGACGAGGCAGCCGATTTTTTCCGCGCCATAATGCGTGACCAGCGCGCCGGTGAACATGCCGTACGTCATCATGTTCTGGAACACGTCCGCCGACGTGATGCCGGTCATGACAAACGACCGCGCGCACAGCTCGGCGGAGTTGTTCACGTCCGGGCGCGAGAAGAAAAGCGCCTTGGGTTTGCCGGTGGTGCCGCTGGAGGTGTGCAGCCGCAGCGTGGCGTCATACGGAACGGCCAGCAAACCGGCGGGATAATTGTCACGCAGGTCGGCGCTGGTCGTGAACGGCAGCCGGCGCAAATCGGCCAGCGACCGGATGTCATCGGGCTGGACGCCCAGCACGGCAAATTGCCGCTGGTAGAAGGGCACGCGCGCGGCCACGCGGCGGACGGTTTCCTGCAAGCGATCAAGCTGCAGCCGCTCCAGCGCGTTGCGTTCAAGCGTTTCGCATGATTGGTCCCAATACATGGCCGTAGGCCGGTGCCGCGGGCGTTGGAGGAGAAATAACCAACGCCCGCGAACCACCGGCGTTTTTCCGCGCGGTCAAAAGGTCAACAACACTTCCCCGCGCAGGAAACTCATCAAATCCTTCTGTTGATAGTAATCGCCCATCCAGACAAATTCGGCCCAGAGATGAGCGCTGAGGTGCTCGTTGAACTTGTGTTTCAACACCGTCTGCAGGTAATGACCCCGGAAATTGCCGTTGTCGCTGAACGAGCCGGGACTGGCCGCACGCGTCGGCACATCCACCGGAGAAAACAACGCGTTGTACGAGGCGCTGAACGTCGTGTTCTTGACCGGCGTGATCGTCCAGTTGGGCCCGAAGCGGATGAGGTTGTTCATCTGCCCGACTTTTCTGCTGGTCTCGTTGATGTAGGAATAAATGTAAAGCTCGCTCCAGCGCGGCCAGCG
>CAYPSF010000354.1:0-2509 GCA_964413165.1 uncultured Bifidobacteriaceae bacterium
TCACCTTGCCCATCTTGCGCGCGCCCTTGGCCAGTGCATCCGCCAGCGGCCGCTCGGGGATGAACGTGTTCAACAACCCGCAAACTTCCTTGAACTCGCCGACCAGGTACCGTCCCAAATCAATGACGTGCGAGTTGATGTCGCTGTGAACGCCGGCGCCGCTGGTCTCCTTTTGCAACCGCCAGTCCAGCGGAAATTCCGGGTCGGCCAGCCGGTCTTGCGCGTAACGCGCGTGGAAATGATAGATCCGGCCCAGCGCGCCCTCGCCAATCATCCGTTTCGCCAGCGCGATGGCCGGGATGCGCCGGTAATTGTGGCAGACCATGTGGACGACCTTGGCCTTGTTCGCGGCGGCGTACATCGCCTCGGCCTGTTTGACATTCAACGCCAGCGGCTTTTCGCACAACACGTGCTTGCCGTTTTTCGCCGCCGCGATCGCCATCTCCGCGTGATAATTCGTCGGCGTGACAATGTCCACGATGTCAATCAACGGCGACTCGACAACCTCGTGCCAGTCGGTGGCGGCGTTTTGCCAGCCGAGCTGGGCGCGCGCCGCCTGGACGTTGGCGGCATTGCGTCCACAGATGGTGTGCAATTCGACATTGGCCTTGAGATTGAAGAAACGGGGGGCCTGCCGCCATGCATTGGAGTGCGCCTTGCCCATGAAGCGGTAGCCGATCAGCCCGACGCGAAGTGTCTTTGCCATGCAAACTAGGGGTTGAACTGGATACGCGCGCCTTTATAGTGAGCCGCGACAACCAAGTCAACAGGCAATCATTCAAACCACCATATGCCCTTTACTGCTGCGGAAATTGCCCGCCAAATCGGCGGCGAAGTCGTCGGTGACGGCAAGGCCGTCCTGAAAGGCTTTGCGCCCGCCGAACACGCCAAACCCGGCGACCTGACCTTCGCCGAAAACGAGGATTATTTCGCCCGGGCCGAACAAAGCGCCGCCACGGCCATCATTGCCGATAGCCGTTTCCAATCGACCAAGAAAATCCTGGTCCGCGTGCCCAACGCCCGCATTGCTTTCGCCAAGGCCATGGTGCTGTTCTTTCCCGAACCCGCCTACGCTGCCGGCGTTCATCCCACAGCCGTCGTTGCCGCCAGCGCCACGGTGGACGCCAGCGCGCACATCGGGCCGCATTGCGTTGTCGGCGAACGCGTCAAGATTGGCGCCAAAGCTGTCCTGCAGGCCTGCGTTTCCATCGGCGATGATTCCAAACTCGGCGATGAGGCGAACCTGTTCCCCAATGTGACGCTTTATCCGCACACGGAACTCGGCGCGCGCGTCCGCATCCATGCCGGCACGGTGATCGGCTCGGACGGCTTCGGCTACGTGCTGGACGGCGGCGTGCACCGCAAGGTGCCGCAGATCGGCAACGTCATCATCGGCGACGACGTGGAGATCGGCGCGAACGTGGCGATTGACCGCGGCGCGCTCGGCCCGACAGTCATCGGCAAGGGTTCAAAGATCGACAACCTCGTCCAGATCGCCCACAACGTGGAAATTGGCGAAGGCAGCATCGTGGTGGCGCAGGTGGGCATTTCCGGCAGCACCAAATTGGGCAAATACGTCGTGCTGGCCGGGCAGGTGGGCATCGCGGGCCATTTGAAGATCGGCAACCAGGTGACCGTCGCGGCCAAGTCCGGGGTGATGCACGACATTCCCGACGGTGGGAAATGGCTGGGCATTCCCGCGCAACCGGACAAGCAGACCAAGCGTCAGATGATCGCCATCCAGCATCTCCCCGAACTGATCCGGCGCGTCGCCGAGCTGGAGCGCAAGCTTGGGGGAAAAACCGAAGGCGGCAGCAAAGAATAAATCCGGAAGACTTAACGCAGAGACGCGGATGACGCCGAGAACCGCAGAGAAAATCAGACTCCGCGAAGCTCTGCGTTCTTTGCGCCTCTGCGTTAAATTCATCTCCCTCCGGCCAAACTATTCAGTTGTCAGCCCGCCAGCAACCGGCTCATTTTAACCCCATGACCCAGCCAGCCACCGTTTTGCTTTCCGAAACCGGCCAAACCCGCGTTGGGCTATGTCCATTTTGGACTAATTTGCGATTCACCCTCCTTTTTCTTCTAGCGTTACTTTGTGCCGGTTGCCCAGAACCCCCAATAGCAACGCGGACGGTTTGGCTGCGTTTTTCAGAACTAGATGCGCAAAGCAAAGTGAGTCTCTCTGTGAATGATACCGAGGTTCAGGAAGCTCTGAAACTTATTGACTCTGTACTGGCCTCAGACGGGTTTGTTCGCGAACACCACCCAGAATTGGAGACGAAGGAGGGTTTTGTTGCAAGCTACACTAAATTCACTGACGAAGGTCTCCGACTATTTGTCTTCCCGGTCGTATTTCTCAAAGGCAACCAATTAGAGTTCATCATCAGTGAAGGTCGAAGACCAGGCGGGCATCTCAGCCCCGCCAGCGACAAGGCACTCAAATTGGTACGAATGGAACTGAGTAATCGGTACGGTTCGAAAAGAGTTAAAATCGAACATTAACTAG
>CAYPSF010000355.1:0-2509 GCA_964413165.1 uncultured Bifidobacteriaceae bacterium
GCAGCCCGGCGAGGATGCGGAGGAACGTCGTCTTGCCGCAGCCGTTGCGCCCGACCAGCCCGATGCGGTCGCCCTCGTCAATGGCGAGCGTCGCGGCGTCGAGCACCGTGCGGTCGCCGTAGGACACGCTGATTTCAGTGGCGGTGAGGATGGTGGACATGGTGGGACGTTAAATCGTTGGATTGTTAAAACGTTACATCGTTGCGCCGCGCACCAGTTCTTTGTTGTGACGATTCACGATTCAACGATTGAACGATGTAACGGTTCACGAATCCTTCGCCGTCTGCGCGGGCGATGCGGACAGAGGCACGCGCTCGTTGGTCTTGATAAAATAATCCGCCGACCACTCGTTTTGGAACAACACGACGGGATTTTTGCCGACGTCATAGGCGATACGTGAACCGGTCGGCAACGACAGGGCGTCAAGATCTTCTTCCTTCATGTCCACCGGCAGCCAGCGAACGACCGTCCACGGCGCGGCTTCGAGGCGTGACACTGCACCGTACTCGCTTTCCAGACGGAACTGCACCACCTCGAACTGCAGCGGGCCGACCGCGGCGAGCAGCGGCGTTTTCACCGAGGAATTGCGCAGGTATAACGCCTGGATAACGCCTTCTTGCATCAATTGCTCCAGGCCCTGGCGAAATTGTTTAAACTTGGCCGTGTTCGGATTGTGCAGGTAACTGAAGGCTTCCGGCGTGAAACGCGGGATTTCCTTGTAGAGAATTTTTGGATCGGTCGTCAGCGTGTCGCCGATGCCAAAGCTGTCGTGGCCGACGAGGCCGATGACGTCGCCGGGATACGCCTCATTCACGGTTTCGCGTTCGTTGCCGAATAGTTTATGCGAGCTCGAGAGGCGCACTTTCTTCTCGGAACGCGAATGATGCACCGTCATATCGCGCTCGAATTTGCCGGAACAAACCCGGACAAACGCGATGCGATCGCGATGTTTCGGGTCCATGTTCGCCTGGATTTTGAAGATAAAACCGGAGAACGCCGGATTTTCCGGGGCAATCTCGATACCGCCCATGACCCGCGATTTCGGCGCAGGCGAATGCTTCAGGAAACCGTCGAGCAACAGCTGGACGCCGAAATTGTTGCTGGCGCTGCCGAAGAACACCGGCGTGGTTTTTTCCGTGAGCACGGCGGCGTCATCCCAGTCGTGCCCGGCGTGTTCGAGCATTTCCAGCTCTTCCACGGTGCGGCGAAAGGTCTCGTCATCGAGCCGGCCGCGGACCGCTGGATCATCGAGTCCGCCGACCTCCACGGGCGCGCGATATTGGCCGCCCACAGTGCGTTCGAACAGGTGCATCAGCTTCGTCTGCCGGTCATAGACGCCCTGGAACTCGAAGCCGTTGCCGATGGGCCAGTTCACCGGGAAGGCGCCGATGCCGAGCACGCGTTCCAGCTCATCGAGCAAGGCGAGCGGATCCTTCATCGGCCGGTCGCATTTGTTCATGAAGGTGAAGATCGGCACCCCGCGCTGGCGGCAGACCTCGAACAGCTTCCGCGTCTGAGGCTCGATGCCTTTGGCCGAATCAATCACCATCACCACCGAATCCACGGCGGTAAGCACGCGATAGGTGTCCTCGGAAAAATCCTTGTGCCCCGGCGTGTCGAGCAGGTTGAGGCGGTAGCCGTTGTAATCGAACTGGAGCACGGTGGAACTGATGGAAATACCGCGCTTTTTTTCCAGTTCCATCCAGTCGGACGTCGTGGCGCGCTGGTTTTTGCGGGCGGTGACCGAGCCGGCGAGCTGCACCGCGCCGCCGTAGAGCAGCAGCTTCTCCGTGAGCGTGGTCTTGCCTGCGTCCGGATGCGAGATGATGGCAAACGTGCGCCGCTTCTGAATTTCTTTGGCAATGCTCACAAAGACGGCAACGATAGCAACAATTCAGGCGGTAACAAGTCTGGGGTTTTGGCGGGAAGCAAATCAGGCACGTTTCAGTTTTTGAGCCGGGGTGCCGTCAGACCCCGGCGTTTAAACGCCGGGCTATTTTCAAAATGTCCCTGCGGGACTCACCTTCTCAGTCGGCCAAAAAAACAAGATCCGCCCAATCAAATCCACAGTCCTCAATCTGCCAGATTTAGCTCTCGCTGCGCCCGTCATCCTGCTAGGCTGGTCGTGGTTGACCAGATATTACTGAATGACACCAAAATTATTTTCCGAGCTGGGCCTTTCCGGCGAACTGCTGAAAGCCATCGATAAACTGGGCTTTGAACAGGCCGCGCCGATCCAGGCCGCCGCCATCCCGGTCCTGATGGAGGGCAAGGACGTGGTGGGCCAGTCCCAGACCGGGTCCGGCAAGACCGCTGCATTCGCCATTCCCGCCATCGAGAAGACCGACCCCAAGCTGCGCGCAGTGCAGGTGCTCATCCTGTGCCCGACCCGCGAACTGGCCGTGCAGGTGTCGGAGGAGGTCCACAAGCTTGCGCTCTTCAAGAACGGCATCACCGCGTTGCCGATTTACGGCGGCCAATCCTACGAGCGCCAGTTCTGGGGGCTCAA
>CAYPSF010000356.1:0-2507 GCA_964413165.1 uncultured Bifidobacteriaceae bacterium
ACGGCTCCCGACAACTGTTTGACCTGGCCGGCGACGCCTTCGTTGCCTTTGCTGCCGATGCCGATGCTGGCCGGCCATTTCACCGAGGTGCCTTTGCCCACCGAGTCCGCCCAGACCGGACTGATGCTGCTGAGATAGTCAGTGAAGATGAAAGTGGTGCCGCTGCCGTCGGAGCGGTGAACCGGGATGATGCCGATATCCGGCAGCTCCACGCCGGGGTTGAGCGCGGCGATTTTCGGGTCGTTCCACTTGGCGACGTTGCCGAGAAAAATGCTGACAATGGTTTCACCGTCCAATTTGAGCTTCGGATTGCCCGGGAGATTGTAAGTGATGACATCGGCGCCGGCCACGGTGGGAATATGCAAAATTTTCCCGGGCGCCTTGGCCAGATTTTCATCGCTCATGGGGCCGTCGGACGCGCCAAAATCCACCGTCTGGGCGGAGATTTGTTTCTGGCCGCCGCCGGAACCGATGGATTGATAATTGAAACGGACCGAGGGATCCACCCGGGCGTATTCGTCAAACCACTTCGAGTAGATAGGATACGGAAAGGTGGCGCCGGCGCCGTTGATGAGCAATTGTGCGCTCGCTTCGGTTTGCAGGGCGAGCAGACCGACGCTGCCGAGCAGGAAAAGAATCAGCTTTTTCATTGTTATGATTTAATCAGTTTAGGGTTAATCAATCACGTTACGTTCCGGTTAAAACTTCCACATGAGGTCGGCCATGATGTGCATGGCATTGTTTTTGGGTTCGCCCGCGGCGCCGATGTTCTGGTTGGGGTGGATCAGTTCGTTGAGGTAGGCGGTGACCGCGAAGGTCAAGGAGTCGGTCAACGAGTAGTCGAACTTCATCAAGTGGCCCTTGATGTTGGTGCCGCCGACCCAGCCGGTTTTCGGCTGGACCGTGGAACCGTTGACATAGAAAGCCACGTTGTCGTCATCCACCACTTCGTCATACCAGGCATCGGCCTCGAGGTATTGATAGCGATAGGAAATATCCCATGCGCCTTTCTTGCCGGCTTTACCCAGCTGGATGCCGGCCCAATAGCCTTCGTTGTTGCTGGGCGCGGCGGGGTTATACATGAATACGCCGGCGGGTTTGATGGGAAATTTGCCTTGATACAGCGGGAAGGTGTCCAGGGTATAAGTGAAGCTGGCGCTGCCAACGACGGGATTATAGTAATAAAGCAGATTGCCCGTGGTGGCATTGCGGCTGTTGCCTTGATTGTTGTTGGGCACTCCGCCGGGATTATAGTTGGCAACGCTGACGGGGAAACCGGCAAGGCCCAGGCCATTTTTATTGACGATATCATACGCCGCAACACCCATTGAACTGGCAAACCTGGGCGTCCAATTTGCGTTCCAAAGCATCTGGGCGCCGACCAGAAACGGATCCCGGGAGGAACCGGCCACTTCATCCAGTACAAACCCCGCGCTGTTGAACGCAACTGAATGGTTGTCATTGATTTTGTAACTTGATTGCAGCGCCCCGCCTTCCGGCGTGTAGTCGGGATCGAATTCCATGGGCGAAACCGCGAACGGCTGGTCCATTTTTCCGATGGTGGCGGCCAGCATCCATATGCCGTCGTTGACCGGTGTCCACTTGCCGTAGGCGGCATCCACCCAGATCGGCTTCTTGGTGCCGTTGTTTTCCTCGGTCGTGTTGTTGGACAACGCATTGCCGCTGGAATCACCCGAGCCCAGCCGGAATCCCACCTGCATGTCGTCCTTCATATTCACCAGCATGCCGACCCGTAGCCGGTAGCGCAGCCGCTCGCGGTCCTGGCCGCTGAGCCCGGTCGCCGGGTTGCCCGGACTGTCGGTAGTCTCCACATCAAACCGCCCGCGGAAGTCGCCGTATAATTTGTAACTGGTCACCCAATCCGGCATCTGGAATTTGGAATTGATGGCCTTGTTCAAATCGGCGGCGGAATCCTGCTGGTTTTCCGCCTTCAGCTCCTTCGCTTCGTCCACGGTCAGGATGCCTTTCTGCTCAAGTTTGTTCAGCAGGGCATCCACGGACGTTTGCGCCCGGGCTTGGGGGCTGAGGGCCATCAATGCGGTGGCGCCGGCGAAAAGCGCGAATTTTACCTGGGGATTTTGTTTTTTGAGTTTGTTCATGATCTTGGGTTCAAATTGCGGCGGCAGACTGTAACAACACTGTTACGAACGTGAGGCAGGATTGTTACAATTCCGTGACAAAACCCCGGTCCTGTAACATTCCAGGATTGGTGGTGAAAACCGCGATGAATGGGCTTCCGGGAGGGGAAAAACGGACGGTGCGGGCCGGGAATGGACTCAGCCGGCGTTTTCCGCCGGCTGGGCTGAGATTTCCAGCATCCGCTCGATCGGCCGGCGGGCGCGCTCCAAAATGTCCTCCGGCAATTCAATCCGCGGCCCCAGGTTTTTCAGGCAATCGCGCACCTTTTCGAGCGTGTTCATCTTCATGTATTTGCACTCGCTGCAACGACACTGGTCCGACGGCATCCGCATCACGTCAAACACCGG